>NZ_JBRIQN010000003.1:0-372379 GCF_052981855.1 Micromonospora sp. LZ34
ACACCCACCCGCTGCTGCTGGGCCCAGGTGATGACCGTGCGGGCGGCCTCGTGCTGGGCCTGGCGGACCCGCCGCCGGTGCCGGCCCTCCACCAACCGGGCACGACGGCGGTACGTGCGCCACCGACGTGACCCCTTCTCACCCGGCCTAGGGGCGCGGCGGGCCACCGCTCGGCGGCGGGCCTTGGTGTCGGCCAGGTGCATGCGATGCTCAGCGCGGACCGCCCGCCCCGACACCAACAGCCCCTCACCCTCGGGGCCAGCCACCGCGTACGGGTGAATGATCCCCAGATCCACCCCGGCCACCCGACCCGGATCCGGCTCCTCACCCGGCGGGTAGGTGACGACGGTGACTTCGGCGGTGACGTCGAGAAACAGCCGCCCACCCTCGCACAACAAGGTGATCGACCGGACCTGCTCCACCGGATACGGCACATCCCGCGCCAACCGCACCCACAACGCCGGGCCGCCTTTGGTGGTCGGAATCCGCACCCGGCGCCCATCGATGGTGAACGTGCCGTGATACCAACGCACCGGCACCAGCCCCCGCCGCCGCCGCGGGAACCGCGCCGACACGTCACCGCCGGCGCGGCGTTTCGCGGCCGCGAACCACGCATTCGAAAACCGGCGCAGCACCGACCGCGCGCCCGTGGTGTCCGGTTCGCCGAACGTGCCCGGCCCCGACGCCGCCAACTCCCGACACAACTCCTGGTAACCGACCAGCGGTGCATCGTGCCGGCGGCGCCGCCACGCGTTGACCTCCAACACACACGCCCACACGTCACCCGCCGAGCGCAACAGGCCGAAACACCGCCGCCGCTGCCCCGCCGTCACCCGCAACCCCACCCGAGCCGTGCAATGCACAACCCGCGGCGCGGCAGGATCCCGACGGCGAGGCACAAACCCCAGCCAACACCACCCCTACGACATCTCCGCAACCCCGACAACCCGGCGAACGTTAATGGCCACCGCACCAGAGAGGCTCCGCCTCGGACCGCCGAGCAGGCCGGTTGAGCCGGACAAACAACCTGTGGCCCTACCTCGGGCCAAGCTCACGCAGGGACCTGCGGCCCGATCTTGGCCGGCCGCCGCCACCCGCTGCGCCGATGTCCGGCCGCCGTGGCGACCGGCTGTGCCACACCAAAGTGGCTGGTCAGAACCCATGTCTGCAAAATGTGGAGCGGGCAACCCAACGTTACGCCCGCTCAAAAACTTGACACAAACGTCGAGAATCTGGCGGCCAAGGATCTAGCGACCCGGCCGCCCGCCCCGAGCCGCACCTGGCCCGAACGCGATCCGGGCCACCGCCGGCCCGGACGGCCACCGGACATGGTCGTGATCGACGCGGGTTGCCCGATGCCGCCGCGTGGCCATCCCGACCTCCCCCGCGGCCGAGAGCGCCGTCCGGCGCGCGTCGTGGGCCGCTCGGCGCGATCCGGCGGATGACCGGTCGCCTCGGCCCCGGAGCTCCGACTAACCTCTCCCCCACGAGACCCAGGTCACCCGAGCGACGAGGGAGCACGGCATGAGCGAGGCATTGGCCAATCTGCTGAACGAGACGCGCCAGTTCCCGCCGCCGGCCGAACTCGCCGCCGACGCCAACGTCAAGGCGGACGCGTACGCCGAGGCGGAAGCCGACCGGCTGGCCTTCTGGGAGCGCCAGGCCGGGCGGCTGACCTGGGCGAAGCAGTGGGACCAGGTGCTGGACTGGTCGAATCCGCCGTTCGCGAAGTGGTTCGTCGGCGGGCAGCTCAACGTGGCGTACAACTGCCTGGACCGGCACGTCGAGGCGGGTCGCGGCGACAAGGTCGCGATCCACTGGGAGGGCGAGCCGGGCGACACCCGGACCATCACGTACGCCGAACTGCACCGGCTCACCTGCCAGGCGGCGAACGCGCTGACCGACCTCGGCGTCACCGCCGGCGACCGGGTGGCGATCTACCTGCCGATGATCCCGGAGGCGGCGGTCGCGATGCTGGCCTGCGCCCGGATCGGCGCCACGCACAGCGTGGTCTTCGGCGGCTTCTCGGCCGACGCGCTGACCAACCGGATCCAGGACGCCACCGCCAAGGTGGTGATCACCGCGGACGGCGGCTTCCGGCGGGGCAAGCCGTCGGCGCTGAAGCCGACCGTGGACGAGGCGGTGGCGAACTGCCCGTCGATCGAGCACGTGCTGGTGGTGCGCCGCACCGGCGAGGAGGTCGCCTGGTCGGCCAAGGACCACTGGTGGCACGAGACGGTGGAGACCGCCCCGGTGGAGCACACCGCCCAGCCGTTCGACGCCGAGCACCCGCTCTTCATCCTCTACACCAGCGGCACCACCGCCCGCCCGAAGGGCATCCTGCACACCACCGGCGGTTACCTGACCCAGACGTCGTACACCACGCACGCGGTCTTCGACCTCAAGCCGGAGACCGACGTCTACTGGTGCACCGCCGACATCGGCTGGGTGACCGGCCACTCCTACATCGTGTACGGCCCGCTCTCCAACGGCGCCACCCAGGTGATGTACGAGGGCACCCCGGACACCCCGCACAAGGGCCGGTTCTGGGAGATCGTCGACAAGTACCAGGTCACCATCCTCTACACCGCGCCGACGCTGATCCGCACGATGATGAAGTGGGGCGAGGACATCCCGGCCGGCTTCGACCTGTCGTCGCTGCGGCTGCTCGGCAGCGTCGGCGAGCCGATCAACCCGGAGGCGTGGATCTGGTACCGGCAGCACGTCGGCCGGGGCCAGCTGCCCATCGTGGACACCTGGTGGCAGACCGAGACCGGCGCGATCATGATCTCCCCGCTGCCCGGGGTGACCGCCGCCAAGCCGGGCAGCGCGATGACCCCGCTGCCGGGGATCGTCGCCGACGTGGTGGACGACCAGGGCCAGCCGGTGCCCAACGGCGGTGGCGGTTACCTGGTGCTGCGGGAGCCGTGGCCGTCCATGCTGCGCACCATCTGGGGTGACGACAACCGGTTCATCGAGACGTACTGGTCGCGGTTCCAGGGCATGTACTTCGCGGGGGACGGGGCGAAGAAGGACGACGACGGGCACATCTGGCTGCTCGGCCGGGTGGACGACGTGATGCTGGTCTCCGGGCACAACATCTCCACCACCGAGGTGGAGTCGGCGCTGGTCTCGCACCCGTCGGTGGCCGAGGCCGCGGTGGTCGGCGCGACCGATCCGACCACCGGGCAGGCGATCGTCGCGTTCGCCATCCCACGCGGCAGCACCGACACCGCCGGCGCGGCCGGCGAGCAGCTCATCGCCGACCTGCGCAACCACGTGGCGAAGACGCTCGGCCCGATCGCCAAGCCGCGGCAGATCATGCTGGTGCCCGAGCTGCCGAAGACCCGCTCCGGCAAGATCATGCGCCGGCTGCTGCGGGACGTCGCGGAGCACCGGTCGCTGGGCGACGTCACCACGCTCCAGGACTCCTCGGTGATGGAACTGATCGCCTCGGGCATGGGCGGCGGCAAGTCCGACGAGGACTGACGGCAGACGTACGACCCGGAGGGTGGCGGTCCGAGCGGACCGCCACCCTCCGTCATGTCTTACGGGCAGGAACCGGGCCGCCCACGAGGTGTCACATCGGTCGGTCGGCTGACCCGGGAGAAGCTGAACGGACACAGGCGGCGTTCGACCCCTGTCATTCGCGTTATTTCTGATTTAGGTTCACGCAGGTCGGGACGCTTCGACGGTCATCACATCGATGCCGGCTGCCCGGCGCCATCCTCCCCCATGCCCGAGAAATGGAGCGGCATGAACAGAAATCCCCACCCCGGGTCGCGGCGACGCCTACTCGTCGCCCTGCCCGCCCTCGCCCTCGCCGCCACGTCACTGACCGTGACCGGCAGCGCGGCGGCAGCCGAGTCGGGGCCCGCCCGGGCCACCATCGGGGCCGACGAGTTCTACATCAACTACGCCGAGCCCGCGGTGCAGCCGGACTCCGACGGTCGCGAGGTCAAGGGCAAGGGCGGTGTGTACGCCCCGGCGGTCGACGAGGCACGGGCCTACGACCGGAAGTTCGCCCGGGGCAACCCGGTCACCGCGAGGCAGCTCGCCAAGACCGAGGCCGAGGCGATCAAGACGGGTAAGAACCCGCGGCAGATCAAGCAGGCCAAGGGCACCCAGACGGCCAAGCTGCTGACGCTGCTGGTCGAGTTCAACGAGCAGGCCAACGACGACTTCACCGACGTCATGGTCCCCAAGACGGTCTTCGAGGACCGGAGCTGTGTCCTCGGCACCGTGCAGAACGGGCCGCTGCACAACAACATCCCGAACCCGGCCACCCTGCCGCACGAGGACAACAACTCGATGTGGGTGCCGGACTTCTCGCCGCAGCACTTCGACAAGATGCTCTACACCAAGGAGGGCATCACCGAGCGGGTCCGCCCGGACCTGACCGGCCCGGACGGCAAGCCGGGCGTCAGCCTGGCCGGCCGGACCATGCACAACATGTACCTGGAGATGTCCAAGGGCGCGTACACGGTCGACGGGCAGGCCAGCCCGTGGATCAAGGTGCCGCACTCCGAGGGCTGGTACGCGGCCTCGCGCTGCTTCCAGGACGAGAACGGCAACTGGGTCGCCGGCCGCCAGCAGTCGATGAACGGCCACCCGGACAACCCGCAGGGCGCGGGGCGGCTGGCCACTGACGCGATCGACACCCTCGCGAAGATGGACCCGAACTTCCCGTGGGCCGACTACGACATCGAGGACCAGGGCGACCGCGACGGTGACGGCAACGTCTTCGAGCCGGACGGCGTGATCGACCACCTGGTGCTGGTGCACGCCGGCCAGGGCAAGTCGCGCGGCGGCGGCGCCGAGGGCACCTACGCGGTGTGGGCGCACTCGTCGTCGATCGCCGGCGGCTACACGATCCCCGGCACCAACCTCCAGGTGTCGAACTACATCGTGCAGCCGGAGGACGCCGGCGTCGGCGTCTTCGCCCACGAGTTCGGGCACGACCTGGGCCTGCCGGACCTCTACGACACCTCCGGCAACGCCGACTCGGACGTCGACTTCTGGGACCTGATGGCCTCGGGCTCGCACTCCGGTGAGGTCTTCCAGGCGCTGCCGACGCACATGGGCCTGTGGGACAAGTGGGTGCTCGGCTGGGCCGACCCGCTGACCCTCGCGCCCGGCGCCTCCCCCCGCGACGTGCAGCTGGGCCAGACCTCGCGCACGCCGCGCGGCACCCAGGACGGCATCAAGATCAACCTGCCGAACAAGGTGATCACGTTGGCCACGCCGCACAGCGGGGCGAACATGTGGTACACCGGCGCCGACCAGGACTGGGCGGACGTCAAGATCGCCCGTCAGGTGGCGGTCCCGGCCGCGGCCGACGCGAAGTTCTGGATGTGGAACAACTTCGTCATCGAGGCGGACTGGGACTACGGCTTCGTCGAGATCTCGACCGACGGCGGCGCCACCTGGGCCGAGCAGAAGGTCTACGACTCGACCGGCAAGCTGGTCACCACGGACGACGGCTACGCCGACCCGAACGGTCGGATGGTCGACTTCGGCAACAAGAAGTACGGCCTCACCGGTGACACCCACGGCTGGCGGCACGACTACGTCGACCTGTCGGCGTACGCCGGGCAGACCGTGCAGCTCCGGCTCCGCTACGCCACCGACGAGGCGTTCGTGGAGCGCGGCTGGTTCGCCGACGACTTCTCGGTGACCGGCGGTGGCACCACCACCTGGAGCGACGACGTCGAGAGCGGGACCAGCGGCTGGACCGCGACCGGCGGCACCTTCGTCGACACCACCGGCCCGGGCTGGCGGATCGACGGCGGCACCTCCACCCAGGCGCACTACTACCTGGCCGAGTGGCGCAACTTCGACGGCTTCGACAACGGCCTGAAGTACGCCTACGACACCGTGTACTCGCACGAGGCGTGGAAGGTCGACAAGTTGTCGTACAACGCCCCGGGCATGCTGGTCTGGTACCGGGACACCGCGCTCGGCGACGTCAACCACGTCACCGCGCAGTTGACCGCGCTGCCCAGCTACGGCGCCAAGGGCGGGCTGCTGATCGTGGACTCGCACTTCGACCCGTACCGCCGCACGGGTGAGGCGGCCGTCAAGGACCCGTCGGTGCTGGACAACCTGCCCAGCCGGCCGCAGTCCGCGAACGCGGCCTTCTCGCTCAAGCCCACGTACTCCTTCAAGGAGTGCCTGGAGGCGGCGGACGAGCCGTACAGCGAGTACTGCACCAACTTCCCGGCGCAGCCGGCGGTGCCGGGCTTCAGCGACGCCAAGGGCTGGTACCCGGGCATCGAGATCCGGGACGGCGCGGCGTACGCCCGGGACAGCGACGCCTCGGTGGTCGTCCCGTCGAAGGGGAATGAGCGGTACACCACCCGGGTCACCAACCCCGACGGCACGCCGGCTCCGGCGTACTACGGGGCGACCCTGGGCGGCGGCGTCATCGTGCTGGGCACCGGCAACCCGGGTGACCAGGGCGTGAGCTACGGCGTCTCGATCACCATCAAGCAGACCGCGAAGGACAACTCGTACGCCACCGTGTACGTCACACCGGCGACGAACTGACCCGAGCGATCCCGGCGACGGGGCACCAAGGGGCCCGTCCGGAGCACCACGCTCCGGACGGGCCCCGCTCGTTCCGGCCGGTTCTTACCGCGTCCGGCTGTTCGAGCAACCCGCTGTGACACTTTTCCAGCCGGCGGCGCTCTCCTCATGGGACCTCATAACCACCGTCACTGTGGGTGATCGTGGCCAAACCGTGACGTGAACCCGAGTTGATGGGCCACACGCTTTGGCACGTATTTGTCCCGACATGTCGCCCGGAGATCGTCGCCTGAGGCGTCAATTGACCCGTGACAACGGGCTACTCCTCTGTCAGGGTGAGTGACGCATCACATGACAGTCACGGCCACGGTCGAGTCTGTCATGTAACAGATCCACAAAGGAGGAGGACCTTTGAGGAGACGAGTCACAGCCGGCCTGGCCACCGCTGCGGCCGCGCTGCTGGCGGCGGGAGTCGTGTCGGCGCCGGCCTCCGGCGCACCGGTCGCGGGCCCGACCCCCGGTTCCGACAAGGCGAAGCACGGCAAGGACAACCTCCCCGATCCGATGGCGGATCAGCGGCGGGAGGTCCGGAAGCAGGCGATCGCCGACCTGCTCTCCGGCAAGGCCAAGCTGCAGACGCGCAACGGTTCGAAGGTCATCCAGGTCAAGGACGACCTGTTCGTCGAGTACCAGCAGGCGCCGAAGACCGACCCCATCTTCACGATGCTGGTCAACTTCGGCGACCAGATCGACCCCCGGACCGGTGGAGCTGCCGGCCCGGTGGTCAACCAGATCGCCGAGCCGGACCGCAACTGGGACGGCGGCGCCACCGACGACAACAGCACGCTGTGGCGGCCGAACTTCGACCGGGCCCACTACCTGGACATGTTCTACGGTCCGGGCGAGTCGATGCGGGACTTCTACCTGAAGCAGTCCGGCGGCCGCTACACGGTCAACGGCGACGTCACCGACTGGGTGCAGGTGCCCTACAACGAGGCCCGGTACGGCAGCAACGCCATCTCCGAGGCGGACGGCTACTGGAACTTCGTCAAGGACAGCGCCACCGCCTGGTACGAGTCGCAGGTCGCCGCCGGCAAGACCACCGCGGAGATCAAGCAGTACCTGACCCAGTTCGACATCTGGGACCGGTACGACTTCGACGGTGACGGCGACTTCAACGAGGCCGACGGCTACATCGACCACTTCCAGGCGGTGCACGCGGGCGAGGGTGAGGAGGCCGGCGGCGGCGCCCAGGGCGAGGACGCCATCTGGTCGCACCGCTGGGCCGCGTTCCCGAACCTCGCCGGCAGCGCCGGCCCGGCGGACAACAAGGCCGGTGGTGTGCAGATCGGCGACACCGGCATCTGGATCCGGGACTACACCACGGAGCCGGAGAACGGCGGGCTGGGCGTGTTCGCCCACGAGTACGGCCACGACCTCGGTCTGCCGGACCTCTACGACACCGCCGGTGGCGACAACGGCGTCGGCTTCTGGAGCCTGATGTCCTCGGGTTCGTGGCTGAGCCACGGCACCGACGACATCGGGTCGACCCCGGGCTACATGGACCCGTGGTCGAAGCTCTTCCTCGGCTGGCTGAACTACTCGGTGGTCGAGGAGGACAGCGGCACCACCCAGGTGACGCTCGGGCCGGCCGGTGACAGCGACGGGCCGAAGGCCCAGGCGGTCGTGGTCAACCTGCCCGCGCAGACCCAGACCACGAGCTACAACACGCCGTTCGGCGGGTCGTACGAGTGGTGGGGCGGCAGCGCCGACGACCTGAACACCACGCTGACCCGTCAGCTGGACCTGACCGGTAAGACCGCCGCGTCGATCACCGCGAAGGCCTGGTACGACATCGAAGAGGACTACGACTACCTCTACGCCGAGGTGTCCGCCAACGGTGGCGCCAGCTGGACCCCGCTGGGCAACTCGTCGATCGACGCCGGGGAGACCGGGGTCGACGGCTCCACCAGCGGCAACTGGGTGGACCTCAGCTACGACCTGTCCGCGTACGCCGGGCAGACCGTGCAGTTCCGCTACCGCTACCAGACCGACGGCGGCGTGCACCTCGCCGGCGCGTTCCTGGACAACGTCTCGCTGGTCGCCGACGGCGCCACCGTGTGGACCGACGACGCCGAGACGCTGGCCGCGGAGTGGACCGCGAAGGGCTTCACCCGGATGACCGGCTCGGTCACCGACACCTACCCGCGGTTCTACATCGCGGAGAACCGCAGCTACGTCGGGTACGACGACACCCTGCGCACCGGCGGGTACAACTACGGGTTCACCAACACCCGGCCGAACTGGGTGGAGCGGTTCTCGAACCACCCCGGCATGCTGGTCTGGTACGTCAACTACGCGTACGGCGACAACAACACCTCGGAGCACCCGGGCTTCGGCCTGAACCTCCCGGTGGACGTGCGGCCGGGCCAGATCAAGGTGGGCCAGGGCGGCATCACCAACCGGCGTAACGGTTACGACGCCACCTTCAGCAAGTTCGGCAAGCCGGCCCAGACGTTCCACGTAAACGGGGTGCCGGTGACCGTCCCGGCGCTGGACCCGAACCCGGTGTTCAGCGACAGCGGGCCGAACAAGTACTGGACGGCGAGCAACCCGTGGAACTCGGTGAAGGTGGCCGGCAGCGGCACCCGCATCGAGATCGTCCAGCAGAGCACCAACCCGACCGACGACATGGTGGTCAAGGTCAGCAACTGACAACAGCGTTACCTGTGGGGCCGGTGGCGGCGACGCCACCGGCCCCTTTTTTGCGTACGCAAACAAATTGATCGAAAGGTCTCACTTGACACTCTTCGCCATCCATTCCCCCAGCTCACCATGGTTGATGAAGATCCGGGGTGTGACAGTGAAAAGCATTCCCAACAAAATCTTGCAACAAATCGACGTACGCATCTTCCCACCGGTCCCACCAGTGTCTATGTTCACCATTGGTCCCACTAGTGGGATCGATTTCCACCGGCCCATACCCCCGTAGGGCCGGTTCCCTCACACCGGAGGTACCACGTGCGCAAAGTCGCAGTGGGTCTGCTCGGGCTTGGGCTGACAGCGTCGGGACTGGCGTTCACCACATCCGCCAGCGCCGCGCCGCAGCCGAAACTGCCGACGGCCGCTCCGTCGGTTGCCGAGCCCGCCCATGTCGACCACGACCTGCCGAACCCGCTCGAGGACAAGCGTCGCGCCCTGCGCCAGGAGGGCCTGAGCGAGGTCCTCACCGGCAAGGCCAAGGCACAGCGGATCAACGGCAGCACGGTGGTCAAGGTCGGCAAGACCCAGGCGGAGGGGGCTACCGCCCGCACCGCCGGGTCCGGCACCGCCCAGACCGAGGACCAGTACGTCGAGCTCTCCCGCGAGCGGACCGACCGGATCTTCGTGATCCTGGCCGAGTTCGGCAACGAGCGGCACCCGAACTACCCGGACCAGGACACCGACCCGGGCACGCCGGGTCCGACCCGGTTCGACGGGCCGCTGCACAACGAGATCCCGGCCCCCAACCGCGCGGTGGACAACTCCACCGTCTGGCAGGCGGACTACAACGCGGACCACTACCGCAAGCTCTACTTCGGCACCGCGCCCGGTGACGAGTCGCTGAAGCAGTACTACGAGGCCCAGTCCTCGGGTCGCTACAGCGTCGAGGGCACGGTGACGGACTGGGTCAAGGTCCGCTACAACGAGGCCCGCTACGGCCGCTCCGGCGGCTTCCCGTGCGACGACAACGTCTGCACCAACACCTGGGCGCTGGTCCGCGACGCCGCCAACCAGTGGGTGGCCGACCAGAAGGCCGCCGGCCGCAGCGACGCCGAGATCGCCGCGGAAGTCAAGGCGATGGACCAGTGGGACCGGTACGACCACGACTCGGACGGCAACTTCAACGAGTCGGACGGCTACATCGACCACTTCCAGATCGTCCACTCCGGCGGCGACGAGGCCGACGGTGACCCGTACCAGGGTGAGGACGCCATCTGGAGCCACCGCTGGTACGCCTACGTCTCCGACCAGGGCTCGACCGGTCCGGCCAACTTCCCGGCCGGTGGCACCCAGATCGGCAGCACCGGCATCTGGATCGGTGACTACACCATCCAGCCGGAGAACGGCGGCCGGAGCGTCTTCTACCACGAGTACGGGCACGACCTCGGTCTGCCGGACGACTACAACGTGCTCAGCGGTGGGGACAACAACAACGAGCACTGGACCCTGATGGCCCAGAGCCGGCTCGGTGGCAAGAACGACGGCGGCATCGGCGAGCGCGGTGGCGACCTGGGCGCCTGGAACAAGCTCCAGCTCGGCTGGCTCGACTACGAGGTCCTCGTCGCGGGCCAGAAGCGCACCATGACCCTCGGCCCGCAGGAGTACAACTCCGACAAGCCGCAGGGCGCCGTGGTGGTGCTGCCGCAGCGTGAGTACACCTTCAACAACGGCGCGCCGTTCGAGGGCACCAAGCAGTTCTTCTCGGGCAACGAGGACGACCTCAACAACGCGATGACCCGGACGCTGGACCTGACCGGGAAGTCGTCGGCGACGTTGACGATGAAGGGCCGCTACCAGATCGAGGCCGGGTTCGACTACCTGTTCTTCGAGGTGTCGACCGACGACGGCCAGACCTGGACGCCGCTGAACGGCACGGTCGACGGCCAGCCGCTCCCGGAGATCTCGCCCGGACGTCCGGCCCTAGACGGCAGCAGCAACGGCGAGTGGGTCGACATCAACATCCCGCTCGACGTGGCGGCGGGCAAGGTCGCGCAGTTCCGGCTGCGCTACCAGACCGACGGTGGTGTGTCCGAGGGCGGCTTCTACGGTGACGCCATCACCGTGACCGCCGACGGGCAGACGGTCCTCTCCGACGGGGCCGAGGCCGGCGCGGGCGACTGGGCCCTCAACGGCTGGAGCATCGTCGAGGAGACCTACACCCGGCTCTTCGACAACTTCTACATCGTCGGCAACCGGTCCTACGTCTCGTACGACAAGTACCTCAAGACCGGTCCGTACTTCTTCGGCTACGCGAACACCCGCCCGGACTACGTGGACCACTACGCGTACCAGGAGGGTCTGCTGATCTCCTACTGGAACACCCGGTGGGCGGACAACGACACGTTCGCGCACCCGGGTGAGGGTCGCAACCTGTACATCGACGCGCACCCGCGGCCGATCTACAACCTGACGGGGCAGCCCTGGCGGGCCCGCATCCAGGTCTACGACGCGCCGTTCAGCCTGAAGAAGGCCGACTCGTTCACGCTGCACCTCAACAGCCAGCCGCAGTACATCCGTGGCCAGGCCGCGCAGCCGCTGTTCGACGACACCCAGAAGTACTGGTACGCGGAGCTGCCGAACCACGGCGTCAAGCTCCCGGCCACCGGCACGAAGATCCGCGTTCTGGAGCAGGACGGCACCTCGGTGAAGGTCCGCTTCTCCTGATCCGCTGATCGGCACCACCCCGCGATGCCCGGGCAGGTCACCTGCCCGGGCATCGCCCTTTTCCGGCCGCGGTTTCGGGGCACGCCACGGCGGGAACCCGCAGCTCCGCCAGCGCGTCCGATCCTTCGTGCGCCGTGCAACCCGTACCACCGTCGCGAGCCTGGCCGCCGCCCTCGCCCTGACCGGCTGCGCCGGCTTCCAGGAGGAGGCCAACGTGCCCACCGAACCCACGCCGTCCGCCAGCGGCTCGGGGCCCGAACCGACGTCGCCCACCGGTCCCACCGCCGCGGCGCCCTCCGGGCGCGGCGAGCCACCGCTCTCGTCGACCCGGCCGCCCACCATGGGCCCGCCGACCGCGCCGCCCAGCGAGCCCACCGACCTGCGCAAGGCGAACATCGTGGCCGGCCGGATCACCCGGGGCGGCGCCGGGCCCTGCTACGGCCTGGTCACCGACGACGGCCGGGAGTACGCGCTGCACGGCGTCGGCAAGGGCACCTTCGCCACCGGCAGTTGGGTCCGGGTCACCATCGGCCCCGCCGACCCGACGGCCGACTGCGGCCCCGGCACCCCGGCCAGCATCGTCACGATCAGCCCGGTGGCCTGACCCGGGACGAGCGATCCCGGCCACCCGCCGGGCCGGCGGACGGGCCGGCCGGCACCGGGGTCCTAGGCTGTCTGCCATGACCGAGCAGCACGACGGGCCCGTCGACGAGTCCTGCGTCCTCACCGAAGGGCCGTGGACGCACCGGTTCGTCGGGGCGAACGGCAGCCGGTTCCACGTCGTGGAGGCCGGCGCCGGGCCGATGGTGCTCTTCCTGCACGGCTTCCCCGAGCACTGGTGGGCCTGGCACGAGATGCTGCCGGCGGTCGCCGACGCCGGGTTCCGCGCCGTCGCCGTCGACCTGCGCGGCTACGGCGCCAGCGACAAGCCACCCCGGGGGTACGACGGCTACACACTGGCCGCCGACATCGCCGGGCTGATCCGCGCGCTCGGCGAACGCTCGACCACCGTGGTCGGCGCCGGCGCCGGCGGCCTGATCGGGTGGACCGTGGCGTCGTTCCACCCGGGCCTGGTCCGGCGGCTGGTGGTGCTCGGCGCACCGCATCCGCTGCGGCTGCGGGCCGCCATCTTCGCCGACCCGCGCGGGCAGTTCGCCGCCTCCACACCCGCCCTGAAGTTCCAGTTGCCCCGCTACGAGCACCTGCTCACCCGGGACGGCGCGGCGGCGGTGGAGGAGATGCTGCGCCGCTGGGGCGGGCCACGGTGGGTGTCCGGGCCGGACTTCGCGGCGTACGCCCAGCGGTGCCGGGAGGCGATGCGGATCCCGCAGGCCGCCTTCTGCGCGCTGGAGGGCTACCGCTGGGCGTTCCGCTCGGTGCTCCGCCTGCACGGCTACCGGTTCGTCCGGTTGATGCAGAAGCCGCTGATCACCCCGACCCTGCAACTGCACGGCGCGCTCGACCGGGCGTCGCTGCCGCGCACCGCACAGGGCTCCGGCCGGTACGTGGTCGCGCCGTACGAGTGGCGGCTGCTCGATGACGTGGGGCACTTCCCGCACGTGGAGGCCCGGGACGTGGTGCTCGGCGAGATCCTGCGCTGGGCGAAGTCCTGACTCAGACCCGCTGCTCGCGCAGGTCGGCGACCTCGGCGGCGGGCGCCCAGCCCTGGTACACGCCGAAGTCGAACACCTCCAGGCCCATCGCCCTGGCGACCGGCCAGCGCCCGCCGGTGTACTCGACCCGCAGCCAGCCGTCGTGCTCGCCGAGCACGATGAACGGCTGGCCCTGCCAGGTGCAGGTGGTCCGCACGTACGCCACGTCCGCCACCTCGGTCGCCGGGACCACCCGCACGTACCGGCCGGGGCGTACCTCCTCGAAGCCCTCACCCGGTTCCGGCTGGTAGAGCCGGACGTCGTCGCCGTCCGGGCTGGCCTGGTACTCCCGCCCCCGCCACCGGGCCACGTAGCCGTCCCGGATCACGGCGCACCGACCTGTCGCCAGAGCAGCGCGTCGGTGTCGAGCACGGCGACCATCCGCTCGGTGCCGTCCGCACCGATCCGCCACAGCTGCGCGCCGTGCGGCAGCCGGGCGCTGTCCACCTTGAACTCCGCCACCACGTCGCTGCTCTCCCCGGGGGCGAAGCCGTTGCCCCGGAAGGGCGGCCGCTCGATGACCCAGCCCTCCATGGCCCGCATGGCGGCCTCGTTCTGCCCGCCGTAGGGGATCCGGTAGAGGCTGGGCCGGTGCGCCGGCCAGCGCAGCACGTAGATCTCGTCGGCCTCCCGCGCGAACGGCGAGTCGGGATAGCCCAGGCCGAGGGCCTCGAACAGCTGGGCCGGGGTGGTCAGGTGGGCCAGCTCGCCGGCCCGGTGCACGAACCCGGAGACGCGGTCGTAGCCGCGCTCCAGGTAGTACGCGAGCTGGCTGGGGGCGACGGCCTTCTGCATCACGACCGGACGCGCCGGGTCGGCGGCCGGTGGGGTGTACCGGGTGCGCTCGGCGGGCGGCGGGGCCTGCGGCGCCTCGGGTTCGCTCTCGTCGTCGCCGAGGCCCACCTCGGCGGCCCAGTTGGCCAGCCCGACGATCTGCTCGCCGGGCAGCTTGGCGCCGACCGGGGTGCCCGGGTTCACCGCGAACGACCACGCCTCGTCCGGCCAGCGCCGGATCAGCTGGACGAACCGGACCCGCACCGTCTCGACCGACGCGTCAGTGTGGTCGGCGAGCCGCTCCGGCGAGGTGTAGACCACGACGAAGGTCTCCCCGTCCAGCTCCTCTGTACGCCAGACGAAGCCGGGCTCGCCGGGCCGGCTGCCCGGCACCGACTCGGGCGACACCGGCAGCAGCACCCGGGCCAGCAGCAGCGTGGAGAGGAAGGTGTCGGTGCTGCCCGCCCCGGCCGCGTCGAGCAGGTCCTCCTCGACCGCGTTCGCCGGCTCGAACTCGGCCCGGGCCGGCCCGGCGGCTGGTGCCGTGGCGGGCTCGCCCGGCCGGCCGACATCGGGCCTGGCGGAGTGCGCGCCGGCGTCGGGGCCGGCGGGCTGTGGGGCGGCGGCCCGGGTGCCGCCGGTGTGCGGGCCGGCCTCGGAGCCGGGCACCGTCCACAGCGGCCCGGTGTCCGCGAGATCGGGCGCGTTCTCCGCGGCCGGGGCGGCGGCTTGCGCCGGCCCTGCCCCAGGGGCCTCGGGCGCGGTCCCGGCCCGGGGCGCTCCAGCCGCCTCCGGCGAGGCGAGCCACGCGGCGCCGGACCGGTCGGCCGCCGCCGGCTGCGCCGGGATCCACCCGGACTCGGGCTGGTCGGCCGAGGACGTTGGGCCGGCCTGCTGCTCGGTGGACTCCGACCGGGTCGGAAGCCATCCAGCGACCCGCTGGGCGGTCGACGCCGGCTGGGCCGGAACCCCACCAGCGGCCTGCTGGTCGGTCGACGCGGACGGGCTCGGAAGCCAACCAGCGGCCCGCTGGTCGGTCGACGCCGGCTGGGCCGGAACCCAACCAGCGGCCTGCTGGTCGGTCGACGCCGACGAGACGGCCGGTCGCGGCTGATCGCCGCCGGCCCACTCAGGCCCGGTCCCGCCGGCCGGCTCCGACGGCTCCGCCATCGGCCTCGGCTGCGACCCGCCACCGGCTTCGGCTCCGTTCGCCGACCATGCCGGCGGTCCAGCCGGCTCGGCGTCGGCCGCCTCCGCCGACCAGGCAGGCGGTCCAGCCAGCCCGGCATCGGCCGCCTCCGCGGACCAGGCCGGCGTCGTGGCCGATCCGGCGGCGGGTGTCTCCGCCGACCAGGCGGGCGGTCCGGCCGGCTCGGCATCGGCCGCCTCCGCGGACCAGGCCGGCGTCCTGGTCGATCCGGCGGCGGGTGTCTCCGCCGACCAGGCGGGCGGTACGGCGCGCTCGGCGGCGGGCGGCCCCGCCGGTCGGGCGTCGGGCGACCCGGGAAGGGGCGCGCCGGCACTGTCGGGTCCGGTTGGCCCCGAGACGGGCGCGCCGGCGTCGGGCGGCTCATCGAGGTCGCGGGACTCGACGATGGTGCCCTCGATGACGATCGGCGTGAACCCACGCCGCGACAGCGGCGGCCCGGAGACCGGCTCGGCGACCAAGGGCAGGTCGTCCACCGGGTCGGCCGGTGCCGGGGCGGGTCGGCGCCGCGGCAGGGCCTGCGTGGTCTCCTCGTCCGGCGGCGGACCCGGGTACGCGCGTTCGGTCGGGACCGGGATGGCCCGGGTGACCTCCTCCGGGGGCGGCGGCCACTGCGCCGACCCGCCGCCGCGCGGCGGACCGGGCGGGGTCTGCGGCGGAGTGGTCGGAAGCGCCACGGTCGGCCCCTCGGGGACCGGCTCGCCGGCCGGACGGCGGCGCGGGAACGGCTGGCTGCCCCGCGCGAAGCGCGACGGTGGCAATGTCCGGTCAGTGGGGCGGACGGGGTCGTCCCGGTAGGCCGAGCCGCGACCGGACGCCGGTTCGAAGAAGGAGCGTGGGCGGGGTCGGGCGGGAGCGTCCCCGGTGGGCCGACCGTTCGCCGGCGGCGCGGGCCGACCGGGCTCGGACACCGGCCCGGGCGGTGGGACGCCCGGGCGGGAGCGGGCAGCCGGGTCGTCCGCGCCGGACGGCGGGAACGCCGAAGGGGCGGCGTCGTCGGCCCGCCCGGGGTCGTCGGCGTCCCGCCGGGCCGGATCGGCCGGGTACGGCGGCGGGAGGGACGGGCGGAGCGACTCGACCGAACGGCGGTCCGGCGCCGCCCCGACCGGGCCGGCGGGGGCCGCCACCCGCGGCGGCAGTGGCACGGTGGGCGCCTCGGGGTGGAGCGGGGCGCCGTTGCCGGGAGCCGGCGGGCGGGCGGCGGGCGGCGGGGCACCGGAGCCGGGATTCTCCGGGCCGGCGGCCCGCACCCGGGCGACCGTCTCCGCGCGCTCCAGTCGGGCGCGGGCCCCCATGGTGCGGCCGGGCAGCCGGACGTCGCCCCGGGAGAGCTGCGAGACGTACCAGGCCGGTAGGTAGCCCTCGATCGGCAGGCCGGGGTTGACGGCCAGCCACCACTCGTGGTTGGGCCAGCCGCCGGCCAGGTCGGCGTAGCTGGTGAGCCGGCTGGCGCCGGCGTGTTCGCCGAGGCAGGCGCGCATGGCCGCGGCGGAGGTGAAGGCCAGCACGTGAGTGCGGCCGGCTGTGGTCCAGGTGCCCCAGCCCGAAGCCTGCCCGGCCTGCGCCGGCGCGGGCACCGGCAGCAGCAGGTCGGTGCGGGCCAGGATCCGGAAGTATCGCTGCTGGTCACTGGCGCGCAACGCGTCCCGCAACGCGGCCTCGGCCTCGGTGGCCGGCTCCCATCCGGTCACGGCCACCCCTCCTCCCGCGCACAGGCCATAGGCATCGCGTACAACCTACAAGGTAGTAACAAGATCACAATGGCTGGCCGACGGCGGTGCGCCGGTTCTCGCCGAAGGCGCTAACATCCCGTTCCGGAGTCGACACGATACGGAGGCGGTCGATGTTCCGGTCCCCCGCGCGTCCGCTCCTGGCGGCCGTCACGGCCGTCCTGGCGACCGCGGCACCGGCCGCCCCCGCCGCCGGGCCCAACCCCGCAAGGGCCGCCGCACCGGGAGCTCCCGCCACCGCCAACCCGAGCCTCGCCCGGGCCGCTCCCGCCACCGCCGACCCGAGCCTCGCCCGGGCCGCTGTCGCCGCCGCCGGGCCGGGCCTCGCCCGGGCCGCCGCGCCGGACTGCGCCACCCCGCTCGCCCCGGTCCGGCCCGTGTCCGCGCCACCCTGGCCCCAGCAGCGGTACGCCCCGGAGCGGCTGTCGCCGCTGGCCACCGGGGCGGGGGTGACGGTGGCGGTGGTCGATTCCGGGGTGGACCGCCGGCATCCGCAGCTCGCCGGTCGGGTCCTCGACGGCACCGACCTGCTCGACCCGGGTGGGGACGGCACCAGCGACTGCGCCGGTCACGGCACCGGCGTGGCGAGCATCATCGCCGCCGAGCCCCGGGCCGGGATCGCGTTCCACGGTCTGACGCCGGGCGCCCGGATCCTCCCGGTACGGGTCAGCGAGCAGCAGGTGGTCGAGGGGCGGGAGTCGGGGCGTACGGTCAGCGCCGAGGACTTCGCCCGGGCCATCCGCTGGGCCGTCGACCACGACGCCGACGTGCTCAACCTCTCCGTCGTGCTGTACGCGGACAACCCGGCGGTGCGCGCCGCGGTCGACTACGCGGTGGCCCGGGACGTGGTCGTGGTCGCCGCCGCCGGGAACCTGCACGACAGCGGCGACCCGCAGCCGTACCCGGCCGGGTACGACGGGGTGCTCGGGGTGGGCGCGATCGGGGTGGACGGGGTGCGCTCCGCCTTCTCCCAGACCGGCCCGTACGTCGACCTGGTCGCTCCGGGCAGCGACGTGCTGATGGCCGCGCCGGGCCGGGGCCACCACCGGGCCGAGGGGACCAGCTATGCCGCGCCCTTCGTGGCAGCCACCGCCGCCCTGCTCCGGCAGTACCGGCCTGAGTTGACCGCCGCCGAGGTGGCGCAGCGGATCCTCGCCACCGCCGATCCGGCGCCCGGTGACGGCCGGGGCGGCGGGTACGGCGCGGGAGTGCTCAACCCGTACCGCGCGGTCACCGAGACCGGCGGCGGGGTCGCGGAGCGGTCGCGCCCGGCCACCGCGCTCGCCGACGACCGGCCCGACCCGGCTGTGCTGGCCGCGCGGGCGCGGCGGGCCACGGCCCGGGACCGGGCCCTGCTGGTGGGCGCGCTGGCCGCGGCGGTGGTCGCCGTCGCGGCGCTGTCGGCCCTGGTGCTGCCGCGCGGCGCCCGCCGGCGGTGGCGTCCCGCCGACCCGGCGTGACCCGCATCGCCCCGTCCGGCACCGGCGAGGGCGGCGCCGGCTACGGCGGGCCGCGGCGCGACGTATGGCCGAGCCGTGGACGGCGCTGCGACGGGCGTGGCGTCGGGGGCGCCGGCCGAGATGGCCGGTGCCCCCGACGGATCACTGGAACAGGCCGACGTTCTTCTTCTCGGTGTCGAGGTAGTCGGCCGCGGAGTCGTCCACCGCGAGCTTGATGTCGCGCAGCATCGCCTGCAGGTCCTGTGAGGCGGAGCGCCACCGGGCCTGCCGCTGCTCGTACGCCTGGCGGGCCTCGCCGCTCCAACTCGCCACCAGCGGGGCGGCGTCCCGTTCCAGCTGCCCAAGCTGCGAGTCGAGCGTGTTCAGCGCCTTCTGGATGTCCGCGCCGGCCTGTTGCAGCGCGGCGAAGTTGACGACCAGCACACCGTGGTCCATCGGATGGCTCCCTCCCCCGGATCCGGGTCTACAGCGGCAGCTGGATGCCGCCGCGGTTGGTGGTGGACACCCGGCCGGCGGCCTCGGTGTCCGCGACGTCGTACTGCTGGCCGGCGGTGCGGATCGCGGAGGCGGTCTCCCGCAGCGCCCGCTGCAGCGTCGCCTGATCCTGCGCCCACTGCTGCTTGACCTGCTCGAAGGACCGCCCACCGGCGCCCCGCCAGGCCTGCTGCAACACCTCCAGCTCGGCCATCAGGCTGCTCAGCATGGTCTGCAACGACTGGTCCACCTGCTCGAACTTCGCGGCGGTCTGCTGCATCACCGCGGCTTCTGCCTGGGTCTGGGACACCCGGACGTCACCTCGTCTCGTCGGTCGTGGCTGGCCGTCGGCGCGCCCGCCCTCAGGACGCGCCGCTCGCGCCGCCCGGGACACGAGCACGGCGGGCGCGGGTCAGCGGAACTCGTCGCTGACGGTAGCGGCCCGATCGCCCTTCTGCTACCCCGCCCGGCTCCCCTGTGGACAACCACGGGTCCGCGCCGACCCCCCGCCCTTACCATGGGCGGCAGCATCGTCGCGGCGAGTGATCGGGAGGAGGCGGGGTGCCGGCCACCACCAGCGCGAGCCCGCACCGGGCGGCCCCGGTCGGCGGCGCCACGCCGCCCGCCGACGTCGGCGCCGCCGGGATCGGTGCGCCGCCCGCCACGGCCGCCCGGCCGGTCGCCGATCCGCCGCGGGCAGCCGGCCCGTCGACGCCCCGGCGGGCGGCTCTCCCGGCACAGTGGATCCCCGCCGGGCACCGGCCGGCCACCGGCGTACGGGCCGGTCAGATCGTCGCCGCGCAGGTCGCGGTCGCGGTGCTCGCCGCCGCCGTCGGCAACGGACCGGGCCCGGTGCTGGCCGCGGTCGCGCTGGCCGCGCTGCTGCTGCCGGCCGCCTGGCTGCGGATCCGGGGCCGCTGGCTCTTCGAGTGGCTGACCACCGCGCTCGGCTACCTGACCCGCCGGCGCGGGCTGCCCGGGTCGGCCGACCCGGCCGCGCTGCTCGACCTGGTCGCCCCGGCCGCCGTGGTGCGCCCGGCGGAACTGGGCCGCGGTCCCGCCGCCCTGGTCGACGACGCGACCGGCATGGTCGCCGTGCTGGAACTCGGCGACCCGGCCGACCTGCTCGGCGACGGTCCGCGGCAGCTGCCCGCCCCGGCGTCGCTGCTCGCGGCGGCCCCGCCGGAGGGCCCGCCGGTGCGGGTGCAGCTGCTGCTCACCGGGGCTCCCGCGCCGGCCGTCGGCGCGGGCGGCGGGATCGTCGCCACCTCCTACCACCAGCTCACCGACGGGCAGCTGCCCGGGCGGGAGCGGGCCGTGCTCGCCGTCCGGGTGCTCCGCGTCGACGGCTGGTCCGAGGCGGAGCTGCGGCGCGCCCTGGCCGGCGCCGTGCGTCGCCTGCTGCGCCGGCTGGGGCCGGTCACCGCGCGCCCGCTCGGCGAGCACGCGGCGCTGCGCGTCCTCGCCGAGCTGGCCCATCACGACGGGCGGCCGGCGCAGGAGTCCTGGCCGGTGCTGCGCTCGGCCGGCCTGCTCCAGGCCAGCTTCCGGCTGCGCCGCTGGCCCGACCCGCGGGTGGAGGCCGGGCGCCGGCTGGTGCCCCGGCTGCTCGCGCTGCCGGCCACCGCGACCACGGTCTCGCTCTGCGCCGGGACGGGCCCGCACACCGACCCGGCGGGGGCGCCGACCGAGCTGGCCGTACGGCTGGCCGCCGCCGGCCCGGCGGAGCTCGCGGTGGCCGCCCAGGCCCTGGACCGGCTGGTGACCGGCGCCGGCGGCGAACTCCAGCGGCTGGACGGCGCCCAGCTCGACGGGCTGGCCGCCACCCTGCCCCTCGCGGCGGCGGGCGCCGGCGTGCTCGGCGGCCCCGGGCCGGAGGCGCTGGAGCTGCCGTTCGGCGAGGCGGGGCTGATGATCGGCAGCAACCGGCGCGGGGGCGCGGTGACCGTCCGGCTGTTCCGGCCCGAGAGCACCCGGGTGATGCTGGTCGGCGGGGTACGCGCCGCACAGCTCGTGGTGCTGCGGGCGCTGGCGCTCGGCGTCCGGGTCGCGGTGCAGACCGCCCGCCCCCGCAGCTGGGAGCCGTTCGTCCGGGGCGTCGGCACGCCGGCGGGGGCGATCCCGCTGCTTCCGCCGGGCCGGCCGGTCGGTGGCGAGCCCGGCACCCCGCTGCGCCCGCACCTGGTGGTGGTGGACGCCGGTCCGCAGCCCGGGCCGGAGCCCGGGCCGCCCTGGCGGGCCACCCTGCTGGTCCGGGACGAGCTGACCCCGGCGGACGCCGACGCGCTGGGCCGGGCCGACCTGGCGGTGCTGCAACCGCTCAGCCCGCCGGAGGCCGCGCTGGCCGGCGGGGCGCTGGGCCTCGGCGCGTCCGCCGAGTGGCTGACCCGGATCCGGGACGACATGGTGGCGGTGGTGAACCGGCGGGCGCTGCGCTGGGCGCTGCTGTCGCCCACCCCGATCGAGTCGCAGCTGATCGGCCGGCCGTCCCGCCGCTGACCCGCAGTCGGCGATTGGTCGATCTCCCGGGTTCCGCCGGTGCGCCGTCCGTGGCACGATCCCGGCCATGGGTTTTCTGAAGGGTCTGCTGATCCGCCTGGTCGTCACGGCGCTGGCCTTTTGGTTGGCAACGCTGGTCATCCCGGGCATCACGCTGGATGCCGACTCCGCCACCGAGACGGTCACCACGCTGATCCTGGTGGCGGTCATCTTCGGCGTGGTCAACGCGGTGCTCCAGCCGGTCATCAAGACCGTCGGCTGCGGCTTCTACCTGCTGACCCTCGGGCTGATCGCGCTCGTGGTGAACGGGCTGCTGTTCCTGCTCACCAGCTGGATCGCCGACCAGGCCGGGCTGCCGTTCCACGTGGACGGCTTCTGGCCGGCCGCCGTGCTCGGCGCGCTCTTCGTGGGCATCGTGACCTGGATCCTCGGCGCCCTGCTCGATCGCGACTGACCCCGTACCGACCAGTGGGCGGGAATTGGCCGGCGCGCCGGCCGGGTGGCGGGACTAGTCTCGCGGCGTGTTCACCCTGACCCGTGACGACGGCTACCTGCTCAGCACCGATCCGCAGCGCATCGACCTGGATCGGGTGCACCACTGGCTCTCCACTGACGCGTACTGGGCGCTGGGGCGGGACCGGGAGACGGTGGCCCGGGCGTTCGCCGGCTCGGTGCCGTTCGGCGTCTACCGTCCCGGCGATGGGCGGCAGGTCGCGGTGGCCCGGGCGGTCACCGACCGGGCCACCTTCGCCTGGCTCTGCGACGTCTACGTGGACCGGGACGAACGCGGCCGGGGCCTGGGCAGCTGGCTGGCCGAGGCGGTCCGTGACCACCTGGACGCGCTCGGCGTACGCCGGATCCTGCTGGCCACCGTCGACGCGCACGGGGTGTACGCGAAGGTCGGCTTCACCCCGATGCCCGATCCGCACCGGTGGATGCAGCTCGACCGGCGCGAGCTGCCGGTGAGCCAGGTCACCGGCAAGGAGCAAAGCGGCGGTTCGCCCCTTACGGTGGAGGCGTGACGCCGCTCCGCCTCGGATATCTCTACGGCATCGGTGCGTACCTGCTGTGGGGGTTCTTCCCGCTCTACCTCAAGCTGCTGCGCCCGGCCGGGCCGCTGGAGATCCTCGCGCACCGGATCGTCTGGTCGGTGGTCTTCGTCGCCCTGCTGCTGGCCGCGATGCGCAACATCGGCTTCCTGCGGGCGCTGCTGCGCCGGCCCCGGGCGCTGGCGGGGATCGGCGTCGCCGCCGCGCTGATCGCGGTCAACTGGGGCACCTACATCTACGGCGTGAACTCCGACCGGGTGGTGGAGACCGCGCTCGGCTACTTCATCAACCCGCTGGTCGTGGTGCTGCTCGGGGTGACGGTGCTGCGCGAGCGGCTGCGCCCCGCCCAGTGGGTGGCGCTGGGCATCGGCGGGCTGGCGGTGGCCGTGCTGACCGTGGACTATGGCCGGCTGCCCTACCTGGCCCTGACCCTGGCCCTGAGCTTCGGCGGGTACGGCCTGGTCAAGAAGCGCCTCGGGCTGCCCGCCGCGGAGGGGCTCTTCGTGGAGTCGGCGGTGCTGGCTCTGCCCGCGCTGGCGTACCTGGGTTGGCTCACCGTGGCCGGGGACGCCGCGTTCGGCCACGTCTCGGCCGGGCACACCGTGCTGCTGGTGCTGGCCGGCGCGGCCACCGCGATCCCGCTGCTGCTCTTCGCCGGCGCGGCCAACCGGCTGCCGCTGACCAGCCTGGGCATGATCCAGTATTTGGCGCCGATCCTCCAGCTCGGCTGCGGCGTGCTGATCTTCCACGAGCCGATGCCGCCGGCCCGGCTCGCCGGCTTCGCGCTGGTCTGGGTCGCGCTGGTGGTCTTCACCGCGGACGCGGTGCGCCAGTCCCGGCGTACCCGCGCGGCGCAGGCCGCCATCCGCCGGGCGGCTGCGGCCGCCGTGCCCGCCGCCCGCTGAGCGGCCCGCCGCCGGGGGCGAGCCGCTCGGGCGCACTCAGCGGACGTCGTAGGCGAGCACCGGGGTGCCGTCGGCCCGGAGCAGTTCCAGCCGCACCAGCTCCGCGCCGGTGAACCGGGTCGCGCCGCTGATCCGCAGGTCGTCGCCGGGGGCGGCGAGCCAGGAGCCGATCTGCTCGGTGGCCCCGTCCGGGCCGTGCGCCACCAGCCGGAAGGTGTACGCCTTGCCGTAGCCGGCCCGCGCCTCGTACCCGCAGCGCATGGTCACCTCGGTGCCCCACTCGGTGCCGGTCAGCGCGATCTCCGCGTGCACCGGCACCGTGCCGGCGACCGGCTGCATGGCGACCATCTGCACGTCGCCGCCCGGCTCGGTCCGGGGCAGCAGGGCGGCCGTGCCGAAGCCGACCACCAGGGCCAGCGCGGCGGCGGCGAGCATGGTGACCGCGTACCGCCGGCGGGTGGCCGACCGCTCACGGCGCCGGCGCTCCCGGGCGGCCGCGAGCAGCTCGGGCATCCGGGTGCTCTCCGCCGGTGGCGGCAGGAACTGTTCCAGGCCGGCCGGGTCGAGCCGGCCGAGCAGGCCGGGCAGCACGGCGATCTCGGCGACCGCCTGCTGGCAGGCGGCGCAGCCGGCGAGGTGCCGCTCGTAGGCCGCCCGCTCGGCGGGAGCCAGCGCACCCAGCACGTACGCGCCGTCGTCGTGCGCGAACTCGCACCGGGTCATCCCGTCACCCCCATCTCGGCCAGGACCAACCGTAGTGAGCGCAGGGCGTAGTGTGTCCGGGACTTCACCGTGCCGGGTGGCACGCCCAGCCGGGAGGCCGCCTCGGCCACCGAGCGCCCCTGGTAGAAGCACTCGACCAGCACCTCCCGATGGGTGGGGCTGAGCCGGTTCAACGCCTCGGCCACGGTCCAGGCCTCCACCGCGCGCTCCGCTTCGTCGACGGTCTCCGGTGGCTCGGGCAGCTCGTCGGTGTAGACCTCGCCGACCCGGGTGGCCCGGCGGCGCCAGGCGTCGATGGCCAGGTTGCGCGCGGTGGTGAAGAGCCAGGCCCGGACCGAGCCGCGCCGGGGGTCCAGCGACTCCGGGTGGCGCCAGGCCCGCAGCAGGGTCTCCTGCACCAGGTCCTCGGCCCGCTGCCGGTCGCCGTTGACCAGGCGCAGGGCGTGCGCGTACAGCGCCTCCGCGTGCTCGTCGTGCAACGCGCGGAGCAATTGGGCGTCATGGTCGGTGATGGCGGTCTCCTCGCTCTCGGCGCGAGTCCGGCGGTGCGTTCGCTCGGTATTACGTGCGGTCACGCCGATCGGTTCAGCCGCAGGTCATCGCGGTCTTCCCGGCCAGGTGTTCATGCCCGGTTCACGCCGCGGCCGACGACCGCTCACCGCGCCCTCCTAGCGTCCGCCGGGTACGCACGAGCTGTTCCCGGCGTGCATCGACCCCTTTCAGGAGGCTCCTCCCCATGAGCGACCGTCCCCGGCTGCTCCCGCTGCTGGGCGCCACCCGCCACGGCGGCCGTGACGCCATGACCTGTCTGTACCGGTGCGGTAACGCCTGCGACCACCCGGTGCCGAACACCTCCGACAACACGTACTTCGGCGATGTGGTGAACGCCGAGGTGTCCCGCCGCGGCGTGGTCCGGGCCGGCGCCGTCGGTGCGCTGGTCCTCGGCTTCGGCGGCGCCGCGGCCGGCGCGCTGGCCGGCGCCGCACCCGCCGCGGCGGCCCCGGCCACCCCGGTGGTCCCCGAGGCCGCCGGGTTCGGTCGTCCCGGCCAGGGCGTGGGCAGCGGCGCGCTGACCTTCACGCCGATCCCGCCGAACAAGCTCGACACCCTGGTGGTGCCGAACGGGTACGACCACGCGGTGGTGATCCGCTGGGGCGACCCGGTGCTGCCGGGCGCGCCCGAGTTCGACGTGCACGACCAGACCGCCGCCAAGCAGGCGAAGCAGTTCGGCTACAACAACGACTTCGTCGGGGTGCTGCCGCTGGACAAGCAGGGCCGGCGGGCGCTGCTCGTGGTCAACCACGAGTACACCAACGAGGACCTGATGTTCCCCGGCTTCACCAGCCAGGACGCGCTGACCGTGGAGCAGCTGCGGATCGCGATGGCCGCGCACGGCATGTCCGTGGTGGAGCTGGAGCGGGTGGCCGGCACCGGGCAGTGGCGGCCGGTCGAGGGCGGCCGCCGGCCGTACAACCGGCGGGTCACCGCGTCGGGCACGAAGTTCGAGCTGACCGGCCCGGCCGCCGGCTCGGCCCGGCTGAAGACCGCCGCCGACCCGAAGGGCCGGACCGTAGTCGGCACGCTGAACAACTGCGCCGGCGGGGTCACCCCGTGGGGCACCGTGCTCTCCGGCGAGGAGAACTTCAACCAGTACTTCGTCGGCGGCGACGGCGTGCCGGCGGAGCTGAAGCCGAAGCTGGAGCGGTACGGGATCACCACCACCGCCCGCTACCCGAGCGGCAGCCGCAAGTGGGAGCGCGCCGACGAGCGGTTCGACCTGGCGAAGCACCCGAACGAGGCGCACCGGTTCGGCTGGATCGTGGAGATCGACCCGTTCGACCCGGAGAGCCGCCCGCGCAAGCACACCGCGCTGGGCCGGTTCAAGCACGAGGGCGCGAACGTGATCATCGCCAAGAGCGGGCACGCGGTCGCGTACATGGGTGACGACGAGCGGTTCGACTACCTGTACAAGTTCGTCTCCGACCAGAAGTTCATGCCGGGCAACACCTGGGTCGCCCGCAAGCACAACCTGACCCTGCTGGAGTCCGGCGCCCTCTACGTCGCCAAGCTCGACGCGACCAGCGCCGGCGAGATCGACGGCTCCGGCAAGCTCCCGACCGACGGGGCGTTCAACGGCCGGGGCCGCTGGATCAAGCTGGTCAGCGGCAACCGCTCGTACGTCGACGGGATGACCGCCGCCGACGTGCTCACCTTCACCCGGCTCGCCGGTGACAAGGTCGGCGCGACCAAGATGGACCGGCCGGAGGACGTCGAGCCGAGCCAGCTCACCGGCAAGGTGTACGTGGCGCTGACCAACAACACCAACCGCGGGGTCGGCAGCAACCCGAAGGCGGACGAGGCGAACCCGCGTACCGCCAACAAGCACGGCCACGTGCTGGAGCTGGTCGAGGACCGGGGCGACAACTCCGCCGAGACCTTCGCCTGGTCGCTGCCGATCGTGGCCGGCGACCCGGCCGACCCGTCGACCTACTTCGCCGGGTACGACAAGACCAAGGTCTCCCCGATCTCCTGCCCGGACAACGTCGCCTTCGACGCCACCGGCAACCTCTGGATCTCCACCGACGGCAACGCGCTGGGCAGCAACGACGGCCTCTTCGCCACCGCCGTCGAGGGCCCGGAGCGCGGGCACCTCAAGCAGTTCCTGACCGTGCCGCTCGGCGCGGAGGCCTGCGGCCCGTTCGTCACCGGGGACAACCGCTCGGTCTTCGTGGCCGTGCAGCACCCGGGCGAGATCACCGGGGCGTCCGTGGAGAAGCCGGCCTCGACCTGGCCGGACGGCGACTACGCCAAGCCGGGCGTGGTGGTCACCTGGCGGCTGGACGGCGGGCCGGTCGGCAGCTGACGTCACTCGGGCGGTCCCGGCGCCGGACCGCCGCGCGGGGCCCTCTCCCAGCCCGGGGGAGGGCCTCGCGCCGTTGCGGCCCGCGCCCATGTCGGCCCCGGGGCTTTCCCGGTCAGCTCTCGGCGGCGATGCCGTCGGCGATGGCCCGGGCGGTGGTGAGCAGCTTGGCGCGGACCACCCGGGCTGAGGTCATCATCTCGCTGGCCGGCAGCGCGCAGGCCAGCACCACCCGGCGTTCCATGTCCTTGTCCGGGGCGACCAGCACCGCGGCGCAGGCCACGCCCTGCCGGAACTGCCCCAGCTCCAACTGCATGCCGCGCCGGTCACCGGCGGCCAGGTCGGCCTCGAACGCCTCCACACTGGTCAGCGTGGCGCTGGTGAACGGCCGCATGCCGAACTCGCGCAGGTAGCGGAAGCGCTGCTCGGCGGTGAGCGTGGCGAGCAGCGCCTTGCCCAGGGCGGTGGCGTGCGCGCCCTCGTCGAAGCCGGGGACCAGGTCCTCCAGGTAGGGCGTGCGCGGCCCTTCGGCCACCGCGGTGATCGCCACCTGGCCGCCGACGAACCGGCCCAGGTAGTGGCTGTAGCCGGTGTCCGCGGCGGCCCGGCGTAGGCTCTCCCCGACCGCCGGCGGCCCGCGGAAAGCGGTCACCAGCTCGCGGTAGCGGTCCGCCACCTCCAGGCCGACGATGTACGTGCCGTCCTCGCGGCGGATCACGTAGCCCTCGTAGGCCAGGGTGCGGACGAGGTGATAGGTCGTCGCCACGGTCAGCTCGCACCGCCGGGCGATCTGCTTCACGGTCAGCCCCTTGGGGGCACGGCCGACCGACTCGAGCACTCGTAGCGCGCGGGACACGCTCCGGATCAGGTCCGAGGGTTCCGCCAGGGGGTCGCGCACAACCACCTCCGCCGCCGGGGACTTACACCATATGAAAAACCGGCCGGGTGCGAAATGCCTGTTCGGGTGGAGGACGCCAGATCGTCATCGACCAGTTGTGTCCCGACCGACACGATGCGTGGTGTGAGCTGGGCTCGCGTAGGTTTGCCAATCATGGCCGACACCGCCCTGCAGCCCGCCCCCGGCACCGCGCCGACCCGTCCTGTCCGGGCCGCCGCCGGCGCGGTCGCCGTCACCATCGCCTGCGTCCTGCCGGTCTTCCTGGTCGGCGGGCTCGCCGTGCAACTCGGCGAGGACCTCGGCTTCTCCCCGGCCGGCCTGGGCCTGGCCGTGTCGGTCTATTTCGGGGTGGGCGCGCTCGCCTCGGTGCCCTCCGGCTCCCTCGCCGAGCGGTACGGGCCGGCCGTGGTGGCCCGCGCCGGCATCCTGCTCTCCGCCGGCTGCCTGCTCGCCGTGGCGGCGCTGGCCCGCTCGTACCCGGTGCTGGTCGGGCTGCTCGCGCTCGGCGGCACCGCGAACGCCCTCGGCCAACTGGCCAGCAACGCCGCGCTGGCCCGGCACGTGCCGCCCCGCCGGCAGGGCCTGTCGTTCGGGGTGAAGCAGGCGGCCATCCCGGTCTCCACGCTGCTGGCCGGGGTGGCGGTGCCGACCGTGGCGCTGACCGCCGGTTGGCGCTGGGCGTTCGTGGCCGCCGCCGGCGCCGCGCTGGCCGCCCTGCCCGCCGTACCCGCCCGGGAACCCCGGCCGACGCACCGGGCCGCCGCCCGCGCCGGCCGGGCCACCTGGGCCCTGGTGGTCGTCGGGGTGGCCGCGACGCTCGCCGCGGCGGCCGCGAACGCGCTCGGCACCTTCGTGGTGGACTCCTCCGTCGACCGCGGGCTGGCGCCCGGGGCGGCCGGCCTGACCCTGACCCTGGGCAGCGCGGTCTGCGTCGCCGCCCGGATCGGCGCCGGCTGGCTCGCCGACCGCCGCGCCAGCGGCCACCTGGCCGTCATCGCCGGCATGCTGGTGGTCGGCGCCGGCGGGCTCGGCCTGCTCGCGGTGGCCGGCTCCGCGCCGCTGGTGGTCGGCGTGGTGCTCGGCTTCGGGCTGGGCTGGGCCTGGCCGGGCCTGATGAACTTCGCGGTGGTCCGGCTGCACCCGCAGGCGCCGGCCGCCGCCACCTCGATCACCCAGACCGGGGTGTACGCCGGCGGCTGCCTCGGCCCCCTCGCCCTCGGCACGGTGGCCGCCCATGCCGGCTACCCCGCCATGTGGACCGCCGCCGCCGCGGCGATGCTCCTCGCCGCCACCCTCATGCTCACCGCCACCCGCCTCTTCCCCACCGCCACCCCGACCCCTACCCAGTCGGGTTGATCATGAAGTTGGTGTCACGACACGCCGACGCGGGTGACGCCAACGTCATGATCAACGGCGCTGCGGCCCCGAGGCCGGTGGGCCGGGGACGAGGGCTCAGCTGGTGCGGTCGGCGATGTAGTCGCAGAGGGACTCGAGGGCGCGGCGGGCCGGGTTGCCGGGCAGCGGGGTGAGCTGGGCGCGGGCGTCCTCGGCGTAGCTGCGGACGGTCTCCCGGGCGCGCTTGAGGGCCGGGCTCTCGCGGAGCAGGCCGAGCGCCTCCGCGTGCAGGTCGTCGTCGGTGACCGGGCCGGTGGCCAGGATTTCCCGCAGCCGCACCGAGGCGGCGTCCGCGTCGTCGGAGGCCAGCGCGTAGAGCACCGGCAGGGTCGGCACGCCCTCGCGCAGGTCGGTGCCGGGGGTCTTGCCCGACTGCACCGACTCGGAGGCGATGTCGAGCAGATCGTCGGAGAGCTGGAAGGCCACGCCGATGGTCTCGCCGTAGCCGGCCAGCGCCTCGATGTGCTCGGCGGAGGCACCGCCGAACATGCCGCCGAACCGGGCCGAGGTGGCGATCAGCGAGCCGGTCTTGTCCGCGATCACGCTCAGGTAGTGGGCCACCGGGTCGTCGCCCGGGCGGGGGCCGACGGTCTCGGCGATCTGCCCGTGCACCAGCCGGGCGAAGGTGCGCGCCTGCAGGCGTACCGCCTCGGTGCCCAGGTCGGCCGCGATGTCGGCGGCGCGGGCGAAGAGGTAGTCGCCGACCAGGATGGCGACGGAGTTGGTCCACCGGGAGTTGGCGCTCGGCGCACCCCGGCGCACGGCGGCCTCGTCCATCACGTCGTCGTGGTAGAGCGTCGCCAGGTGGGTGAGCTCCATCACCACCGCGGCCGGTACGACCTGCGGCCCGGTCGGATCACCGAACTGGGCGCCCAGTGCCACCAGCAGCGGCCGGAACCGCTTGCCGCCGGCCTCCACCAGGTGCCGGGCGGCCTCGGTGACGAACGGGTCGGCGCTGGCCACGCTGGCCCGCAGTTCGACCTCGACGGCCTCCAGCAGGCCCAGCACGGACGCCTCGACGCGGGGATCGGCGAGATAGAGGCCGAGCGCGCCGAACTGACTCGTGCTCACCCGGCTCCGGCGGCCGCCGGAGCCGGTGGCACCTGAACGCTCGCCAGCCGGAATCACCACGCTATCCACCATGCCACACCCCCTCGACCTGCTCCGGACTGGGGATACGGACCGGGGGCCGGCCCGCCGTGGCGGACCGGCCCCCGTAGGCCCGGACGTCGGTTCACCGCACGAATTCGGCGGCACCCGTGGCGAGGTCGAGCAGCGGCGCCGGGGCGACCCCGAGCACCAGGGTGGCGATCACGCCGATCATCAGCGCCGCCGAGGTGAGCCCGCCCGGCACGGTCACCGTCGGCGTGGACTCGCCCGGCTCGGAGAGCCACATCATCACCACGACCCGCAGGTACGGGAAGGCCAGCACCATGCTGGTCAGCACGCCGGCGATCACCAGCCACGCCTGCCCACCGTCGAGCGCCGGGCCGAAGACCGCGAACTTGCTGGTGAAGCCGCTGGTCAGCGGGATGCCCGCGAAGGCGAGCAGGATGAAGGTGAACACCGCGGCGTAGAACGGCGAGCGCTTGCCCAGCCCGGCCCAGCGGGACAGGTGGGTGGCCTCCCCGTCGGCGTCCCGCACCAGGGTCACCACGGCGAACGCGGCGAGCACCGAGAAGCCGTACGCGACCAGGTAGAACATGGTGCCGGAGAGCCCGTCACGGCTCGGCGCCAGCACGCCGACCAGGAGGTATCCGGCGTTCGCGATCGACGAGTAGGCGAGCAGCCGCTTGATGTCGGTCTGGGTGACCGCCAGCACCGCGCCGACCAGCATGGTCAGCACGGCGACCGCGCCGAGGACCGGGGTGAAGTCCCAGCGGGCCCCGTCGAAGGCGACGTGGAACACCCGCAGCAGCGCGCCGAACGCGGCGACCTTGGTGCAGGCGGCCATGAAGCCGGTGACCGGGGTCGGTGCACCCTGGTAGACGTCCGGCGTCCAGACGTGGAACGGGGCCGCCGCCGCCTTGAACAGCAGACCGATGCTCAGCAGCGCCATGCCGGCGAAGAGCAGCAGCGGGCTGGCGGTGGACTCGGCCACGGCCGCGTTGACGGTGGCGAAGTCGACGCCGGCCGAGGAGTTCGGGATGCCCGCGGTGAAGCCGTAGATCAGGGCCACCCCGAACAGGAAGAAGGCCGAGGCGTACGCGCCGAGCATGAAGTACTTCAGCGCGGCCTCCTGGCTCAGCAGCCGCCGGCGGCGGGCCAGCGCGCAGAGCAGGTAGAGCGGCAGCGAGAAGACCTCGAGCGCGATGAACATGGTCAGCAGGTCGTTCGCCGCCACGAAGATCAGCATGCCGCCGATCGCGAACGTGGTCAGCGGGTAGACCTCGGTGGCGCCGTTCGCGCCCTCGGCCTGCCGCCGGTCGTCGGCCGACTCGGCAGGGAACGCGGCCTGGGCGACGAACGCCCCGCCCCGCTCCACCGAACGCTCGCCGATGAGCAGCAGCGCCATCGCGGCGAGCACCAGGATCGCGCCCTGGAGGAAGAGCGTCGGCCCGTCCACCGCGATCGCCCCGCCGATGGTGATCAGCCGGTCGTCGGCGTTCAGCACCACCATGGTGAGCGCGCCGAGCACCGCCAGCAGCGCCAGCGACAACTGCACCAGGTGCCGCAGCCGCCGGGGCACGAACGCCTCGACCAGCACGCCGAGCAACGCGGCGCCCAGCATGATCAGGCTCGGCGCGAGCGCCGCGTAGTCGATCGAGGGGAGTTTGAGTTCACTCACTTTGCGGCCTCCTGGACGGTGCCGACCGAGGGCGCAGGGTCGGTCCTGCCGATGTCGTCCATGGTCGCCTGGACGGCGGGGTTGATCACGTCGGTGACCGGCTTCGGGTAGAACCCGAGCAGCACGATCAGCGCGATCAGGGGCGCGACCACGACCTTCTCGCGCAGGTTGAGGTCACGCCGCATGCCGTCGACCTCGGTCAGCGCCGGGTTGAGCGTGCCCTGCGTGGTGCGCTGCACCATCCAGAGCACGTACGCCGCGGCCAGGATGATGCCGAGCGTGGCGATGACCGCGACCGGCTTGTTCACCGTGAAGGTGCCGATCAGCACCAGGAACTCGGAGATGAACGGGGCGGTGCCGGGCAGCGCCAGCGAGGCGAGACCGGCGAAGAAGAGCACCCCGGCCAGCAGCGGCACCAGCTTGCCGGCGCCGCCGAAGTCGCTGACCAGCGCCGAGCCCCGGCGGGCGATCAGCATGCCGACCACCAGGAAGAGCAGGCCGGTGGCGAGCCCGTGGTTGACCATGTAGAGCACGGCCCCGGTGCCCGCCTGGGTGGTGAAGGCGAAGATGCCCACCCCGATGAAGCCGAAGTGCGCGATCGAGGTGTACGACACCAGCCGCTTCAGGTCGTTCTGGCCGACCGCCAGCAGCGCGGCGTAGATGATGCCGATCAGCCCCAGCGCCAGCGCCCACGGGGCGAACCACTTGGCCGCGTCCGGGAAGAGCGGCAGGCAGTAGCGCAGGATGCCGAACGTGCCGACCTTGTCCAGCACGCCGACGAGCAGCGCGGCCGCACCCGCGGGCGCCGCCCCACCGGCGTCCGGCAGCCAGGTGTGGAACGGGAAGAACGGCGCCTTGATCGCGAAGGCGAGGAAGAAGCCGAGGAAGAGCCAGCGCTCGGTGCCGGTAGAGATGTCCACCTGGGACAGCGCCTGCCAGTCGAAGGTCTTCCCGCCGACCACCCAAAGGCCGATCACCGCGGCGAGCATGAACAGACCGCCGACGAGCGAGTAGAGGAAGAACTTCACCGCCGCGTACTGCCGCTGGTGGCCGCCGTAGCTGCCGATCAGGAAGTACATCGGCACCAGCATGACCTCGAAGAACACGTAGAACAGGAAGACGTCGGCGGCGGCGAAGACGCCGATCATCGTGCACTCGAGGACGAGCAGCAGCGCGAAGTAGACCGGGACCGACCGCTTCGACGACTCGGCGTCGTGCCAGGACGCCAGGATCACCAGCGGCACCAGCACCGCGATCAGCATCAGCATCACCAGCGCGATGCCGTCGGCGGCGAAGGTGAAGTTGACGCCCCAGTTCGGGATCCACGGGTAGGACTCGCGGAACTGGAACCGCTCACCGCCGACCTGGAAGGTGACCCACATGACCACCGACAGCACCAGCACCAGCAGCGACCAGCCGAGCGCGACCTGCTTGGCCAGCTCCGGCCGCGTCCGCGGCACCAGGGCCACCACCAGGGCGCCGACCAGCGGCGCCACGGTGAGCACCGAGAGGAACGGGAAGTCGGACATTATGCGGCCTTACCTCCGTCGTCACTGCGCGGTCCGCCGACGACGGCCGCCTGGAAGAGGTCGATCACGCCAGCCACCCCGCCTCGACGGCCAGGAACGCCGCCAGCACCAGCAACGCGCCGGTCAGGATGGAGGTGGCGTACGACCGGACGAAGCCGGTCTGCAGCCGCCGGAGCCGGCCGGAGCCGCCGCCGACCGCCGCGGCGAGGCCGTTGACCAGCCCGTCCACGCCCCGGTTGTCGAGGAAGACCAGTGCCCGGGTGAGGAAGATGCCCGGCTTCTCGAAGACCGCCTCGTTGAAGGCGTCGGTGTAGAGGTTGCGCCGGGCGGCGGTGACCAGCACCCCGGCCGGCTGCGGCGCGGTGGCCGTGCCGGCCCGGAACAGGAACCAGGCCAGCCCGGCGCCGAGCACGGTGACCAGCAGCGAGAGCACGGTGATCACGGTGTGCGAGAGCACCGCGTGGTGCCCCTCCTCCTGGCCGCCCAGCCCGGCGGTCGCTTCCAGCCAGTCGGGCACGGAGGTGGCGAGCAGGAAGCCGGCCCCGACCGAGCCCGCGGCGAGCAGGATCAGCGGGATGGTCATCAGCGCCGGCGACTCGTGCGGGTGCTCGATGTCCTCGGTCCAGCGCTTCGGCCCGTGGAAGGTGAGCACGAAGAGCCGGGTCATGTAGAACGCGGTCAGCCCGGCGCCGAGCAGCGCGGCCATGCCGAAGAGCCAGGCCGTCCAGTCCTCCCGCTCGAACGCGGCCACGATGATCGGCTCCTTGGAGAAGAAGCCGGAGAACGGGAACATGCCGATGATGGCGAGCCAGCCCATCATGAAGGTGATCCAGGTGACCTTCATGTACTTGGAGAGCCCGCCGAAGCGGCGGATGTCGACCTGGTCGTTCATGCCGTGCATGACCGAGCCGGCGCCGAGGAACATGTTCGCCTTGAAGAAGCCGTGCGCGAGCAGGTGCACGATCGCCAGCGCGTACGCCGCACCGCCGAGCCCGACGCCGAGGAACATGTAGCCGATCTGGCTCACCGTCGACCAGGCCAGCACCCGCTTGATGTCGTCCTTGGCCGCGCCGATGACGCAGCCGATCAGCAGGGTCAGCGCGCCGACGCTCACCACCACGAGTTGGAGGGTGGAGTTCGCCGAGAAGATCGGGTTGGACCGGGCGATCAGGTAGACGCCGGCGGTGACCATGGTGGCGGCGTGGATGAGCGCCGACACCGGGGTCGGGCCCTCCATCGCGTCCGGCAGCCACGCCTGGAGCGGGAACTGGCCGGACTTGCCGGTCGCGCCGAGCAGCAGCAGCAGGCCGAGCACCAGCACCGTGGTCGCGCCGAGGGCGCCGACGCCGCTGAAGACCTCGTCGTACTGGGTGGTGCCGAGGGTGGCGAACATGATGAAGATGCCGATCGCCAGGCCGGCGTCGCCGACCCGGTTCATCAGGAACGCCTTCTTACCGGCGGTGGCGGCGCTCGGCCGCTCGTACCAGAAGGAGATCAGCAGGTACGACGCCAGGCCGACGCCCTCCCAGCCGAAGTAGAGCATCACGTAGTTGTTGCCGAGCACCAGCAGCAGCATGGCGGCGACGAACAGGTTGAAGTACCCGAAGAAGCGCCGCCGGCCCGCGTCGTGGGCCATGTACTCGACCGCGTAGAGGTGGATCAGGAAACCCACCCCGGTGATCAGCAGCACGAAGACCGCGGCCAGCGGGTCGAAGAGCAGACCGAAGTCCACCCGCAGGTCGCCGACCGTGATGAAGTCCCAGAGGCTCAGCTCGACCGACTTGTTCTCCAGGCCCCGCAGCTGGAAGAAGTAGGTCAGGCCGAGCACGAAGGCGGCGCCGATGGCCGCCACGCCGAGCCAGTGCCCCCAGCGGTCCGCCCGCCGGCCGAGCAGCAGCAGGATCGCCGCGCTGACCAGCGGGATGGCCACCAGCAGCCAGACGCTGCCCAGCAGCCCGTCGGCCGTCGCGTACGCGACGGTGCCCGCCGGCTCGGCCGGGGCGTTCGTCAGAATCGTTCCCACCGCAGGACCCCTCAGTACTTCAGCAGGTTGGCGTCGTCGACGCTCGCGGAGCGCCGGGTCCGGAAGATCGACATGATGATCGCCAGCCCGACCACGACCTCCGCGGCCGCCACCACCATCACGAAGAACGCCATGATCTGGCCGTTGAGGTCACCGTTGATCCGGCTGAAGGTGACCAGCGTCAGGTTGGCCGCGTTGAGCATCAGCTCGACGCACATGAACAGCACGATGGCGTTGCGCCGGATGAGCACCCCGGCGGCGCCGATGGTGAACAGCACCGCGGCGAGCACCAGGTAGTAGTTCGGTTCGACCGAGAAGAACTGGTCCATTACTTGTCCGTCCCCTTCAGCGCGGTCTCCTCGGCGGTCATCTCGCGCACCGGCAGGATCTCCGGAGTGCTCCGCTCGGTGAGCCGGCCGTCCGGCAGCCGGGCCGGGGTGGCCACCGAGGAGGAGGTGGCGAAGACGCCGGGGCCGGGCTTCGGGCCCGGGTAGTTGCCCGGGGCGAAGCGGGCCCGCATGGTCGCCGGCTGGTCGAGCTTGTCCTGCTTGCGCCGCTCGACGTGGGCCAGCACCATCGCGCCGACCGCGGCGGTGATCAGCAGCGCCGAGGTGAGTTCGAAGGCGAAGACGTACTTGGTGAACAGCAGCCGGGCGATGCCCTGCACGTTCCCCTCGGCGTTCGGCTCGGCTAGGCCGACCGCGGTGACCCCGTCCAGCCCCCGGTAGAGGCCGGTACCGACCAGGCCGGCGAAGCCGAGCGCCAGCAGCAGCGCCGCGGTCCGCTGCCCGCGCAGCGTCTCGATCAGCGAGTCCGACGCGTCCCGGCCGACCAGCATCAGCACGAAGAGGAACAGCATCATGATCGCGCCGGTGTAGACGATGATCTGCACCATGCCGATGAACGGCCCGGCCTGGAGCACGTAGAACACGCCGAGGCAGAGCATGGTCAGCACCAGCCACAGCGCCGAGTGCACGGCGTTGCGGGCGGCGACCATCCCGATCCCGCCGATCAGCGCCAGCGGGGCGAGGATCCAGAAGGTGACCGCCTCGCCGGTGGACACCGAGCCCGCCGCGGCGAGCACCGTCTGCGTGGTCATGCTCCGTCTCCCTTGCCCGCGGCGGCCCGCTGGGCGTGCTGCTCGGCGCCGGGGAAGCTCACCCCGGGGTGCTCCTCCAGCTGGTACCGCCCGGGGCCCATCGGGGAGCGCTCGGCGCCGGCCGAGGTGCCCGGGTTCTCCAGCGCGCCGACGTAGTAGTCCTTCTCGCTGTCCCCCAGCCGCATCGGGTGCGGCGGCTGCTCCATGCCCGGCAGCAGCGGCGCGAGCAGCTGCTCCTTGGTGAAGATGAGGTCCTGCCGGTTGTCCCGGGCCAGCTCGTACTCGTTGCTCATGGTGAGCGAACGGGTCGGGCAGGCCTCGATGCAGAGGCCGCAGAAGATGCACCGGGCGTAGTTGATCTGGTAGACGCTGGCGTACCGCTCACCCGGCGAGAAGCGCTGCTCGTCGGTGTTGTCGCCGCCCTCGACGTAGATCGCGTCCGCCGGGCAGGCCCAGGCGCACAGCTCGCACCCGATGCACTTCTCCAGCCCGTCCGGGTGCCGGTTCAGGATGTGCCGCCCGTGGTAGCGCGGCGCCGACACCGGCGGCTTGAACGGGTAGTCGGTGGTGACGACCTTCCTGAACATGTGCGAGAAGGTGACCCCGAAGCCCTTGAACGTTCCGGTGATCGCGCCCACGTCACACCTCCCTGGAGTCCGAGCCGGCGGCGATGTTGGCCGGCTCCCGCTCGGCGACCACGCGCCTGGTGCGCGGGCTCGGTGGTACCTGCAGGTCCATCGGCGGCAGCGGGAAGCTGCCGTGCGGCCGGCTGTTGACCTGTTCCTGGAGCGTCGGCTTCGGCTGCGGCTTGCGGCTCGGCCAGAAGAGCGTGGCGAGCAGCAGGATGCCGGCCGGGATGCCGACCGCGATGACCTTGCTGCGGGAGTCCCAGTCCTCGATCGAGCGCAGCCCGGAGAGCACCAGGATCCAGACCAGGTTGATCGGGAGCAGCACCTTCCAGCCGAACCGCATGAACTGGTCGTAGCGCAGCCGGGGCAGCGTGCCCCGCAGCCAGACGAAGACGAAGACGAGCGCGATCACCTTGCCGAAGAACCACAGCATCGGCCACCAACCGGAGTTGGCACCCTCCCAGAGGGTGATCGGCCACGGCGCCCGCCAGCCGCCGAGGAAGAGCGTGGTGGTGACCGCGGACATGGTCACCATCGAGACGTACTCGCTGAGCATGAAGAGCGCGAACTTCAGCGAGCTGTACTCCGTCATGAAGCCCGCCACCAGCTCGGACTCGGCCTCGGGCAGGTCGAACGGCGCCCGGTTGGTCTCACCGACGGTGGCGATGAAGAAGATGACGAAGCTCGGCAGCAGCAGGATCGCGTACCAGCCGGGCGCCGGGAGCTCGGTGCCGAAGACGTTCAGCTGGGTGGCGTCCCCCTGGGCGGCGACGATCCCGCTGGTCGACATCGTGCCGGCGGTCATGAACACCGCCACGATGCTCAGCCCCATGGCGACCTCGTACGAGATCATCTGGGCGCTGGAGCGCAGGCCGCCCAGCAGCGGGTAGGTCGAGCCGGAGGCCCAACCGCCGAGCACGATGCCGTAGATGCCCATCGAGGAGCAGGCCAGCAGCACCAGCACCGCCACCGACACGTCGGTGACCTGCAGCGGCGTCCAGTGGCCGAAGATGCTCACCATCGGGCCGAACGGCACCACCGACAGCGCGGTGACCGCGCAGATCACCGAGATGGTCGGCGCGAAGAAGTAGACGACCTTGTCGGCCGCCTTCGGCAGGATGTCCTCCTTGAAGGCCATCTTGAGACCGTCGGCGAGGGTCTGCAGCAGGCCGAACGGGCCGACCTGGTTGGGGCCGGGCCGCACCGCCATCCGGCCCACGACCCGCCGCTCGAACCAGACCCCGAGCAGCGTGGCGAGCACGGCGAAGACGAAGGCGAAGACGACCTTGATGAGGACCAGCCACCACGGGTCCCGGCCGAAGTCGGCCAGCGTCGGGTCCTGGGCCAGGTAGACCGCGTTCACTGGATTGCACCCCCTGCGTTGAGGAGCGGGCCCGGACGGCCGGCCGCGTCGGCGGCGACCGCGGCGGTGACCCGGACGACCGCGCCGGACGTCGCGCCGAGGCTGCGCCGGACGGTCGAACCGGGTGAGTTGGTGGGCAGCCAGACGACGCCGTCCGGCATCTCGGTGATCTCCGCCGGCAGGGTCAGCGCCCCCCGGTCGGTGCCCACCGTCACCGGGTCGCCGTCGGCGACGCCGAGCGCCTCCGCGGTGCCCTTGCCCAGCCGGACCACCGGCGGGCGGGCGGTGCCAATCAGGTGCTCGTCGCCGTCGGTGAGGCTGCCCAGGTCGATCAGCTGGTGCCAGGTGGCCAGCACCGCCTCGCCGGCGCCGGGCTGCGGCACCGTGGCCGGCTCGACCGCCGGGGCGGCGGGCCGCTCGGTCCGGGTCGGCGGCAGCCCGCCCAGCTCGCGCCGGACGCTCGGCACGTCGCCGGTGCCGAGCCGCACGTCGAGCTGCGCGGCCAGCGCGTCCAGCACCCGGCCGTCGCTCATCGCGGCGGTCTGCAGCACCGCCTCGAAGGTGCGCAGCCGGCCCTCCCAGTCCAGGAAGCTGCCGGCCTTCTCGTCCACCGGGGCGACCGGGAAGACCACGTCCGCCCGGCGGGCCACCGCGCTGTTGCGCAGCTCCAGGCTGACCAGGAACGGCACCGTGTCCAGCGCCTGCTCGGCCAGCCGCGGGTCGGCCAGGTCGGCCGGGTCGACGCCGGCCACCACCAGCGCGCCGAGCTGACCGGCGGCCGCGGCCGCGATGATGCCGTCGGTGTCCCGGCCGGCCTGGCTGGGGATCACCCCGGCCGCGATGTCCCACGCCTCGCCCAGCTCGGCCCGGGCGGCCGGCTCGACGACCAGGCGGCCACCGGGGAGCAGGTTGGGCAGGCAGCCCGCGTCGACCGCGCCACGGTCACCCGCGCGGCGCGGCACCCAGGCCAGCCGGGCACCGGTACGCCGGGCGACGTCGGCGGCCGCGGAGAGGCCACCGGGCACCTCGGCGAGCCGCTCGCCGACGATCAGGATGGCACCCTCGGCGCTCAGCGCCTCGGCCACCGTGGCGTGCTCGGCGAGCACGCTGGCCTCCTCGCCCGGCACCACCCGGGCCAGCTTGGCGCCGAGCTTCTCCAGGCCGCGGGTGGCGAACGGCGCGATCGCGTAGACCGTCAGCTTCTTCTTCAGGTACGCCTTGCGCAGCCGCAGGAAGAGGATCGGGCACTCCTCCTCCGGCTCCAGGCCGACCAGCACCACGGCGGGCGCGTTCTCCACATCCGCGTAGGTGACGTCGGTGCGCCCGGCGACCGTGCTGGCCAGGAACTCGGCCTCCTCGCGGGAGACCGGCCGGGCCCGGAAGTCGATGTCGTTGGTGTTCAGCGCGACTCGGGCGAACTTCGCGTACGCGTAGGCGTCCTCGACGGTCAGCCGGCCGCCGGTGAGCACCGCGGTGCCCTGACCGCCGTCCCGGGCGGCGCGCAGCCCCTCGGCGGCGACGCTCAGCGCCTCGCTCCAGGACGCCTCGCGCAGCTCACCGGTGCGCTCGTCGCGGACCAGCGGGGTGGTGAGCCGGTCGAAGGCGCGGGTGTACTGGAAGCCCCACCGCCCCTTGTCGCAGTTCCACTCCTCGTTGACGGCCGGGTCGTCGCCGGCCAGCCGGCGCAGCACCTTGCCCCGCCGCCAGTCTGTGCGCTGGGCGCAGCCGGCCGAGCAGTGCTCGCAGACGCTCGGGCTGGAGACCAGGTCGAAGGGGCGGGCCCGGAACCGGTACTGGGCGCCGGTCAGCGCGCCGACCGGGCAGATCTGCACGGTGTTGCCGGAGAAGTACGAGTTGAACGGCACGTCGCCGTCCCCGTCCTCCACCCCGTACGCGTCGTCCCGGTAGATGTTGATCTCCTCGGCGGACGACCGGTTCATCAGGTCGATGAACTTGTCGCCGGCGATCTCCTCCGAGAACCGGGTGCAGCGCTGGCAGAGCACGCAGCGCTCGCGGTCCAGCAGCACCTGGGTGCTGATCTCCAGCGGCTTCTCGTACTCCCGCTTGTGCTCGTGGAAGCGGGAGTCGGCGCGGCCGGTGGACATCGCCTGGTTCTGCAGCGGGCACTCGCCGCCCTTGTCGCACATCGGGCAGTCGAGCGGGTGGTTGAGGAGCAGCAGCTCCATCACCCCCTCCTGCGCCTTCTTGGCGACCGGAGAGCTGAGCTGGGTGCGGACCACCATGCCGTCGGCGACGGTCTGGGTGCACGAGGCGACCGGCTTGCGCTGCCCCTCCACCTCGACCAGACACTGCCGGCACGCGCCGGCCGGGGCCAGCAGCGGGTGGTCGCAGAACCGGGGGATCTCGATGCCCAGCTGCTCGGCGACACGGATCAGCAGCGCACCCTTGGGGGCGGTGACCTCGACGCCGTCGATGGTGAGCGTGACGGTTTCCGGGGCCTTGACGACGTCAGTCATTAATGGGCTCCCACCAACTGCTTGTCGGACAGCTTCGGCGCCGTGCGCCCCTCGATGTAGTCGAGGTAGTCCTGCTTGAAGTACTTCAGCGACGAGGTCACCGGGCTGGTCGCGCCGTCACCCAGACCGCAGAACGAGCGGCCGAGGATGTTGTCGCAGGTGTCCAGCAGGGTGTCCAGGTCCTCGTGGGTGCCCTGACCGGAGAGGATCCGCCGGTAGACCCGGACCATCCAGTAGTTGCCCTCCCGGCACGGGGTGCACTTGCCGCACGACTCGTGGTGGTAGAACTCCAGCCACCGGTAGGTCGCGTAGACCGGGCAGTCCTGGTCGGAGAAGATCTGGGTGGCCGTGGTGCCGAGGATGGACCCGGCCGCCGCCACCGACTCGAAGTCCAGCGGCACGTCCAGGTGCTCGGCGGTGAGCAGCGGCGTCGACGAGCCGCCCGGGGTCCAGAACTTCAGGTTGTGCCCGGGCTGCATGCCGCCGGCCAGCTCGATCAGCTCCCGCAGCGTGATGCCCATCGAGCACTCGTACTGGCCCGGGTTGGCGATCCGGCCGGAGAGCGAGTAGATCATCGGCCCGGAGGACTTCTCCGTGCCCATGGTCCTCCACCAGTCGGCGCCGCCCAGCACGATGTACGGCACGCTGGCGATGGTGCCGACGTTGTTCACCACCGTCGGGCTGGCGTACAGGCCGTGGGTCGCCGGGAACGGCGGGCGCAGCCGGGGCTGGCCCCGGAAGCCCTCCAGCGAGTCCAGCAGCGCGGTCTCCTCGCCGCAGATGTACGCCCCGGCGCCCGAGTGCACCACCAGGTCCAGGTCGAAGCCGGTGCCCTGGATGTTCCGGCCGAGGTAGCCCCTGGCGTACGCCTCCTGCACCGCGTTGCGCAGCCGGCGCGCGGCGTGCACCGCCTCGCCCCGGATGTAGATGTAGGCGCGGTTGGCCCGGATCGCGTACGACGCGATGATCACGCCCTCGACCAGCGAGTGCGGATCATGCGTCATCAGCGGCAGGTCCTTGCAGGTGCCCGGCTCGCCCTCGTCGGCGTTCACCACCAGGTAATGCGGCTTGCCGTCGCCCTGCGGGATGAACCCCCACTTGAGACCGGTCGGGAAGCCGGCGCCGCCGCGCCCGCGCAGGCCGGAGTCCTTGATCAGCTGGATCAGATCGTCCGGGTGGGCCGTGAGCGCCTTGCGCAGCGCCGCGTAGCCGTCCAGCTTCTCGTAGGTGCCGATCCGCCAGGCGTCCGGCGACAGCCAGCGCTTGGTGAGCACGGGAGTGAGCTTCGCCAGGGTCTCCCGTCGAGGCGTCGTCACTTCTGAGCCTCCGCTTCCTTGAGGTTGCGCTCCTGCGCACCGGCCTCGTCGCCGGCGGGCTTGCCGTCACCGGCGGGCGGGTTGGCCGCCGCGCCGGCGACCTCGGCCTCCTGCGCGTCGCGCGGCGCCGGGGGCGCGGTGTCCACCGGGACCTTGGTGCCGGGCGCGTCCGGCACGGCGGTCGCCGCGTCCGGCTGCCGGGTCTCGGCCGCCCGCACCTCCGGCGACTTGTCATCCGGCCCCTTGACGTCCGGGGCGGTGCTGCCGGTCGCCTGCTCCGGCCGGGCCGGCTCGCCGGCCCCCGCGTTGCCGGCCGTACCGGTCGGGGCGGACGCGCCGTCGCCACCCTTCACCGGGGCGGTCGTCACGGGCGCCGGCTTCTCGGCCTTGGCGGCCTCGGCCTTCGCCTTCGCCGCGGCCGCGTCGGCCTCCGCCTTGCTCCGGATCGGGGTGTTCGGGTCGAAGCCCGCCACCGAGATGCCGTGCTCCTGGGCCAGCCGCAGGCCGCGCAGGGTCGGCTCGCCCGGCCCGCCGTCGGCGACCGCGCCCTCGCGCTCGTCGGCGAAGCCGGCCAGCTGCACCGCCATCTCCTTGAGCGTGCAGAGCCGGGCGCCCCGGGTCGGCATCGGCCGGCCGCCGGCGCGCAGCTCGTCGACCACCCCGACCGCGGCCTGCGGGTCCACCTTGTCGAAGAAGTCGTAGTTGACGGTCATCACCGGGCCGTAGTCGCAGGCCGCCAGGCACTCGGCGTGCTCCAGGGTGATCTTCCCGTCGGCGGTGGTCTCGTCGTGCCCGACGCCGAGGTGCTCGGCGAGGGTGTCGTAGACCTCCTGGCCGCCGAGCACGTTGCACATCGTGTTGGTGCAGACGCTCACCAGGTAGTCGCCGGTCGGCCGGCGCTTGTACATGGTGTAGAAGGTGGCCACCGCGCCCACCTGGGCCTTGTTCAGCCCCAGCACCTCGGCGCAGAACTCCACGCCGGCCGGGGAGACGTAGCCCTCCTCGGACTGCACCAGGTGCAGCAGCGGCAGCAGCGCCGAACGCGACCGGTCCGCCGGGTAGCGGGCGATGATCTCCCGCGCCCGCTGCCGGGTCTCTTCGGTGAAAGTCGTCGTCATCGGTCACAACCACCCATCACGGGGTCCAGCGAGGCGCCGCCGGCGATCACGTCGGCGATCAGGCCGCCCTCGGCCATCGCCGGGAGGGCCTGGAGGTTGACGAAGCTCGGCTCCCGGTAGTGCACCCGGTAGGGCCGGGTGCCACCGTCGGAGACCGCGTGCACGCCCAACTCGCCGCGGGGCGACTCGATGCCGACGTAGACCTGGCCCGGCGGCACCCGGAAGCCCTCGGTGACGAGCTTGAAGTGGTGGATCAGCGACTCCATCGACTGACCCATGATCTTGGCCACGTGCTCCAGCGAGTTGCCCATGCCGTCGACGCCGATGGCCAGCTGCGCCGGCCAGGCGATCTTCTTGTCGGCCACCATCACCGGGCCGGGCTTGAGCCGGTCCAGCGCCTGCTCGACCAGCTTGAGCGACTCGCGGATCTCGGCCAGCCGGACCAGGTAGCGGCCCCACACGTCGCCGTCGGTGTGCGTCGGGACGTCGAACTCGTACGTCTCGTAGCCGCAGTACGGCATGGTCTTGCGCAGGTCCCAGGCCAGCCCGGCGGAGCGCAGCACCGGCCCGGTCACGCCGAGCGCGATGCAGCCGGTCACGTCGAGCACCGCGACGTTCTTGGTGCGCTCGATCCAGATCGGCTGGCCGGAGAGGAGGTCCTCGTACTCCTTGAGCTTCTTCGGCATCAGCTTGAGGAACTCGCAGATCTTGACGATCGCCTCGTCCGGCACGTCCTGCGCCACGCCGCCCGGCCGGACGTACGCGTGGTTCATCCGCAGGCCGGTGATCATCTCGAAGATCTCGAGGATGTGCTCCCGCTCCCGGAAGCCGTACAGCATCATGTTGATCGCGCCCAGCTCCATGCCGGTGGTGGCCAGCCAGACCAGGTGCGACGAGATCCGGTTCAGCTCCATCATCAGCACCCGGATGGTGGTCGCCCGCTCGGTGACCTGATCGGAGATGCCGAGCAGCCGCTCCACCGCCAGCGCGTACGCCGTCTCGTTGAACAGCGGGGAGAGGTAGTCCATCCGGGTCACGAAGGTGCTGCCCTGGACCCAGTTGCGGTACTCGAGGTTCTTCTCGATGCCGGTGTGCAGGTAGCCGATCACCGAGCGGGCCTCGCGGACCGTCTCACCCTCGAGTTCGAGGATCAGCCGGAGCACGCCGTGCGTCGACGGGTGCTGCGGACCCATGTTGACGACGATCCGCTCGTCGTTGATCGGGTCAGTGCCGGAGACCACGCTGTCCCAGTCCCCACCGGTGACGGTGAAGACCTTGCCCTCGGCGGTCTCACGCTCGGTCGCGTAGTTGGACGTGGTCACTGGTACGACCTCCTCCGGTCCGGCGGCGGGATCTCGGCGCCCTTGTACTCCACCGGCACGCCGCCGAGCGGGTAGTCCTTGCGCTGCGGATGCCCCTCCCAGTCGTCCGGCATCAGGATCCGGGTCAGGTTGGGGTGGCCGTCGAAGACGATGCCGAACATGTCGTACGCCTCCCGCTCCTGCCAGTCCGCCGTCGGGTAGACCGACGTGACGCTGGGCAGATGCGGGTCCTCGACGGAGACCGCGGCCTCCAGCCGCACCGTGCGGCGGTAGGTCATCGAGGTGAGTTGGTAGACCACGTGCAGCCGCCGGGAGTCGGCGCCGAGGTAGTCCACCCCGGACACCGACGAGCAGAGCTCGAAGCGGAGCGCGAGGTCGTCGCGCATCACCTGGCAGACCTCGGCGATCCGCTCGGCGCGGACGTGCAGGGTCAGCTCGCCCCGGTCGACCACGACCTTCTCGATCGCGTCGGCGAAGGCCGGGTACGCCTCCTCCAGCGCGTCGCGCACCTCGTCGAAGTAGCCGCCGTACGGCCGGGGCGCGTCCTCGACGGCCCGGCGCGGGCGGACCAGGCCGCCGAAGCCGGAGACGTCGCCGGTGCCCTGGTTGCCGAACATGCCGCGACCGGCCGGGCTGGCCGGCGGGTACTCGGCGGGTGCGGTGCTGCTGGCGCCGGCCGGCGTGGTCGGCACGGGTACGCCGCCGGCGGTGAGCTTGTCCTCAGGTGCGGTCATCTGACGCCCCCATGCTGCAGGTGGTTCTGGGCCTTCATCCAGTTCTCGATCCGCAGCTGCTCCTCGCGGCCCTCGCGGACGGCCTTCGTCCACTCGGCCCGCCGGGCCTTGTCGCTGCGGTACGACGACGGCATCGAGCCGTAGGGGACGACCGGGACGTCACCGCGGGCTTGGCGCGCCTCGAGCATCTTGCGGCCGTTCGGGCCGAGCGGCTCGTACATGATCTTCTCGCGCAGCTTGAGCACCGCGTCGATGAGCATCTCGGGACGGGGCGGGCAGCCGGGGAGGTACATGTCGACCGGGACGATGTGGTCGACGCCCTGCACGATGGCGTAGTTGTTGAACATGCCGCCGCTGCTGGCGCAGACGCCCATCGAGATGACCCAGCGGGGCTCGGCCATCTGGTCGTAGATCTGGCGCAGCACCGGGGCCATCTTCTGGCTCACCCGACCGGCCACGATCATCAGGTCGGCCTGCCGGGGCGAGGCGCGGAAGACCTCCATGCCCCAACGGCCCATGTCGTAGTGCGGGCCGCCGGCCGCCATCATCTCGATCGCGCAGCACGCCAGGCCGAAGGTGGCACCCCAGACCGACGACTTCCGCGACCAGTTGACCAGCTTCTCCACCGAGGTGAGCAGGACACCAGCGGGAAGCTTCTCCTCGAAACCCATCTCAGGTTCCTCCCTCAGTCCCAGTCCAGGCCGCCGCGCCGCCACACGTAGGCGTACGCGACGAAGACCGCGACGATGAACAGGACCATCTCCACGAAGCCGAAGATCGGCAGGGCGTCGAACGAGACCGCCCAGGGATAGAGGAAGATGATCTCGATGTCGAAGACGATGAAGAGCATCGCCGTCAGGTAGAACTTGATCGGGAACCGCCCGCCGCCGACCGGCTGGGGGCTGGGCTCGATGCCGCACTCGTACGCCTCGAGTTTGGCCTTGTTGTAGCGGCGGGGGCCGACGAAGCGGGCGGCCGCCACGGAGAACAGCGCGAACCCCGCGGCGAGGGCGAACAGCCCGATGATCGGTGCGTAAGGCGAGAGCGTCATCGTTGTCTCCTGCTCGTCCTTCCCTGCCCTCGGTGCTTGGCGAAAATCACACTATTCACGTCCCATCCGGCAACCTGCGCCGGGGGGCCGATCTCTGTGCGCCGGGCCCGCCGTCGTCACGGACCGTGGACCCGGCGGTCACACTGCTGGCGCCACCTTCGTCATCGCGTTGATGACCCGGTCCATCGCGTCCCCGCCGCGCGGGTCGGTCAGGTTGGCCAGCAGCTTGAGGACGAAGCGCATCAGCATCGGGTGCGGCATGCCGTGCCGGGTGGCCATCCGCATGATCTCCGGACGGCCGATCAGCTTCACGAAGATGCCGCCGAGCCGGTAGTAGCCGCCGAAGCGCGCCTTGAGCTCGGTCGGGTACGCGGCCAGCGCCCGCTCCCGCTCGGCGCCGGCCGGTCGGGCCAGGGCCTGCACCGCGATCTCCGCGGCCAGCTCGCCCGACTCCATCGCGTACGCGATGCCCTCGCCGTTGAACGGGTTGACCATGCCGCCGGAGTCGCCGACCAGCATCACCCCGCGGGTGTAGTGCGGCACCCGGTTGAAGCCCATCGGCAGCGCCGCGCCGAGGATCGGACCCTCCGCGTTGGACTCGTCGGTCATGCCCCAGTCCGCCGGGGTGTTCGCCAGCCAGTCGGTCAGCAGCCGACGGTAGTTGGTCTTGCCGAACGCGGACGAGGAGTTGAGCACCCCCAGGCCGACGTTGACCCGGCCGTCACCCAGGCCGAAGATCCAGCCGTACCCGGGCAGCAGGTTGTCGCCGCTGTCCTTGCTGCGCAGCTCCAGCCAGGACTCCAGGTAGTTGTCGTCGTGCTTGGCCGCACAGCGGTAGTAGCGCCGCACGGCGACCCCGATCGGCCGGTCCTCCCGCTTGGCCAGCCCGAGGGCGAGCGGGAACCGGCCGGAGACGCCGTCGGCGGCGACGACCAGCGGCGCGTGGAAGGTGGCCGGGGCCTTGTCCGGGCCCACCTCGGCCTCCACACCGATCACCCGGCCGTCCGGGTCGAGCACCGGGCCGGTGACGTTCACGCTGGTCCGCAGCTTCGCGCCGGCGGCGACCGCACGCTGGGCGAGCAGGTCGTCGAAGTCGAGCCGGGTGCGCACCAGGCCGTAGTTGGGGAAGCTCGCCAGGTCGGGCCAGTCCAGCTCCAGCCGGATCCCGCCGCCGATCACCCGCAGCCCCCGGTTGTGCAGCCAGCCGGCCTCTTCCGAGGTGTCCACACCCATCCGGACCAGCTGCCGCACCGCGCGGGGGGTCAGTCCGTCACCGCAGACCTTCTCCCGCGGGAACTCGGTCTTCTCCAGCAGCAGCACCCGTACGCCGTGCCGAGCCAGGTGGTACGCGGTCGCCGACCCACCGGGACCGGCGCCCACGACGATGACGTCGGCGTCGTGCTCCACCGCGGTCATCCGCGCCTCCTCCCGCATGCTCGTGAAATGCTTCACAAGCCCAGACGGGAGGAGTCTATGACCGGGGTTACACCGGCGCCCGCTGAGGGGTACCTAACTTGCCGGAAACCCGGTTGCGGGGCGCTCACCAGCGGCGGAGCGCCCGCCGGTCCGTGCCTCGGGTGCGGTCGTCAGCGGCGGGCGGGGCTCGCCGAGTCCAGGCCGGCGTCGACCCGGATCGTCTCCGGCAGGTGCTCGCGCAGCGCGCCGCCGGCGGCGCGATCGAGCGCGGCGAGGACCTCGGCCACCACCTGACGAACGTCGGCGGGATCCGCGCCGGCCAACTCCTTGAGCTGCGCGACGAGTTCGGCCGCGTCGTCGTCGGTGGCCGCCACCTCGTCCGGCTGCTCAGATCTCATACCGTGAGCCTACGGAACAAAATGGACCAAAGACGGATATTCACGAAACCAGGTGGTACGACCGCTAGGTCCGGGTCAGGTGAGGCCCCGGCGTGCGCCCTTTGCTCTGCTTCAACCGGCGCAACGGTCGACCGCCCGAACCGCTGCCTCGGTTGACGCAGAGCAAAGGCGCCTTACCGGTTCCCCGGCGGACCCGGCACCGGTCACCGGCAACCGGGTGCCGCCACGGTCAGGGGCGGATCGCGCGGTGCAGGGCGACGACGCCACCGGTCAGGTTGCGCCAGGCCACCCTGCCCCAGCCGGCCCCGCCGATCCGCGCCGCCAGCGCCGCCTGGTCGGGCCAGGCCTGGATCGACTCGGCCAGGTAGACGTACGCGTCGGGGTTGCTGGAGACCCGGCGGGCCACCGCCGGCAGCGACCGCATCAGGTACGACAGGTAGACCGTGCGGAAGGCGGGGTTCACCGGGCGGCTGAACTCGCAGACCACCAGCCGCCCGCCGGGCCTGGTCACCCGGGCCAGTTCGCGGAGCGCCGCGTCGGTGTCGACCACGTTGCGCAGCGCGAAGGAGATGGTCACCGCGTCGAAGCTGGCGTCGGCGAAGGGCAGCCGCAGCGCGTCCCCGGCCACCAGCGGCACCAGGGGGCGGCGACGCTTGCCGGCGTGCAGCATGCCGAGCGACAGGTCGGCCCCGACGGCGTACGCCCCGGACTGGGCCAGTTCCTCCGTCGAGACGCCGGTCCCCGCGCCGACGTCCAGCACCCGCTCGCCGGGGCGCAGGCCGAGCGCGGCCCGGGTGGACCGGCGCCAGGACCGGTCCTGACCGAAGGAGAGGACCGTGTTGGTCAGGTCGTACCGCGCGGCCACGCCGTCGAACATCGCGGCGACCTCGTGCGGCTGCTTGTCCAGGCTGGCGCGCTGGCCCTGGGGGGTACGGCTCACCCCTCCACTCTGCCAGCCGGGCGCCCGCAGCCGACCGCTGGGTCGGCCGCCGATCCGGCCGGGCGAGCGTGCGGCGGCCCGCCCGCGTGGCCCGGACACGGAACGGGCGGGGTGGTCACCCACCCCGCCCGCCGCGTGTCACCCGTCAGTCGGTCGACGTCTCGTCGCCCGGGGCCACCAGGACCACCCGGCGCCGCCGGGAGATCAGCAGCAGCGCGCCACCGACCAGCAGGACGGCCGCGCCGATCCCGCCGATCAGGCCGGCCTGCACACCGGTCACCGGCAGGCCGCCGCCACCGCCGCCGGTGCCCGTCGGCTCGCCGCTCGGGGTCGGCGTCGGAGTGGGCTCCGCGCTCAGGTCGACGAACGCCTCGAAGATGGTGTGGTTGTCCTTCTCGTCAACCTCGGTGAAGGTCTTCCGCTGCGCCTGGGTGGCGGCCCGCGGCTCCTCCTCCGCTCGGCCCTCGGCGCCGTCGAGTCCATACGCGAAGAGGTCACCCTCGTGCAGGACCGGCTCCGTGACGTCCTCGCCGACCTTCACCCGCACGTCAGCCGTGTAGTACTCGCCCGGCTTCACCACCGCGCCGGAGTCCTCGCAAAGCAGCTGGGCCTTGCCGAGGATCTCCTGCTCCAGGCAGCCCGCCGGCTTCTGCACGAAGCTGACGCCGGCCGGCAGCGTGAGGCCGTAGAAGATGCCGGTCGCCTTCCGGCTGCCGTCGTTGTAGACCGCCCAGTCCAGCGGCACCGTCGCCCCACGGGGGACGGGCTTCAGGTCGGGCTCGTCGATCACGGCGCCGTTGACCACCACGTTGGCCTGAACGTCCTGCACCCAGGCGGTGAGGTCGTAGCCGGGCCTGGTCACCGTCACCGGCACCTCGACGGTGTCGTTGGCGATGTCGTGCTGGGGCGTCGTCGTGGCGACGCCGGCCACCAGGAGGCCGCCGTCGCCCTTGCCGCCCGTGCTGAAGAGCGGGATGCCGAAGTCCTCGCTGGTGCCGGCGGGCAGGTCACCCAGCGGGCACTGGAAGAGGTAGCTGGCGATGACGTGGCAGCCCTCGGGCACCACGAAGCCGACCCGCTTCTGCTTGAGCTGCCGGGTGTCCACCCGGACGTCGACGTCCTTCGCGTCGGCCGGGCCGGCGTTGGTGACGGTGAACTTGAACGGCTTGGCCCGGGCCTCCTCGACGCCCTTCGCCAGCTCGGTGCTGATCGGGGCAAGAACGAGGTCCGCCACGTCGGCGGCCTGGGCCGGGGCCGCCGCGACGGACACGCCGCCGACGGCGAGCAGGGCTGCGACGCCGGCGCGCGCCAGCGCGGAACGGTGGAACGGTGTCACCGACCGGGGTTAGGGAAGAGAAACTGATGGTTGCGGAACCGAGCGGACGTTATCGAAGGTCGATACGGCACGCCAGTTTCCGCCCGCGGGTTTCATCCGTCCGGCCCGGACGGCATGGACGGTGCGGGCGGGATGGTCACCCGTCCCGCCCGCACCGCCGTGCGTTATGTGAACGGCCCGCGCGGGCCGATGGAGGACGGCGTTCAGGCCGTCGGCCGCTCGTCGCCCGGCGTCACCAGGACGACCCGGCGTCGCCGCGCGACCAGGAACATCACACCACCCGCGACCAGCACGGCCAGGCCGATCCCGCCGATCAGGCCGACCTGCGGGCCGGTCACGGGCAGCCCGCCGCCGCCACCACCGGTCCGGGCCGCCACGATCACCGCGAAGTCGTCGGTGTTGTCGCTGTCGTCCACATCGGTCACGCCGAGCGGCGCCAGCTTCATGCCCTGCGGCAGCCGGACCGTGCTCGGCTTCACCGCCCGCACGTCCGCCGGCAGCTCACGGAGCGCGACGGCCGTCATCGAACCCGGCTTGAGTACGACCGGCGCGTCCACGTCGGCGGCCACCGTGATCGGCACCAACACGTGCAGCACGTCCTCGCCGGCGGCCAGCGGCACGTCCTCGATCTCGCAGGTGGCGGTCCGGTTGTCCGCCGAGTGCTCGCAGTACCGCAGGGTCGTCGCGAAGGTGACGCCCGCCGGCAGCCGCATGGTCAGCCGGACGCCCTGGGCGTCCCGGTCGCCCTGGCTGAAGACGACCCCGTACAAGGTGGTCGTGTCGCCCGGCTTCAGCGTGGGGAACTCCTCCTCGCCGGTGCCGTACTCGTCGAGCGGGATGGTCCGGGTCACGTCCGGGACCAGCACGCCGAGGTCCACGCCGCTCTCCGCGGTGAACTCGACCTGCGCCGTCTTGGAGTTGTTGTCCGGGGTGGTGTCGTCGGGCGACACGATGGTGAAGGTGACCGGCGCCGTGTACGGAACCGTCACCAGCTCCTTGATGAGGATCAGCGCCACCTCGAGGGTCTCCCCGGGCTTGGGGATCTCCCCGTCGGTCAGCACGCACTCCCAGTTGCGCCGGCTGTCGCGGGTGACCTCTTCGCAGTGCTGGGCGATCGGCACGGCCTCGGCCTTGGTCGAGTCCAGTTCGGTGACGTCCACCCGGACCAGCAGGCTGGACGGGATGGCCGGACCGTTGTTAGTGATCTTGACAAAGGTGGCCTTGCCGTTGGCCTCGGCGGCCACCCGGGTGCCGGCGACGTCGAGCGACAGGTCCGTGCCGGCGTTCGCGGCGTACGCCGGTGCGCCGATCGTGGTGAGCGCGCCCGCGGCGAGCAGCGCGGCGGCGCCGAGCCGGGCCAGCGGCCGGTGGTGGAAGATCATTGGGATTGCCTTCCGCGACGATGGGAAGTACGCCGGCCGCACGCTAGCGATCGACGACTACCGTCGCCACCCCCCACGCCGAGCGCAGTGACCTGCTCGTCCGTCGGGAACCCGGACCGCGCCCGGATTGATGGGCATTACGTTGATCCGCACGGTCGGCGGCACCCGATCCGGCCCGGAGAATCGATCCGTTCGGTCGAGCGGATCGTCAGCCCCTCGACCGACCCGCCCGAAAGCCGGGAACCGGACCAACCGGACCGGGGTCAGTTGACCTCGACCAGCGGCAGGGACTTCCCGGCGCCACCGCCCGGCATCGCGATCGAGGAGAAGTGCGAGACCACCCGATCGTCGGTCGGGTCGTCGGCCGGGGTCCAGTGCACCGCCAGCCGGTTGTAGAGGGTGTCCCGCTGGGCCGGGATCCGGTCCGCCGAGCGGATCATGCCGATCAGCTCGTGCAGGTTGGAGCGGTGCCGGGCACCCGCCGAGGAGATGACGTTCTCCTCCAGCATGATCGAGCCGAGGTCGTCGACGCCCATGTGCAGGGCGAGCTGGCCGACGTCCTTGCCGGTGGTCAGCCAGGACGCCTGCAGGTGCGGCACGGTCTCGAAGAAGAGCCGGGACACCGCGACCAGCCGCAGGTACTCCAGCGTGGTGGCCTGGGTCCGGCCCTTGAGGTGGTTGTTCTCCGGCTGGTACGTCCACGGGATGAACGCCCGGAAACCGCCGGTGCGGTCCTGCACGTCGCGGATCATCCGCAGGTGCTCGATCCGCTCGGCGTTCGTCTCGCCGGTGCCCATCATCATCGTCGCGGTCGACTCGAGGCCCTGCCGGTGGGCCAGTTCCATGACCTCCAGCCAGCGCTCGCCGGACTCCTTGAGCGGGGCGATCGCCTTGCGCGGCCGCTCGGGCAGCATCTCCGCGCCGGCGCCGGCGATCGAGTCCAGCCCGGCCACCTTGATCCGGGCGATCGCCTCGTCCAGGCTGACGCCGGAGACCTTGGCCATGTGCAGGATCTCGCTCGGGCCGATCGAGTGGATGGCCAGCTGCGGGTACGCCTGCTTGACCGCGGAGAAGAGCTCCTCGTAGTACTCCACGCCGTAGTCCGGGTGGTGCCCGCCCTGGAGCATGACCTGGGTGGCGCCCAACTCGACCGCCTCGCCGCAGCGGCGCAGGATCTCCTCGGTCGGGTGGGTCCAGCCCTCCTTGTGCTTCGGCGCGCGGTAGAACGCGCAGAACTTGCACGCGGTGACGCAGACGTTGGTGTAGTTGATGTTGCGGTCGATCAGGTACGTGACGATGTCGTCCGGGTAGCGGCGCCGACGTACCGCGTCGGCCGCCTCGCCCAGCGCGTGGAAGGGCGCGTCGGTGTAGAGCAGCAGGGCCTCCTCGGGCGTGATCCGCCCGCCGTCCGCGCCGCGCTGCAGGATGTCGTCGATCTCCCGGCTCACCGTCACGCCCCCGAGCCTACGTCCCCCCGCGCACCCCTGCCCCGGGGTGCCCCGCCCCTTGTCACCCATCCCACGCACCGCTCTGCACGATCTTGCACTCTCGGCCCGCCATTCGTCCGGTTAGCGGCATAAGTCGGGGCCACAACTGCACGATCGCCGCGGGGTCACGCGTCGTAGTCGACGGTGAGCTTGTCGGTGGTCGGGGTGGACTGGCAGGTGAGGACGTAGCCGGCGGCCACCTCGTCGGGCTCCAGGGCGTAGTTGCGAGCCATCGTCACCTCGCCGTCGACGACCTTCGCCCTGCAGGTCGAGCAGACGCCGCCCTTGCAGGCGTACGGCAGTTCGCCGCGCACCTTGAGCGCCGCGTCCAGCACCCGCTCGTAGCGGCCCATCGTGAAGCTCGACGAGCGGCCGTCCAGCAGGATGGTCACCTCGGTGCCGCTGCCCGGCTCGTCGGCGGCGCGGCGCGGCGGCTCCGGCGGCGCGTCGACGTGGAACAGCTCGGTGTGCACCGCCGACTCCGGCAGGCCGCGCCCGGTCAGCACCGCCTTCGCGTCCACCACCATGCCGTACGGGCCGCAGAGGAACCACTCCTCGATGGCCTCGCCGGGCACCACGGTGTCCAGCAGCCGGCCCAGCCGCTCGGCGTCGACCCGGCCGGAGAGCAGCGGGGACTCCCCCTGCTCCCGGGAGAGCACGTGCACCAGGTGCAGCCGGGTCGGGTAGCGGTCCTTCAGGTCGGCCAGTTCCTCGGCGAACATCACCGTGTTCGCCGTGCGGTTGCCGTACACCAGGGTGAAGGTGCTGGCCGGCTCGACGGCGAGCGCGGTCGCGACCAGCGCGAGCACCGGGGTGATGCCCGACCCGGCGACCACCGCGCCGTAGTGACGGACCCGGTCCGGGGCGAAGGCGGTGGTGAAGTGCCCCAGCGGCGGGAGCACCTCGACCGTGTCGCCGTCGCGCAGCGCGCCGCAGGCGAACGCGGAGAAGGCGCCGCCGGGGATCTCCCGCACCCCGATCCGCAGCCGGCCGTGCCGGGCCAGGTCGTCCGGCGCGGAGCAGATCGAGTACGACCGGCGCACGTCCTCGCCGGCCGCACCGGCAGAGCCGGTGCGCCCGTCTCCGGCGGGAAGCCGAACGGTCAGGTGCTGACCGGCCCGGAACGCGAAGGTCTCCCGCAGTTCCTCGGGTACGGCGAACGTGATCGCCACGGCGTCGTCGGTGAGCCGGTCGACGGCGGCGACGGGCAGCGGGTGGAAGACCGGCCGGCGGCGGACCGGGCGGGTGATGGTGACTGTCACAGCGCCTTCAGGTGGTCGAAGGGTTCGGAGCAGGAGCGGCAGCGCCAGAGCGCCTTGCACGCGGTGGAGCCGAACCGGCTGACCTGCTCGGTCTCCGGGGAACCGCAACGCGGGCAACGCACCGCCAGGGTGAGCGGCACGACGCCGGCCGCGCGCACCGGAGCCGGCGGGGCGATGCCCGCGGCGGCGAGCTTGGCCCGCCCCCTCGCGGAGATCCAGTCGGTGCTCCACGCCGGACTGTAGACCGTGCGGACCTCGGCGTCCGGGTGGCCGGCGGCGGCCAGCGCCCGGCGGATGTCGGCCCGGATGACGTCCATCGCCGGGCAGCCGGTGTAGGTCGGGGTGATGGTGACGACCACCCGGCCGGTGGCCGGATCCTCGTCGACCGCCCGCAGGATGCCCAGCTCGTCGATGGTGACCACGCGGATCTCCGGGTCCACCACCGCCGCCACGGCCGTCCTGGGATCGGTCACCACGCCGCCCCGGGGTGGGCGCGGTGCAGCACCTGCATCTCGGCGAGCAGGTACGACAGATGCTCGGTGTGCACGCCGTCCCGCCCGCCGGCCGGCGCCCAGCCGGTCTCCGGCCGGGTGAGCGTCGCCTCGTCGAGCACGGCCGCCACGGTGGCGTCGAACCGGTCGCGCAGCATCGCCGGGTCGACCGGGGCCGCCGGGTCCGGGGCGAAGAGCTCCGCGGTGTACGGCCAGACCTGGTCCACCGCGTCCTGCATCCGGTGGTGCGACTCCTCGGTGCCGTCACCGAGCCGCTTCACCCAGAGCGAGCCGTGGTCCAGGTGGTAGGCCGACTCCTTGCGCGCCTTGGCGCCGATCGCGGCCAGCCGCTCGTCGGCGCAGCCGGCCAGCGCGGTGTAGAGCGGCAGCTGGTAGGCGGCGAGGAAGAACAGCTTCGCCATGGTCACCGCGAAGTCGCCGTTGGGCAGCTCGACCAGGAGACAGTTGCGGAACTCGCGGTCGTCGCGGAGGAACGCCAGCGCGTCCTCGTCGCGGCCGGCGCCCTCCATCTCGCCCGCGTACGTCAGCAGCAGCCGGGCCGCGCCGAGCTGGTCGAGGGCGATGTTGGCCAGCGCGATGTCCTCCTCCATCTCCGGCGCGCGGGTGGTCCACTCGGCGAGCCGCTGCGCCGCGATCAGCGCGTCGTCGCCGAGGGCGAGGGTGAAGTCGAACGGACGGCTCACAGGTGGGCCACCCCGTCCGGCACCTCGTAGAAGGTGGGGTGGCGGTAGACCTTGTCCGCGGCCGGGTCGAAGAAGGCGTCCTTCTCGTCCGGGCTGGACGCGGTGATCGCGGCGGCCGGGACCACCCAGATCGACACCCCCTCCTGGCGGCGGGTGTAGAGGTCCCGGGCGTTGCGCAGGGCCAGCTCGGCGTCGGGCGCGTGCAGGCTGCCGACGTGGGTGTGGGACAGCCCGCGCCGGGCCCGGACGAACACCTCCCAGAGCGGTGCTTGTTCCTTGCTCACGCGGCCACCTTCTCCTTCTGCTGCTGTGCCCGCTTGGCGGCGTACGCCGCGGCGGCCTCGCGGACCCACGCGCCCTCGCGGTGCGCGGCCCGCCGGTGCGCCATCCGCTCCCGGTTGCACGGCCCGTCGCCGGAGATCACCCGCATCAGCTCGGCGTAGTCCGGCTGGGTGAAGTCGTACGCCTGCCGCTCGTCGTTCCAGCGCAGGTCCGGATCGGGGATGGTCAGGCCGAGGACCTCGGCCTGCTGCACGCACATGTCGACGAAGCGCTGGCGCAGCTCGTCGTTGGAGAAGCGCTTGATCTTCCAGGCCATGGACTGCGCCGAGTGGGTGGAGTCGGTGTCCGGCGGGCCGAACATCGCCAGCGACGGGTACCACCAGCGGTCGACGGCGTCCTGGGCCATCGCCTTCTGCGCCGGGGTGCCGTGCGCCAGGGTGTGCAGGATCTCGTAGCCCTGCCGCTGGTGGAACGACTCCTCCTTGCAGACCCGGATCATCGCCCGGGCGTACGGGCCGTAGGAACAGCGGCACAGCGGCACCTGGTTGACGATCGCCGCGCCGTCCACCAGCCAGCCGATGGCGCCCACGTCGGCCCAGGTGAGGGTCGGGTAGTTGAAGATCGAGCTGTACTTCTGCCGGCCGTCGAGCAGCAGCTCGACCAACTCGTCCCGGCTCACTCCGAGGGTCTCGGCGGCGGCGTAGAGATAGAGGCCGTGGCCGGCCTCGTCCTGCACCTTGGCGAGCAGGATCGCCTTGCGCTTGAGCGACGGCGCCCGGCTGATCCAGTTCCCCTCCGGCTGCATGCCGATGATCTCGGAGTGGGCGTGCTGGGCGATCTGCCGGATCAGCGTCTTCCGGTACGCCTCGGGCATCCAGTCGCGTGGCTCGATCTTCTGGTCGGCGTCGACGACCGCGGCGAAGTACGCCGCCAGGTCCTCGTCCGGGGCGGGCCGGCCGTGCCGGCCGCGCTCGGCGGCCTCCCGCAGCGCCGCCTCGGCCGCCTCGACCTCGCCGAGCAGGCCACCGCCGCCGGGCGCGTCCTCGGCGGAGAAGTCGTTGCCATACATGACGTCAAGTGTTACAGCTGGCGACTCAAGAAACCAGAGGGTGTAACAGGATTGTCCTGCCACCCTTCGTCACCGGCCGAACACTGTGGGTGGACGCCCCGGATATGACGTGGGTCACGTCGTAAAGATGAATCCCCCCAGAGAAGGCATACCGGTCTGATATCCCGTCTTCATGGCAAGTTGCCAGGTGCGGGGTTCTGGCGTGCCGCCGATCCGGACGTAGACTTTCGCCGTCACACCGATCGGCTGCCGACGATCGTCAGCCAGCGAGGCCGTCTCCCCCGGCCTCGGCGGTCCGCCGATCCGTCCGGGCAACAAGCCGGTTCCCCCCGGCCCTGACATCTGGAGCTCACCCACTCATGCGATCCCGCGTGACCATGGTGCTCGCCGTCGTGGCGGTCCTCCTCGGTGGCGTCCTGCTCGTCCCCGCCGCGTACGCGCGGCTCGCCGGTGACGGCGACGCCGGGGGCGGCGCGGGCAGCGTCGCGGCGCCCGCACCGACGCCACCGCCCCCGCCGACCCTCGCGGCGGGACCGGTCGCGGTGACCTTCAAGGGCGAGTTCTTCTCGTGGGCCCTGATGGACCGGGAGACCGGCGAGATCTCCGGCTCGAAGAACATGGCCTCGACCAACTCCACCGAGTCGATGATCAAGTCGTGGTTCGCCGCCGACTACCTCAAGCGGCTCGGCGACAAGGCTCTGTCGGCCAGCGCCAGGAAGGACATCAGCACGGCGATCCGGGACAGCAACGACGACGCGGCCAACCGGCTCTACAAGGCCAACGGCGGCGCCGCGTCCATCAAGCGGATGACCGGCACCTGCAAGCTGACCGACACCAAGCCCGGCAACGTGCCGGGCTACGTCGGCTGGTGGAGCTTCACCCGGATGTCCCCCCGCGACGCGGTGCGCCTCGGCGACTGCATCGCCGACGGCACCGCCGCCGGCCCGAAGTGGACCGCGTTCCTGCTGGACGAGATGGCCAAGGTCCGGGGCACCACGGCGGCCAAGGACCAGAAGGCGCGGCAGGGCGGCGGCCGCTGGGGGATCATCGACGGCCTGCCGAAGTCGATCACCAGCCAGGGCCCGGTGAGCATGAAGAACGGCTGGACCCCGCTGAGCTACGACGGCAACTGGCACGTCAACTGCCTCGCGGTGACCGACCGGTGGAGCCTCGCGGTGATGCTGCGCTACCCGGTCAAGAGCGGGCTGAAGTACGGCGCGCAGGTCTGCGCCAGCGTCGCCAGCCAGCTGGTGACCCCGCAGCCCGGCGCCGCGCTCAAGGTGCCGCAGCAGCCGGTCGGGAAGCTCTGATGGCCGGCCGCCGGGGCGAGCGTAAGGACGGCTCCCCGCTGAAGCTGATCGCCGTCGCGGCGATCCTGATCGGCCTGGTGCTGGTGTCCCTGCGCCTGCTCCCCGGCTCGCCGTTCGAATCCCGGGCCGCCTCGATGTGGGGCGACGCCAGCGGCTCCGGCGACCGCTCCACCGGTACGCCCACCGACCGCAGCTCGCGGCCGTCGCCCACGCCCAGCCCGAGCGAGACGCTGGAGCCGCTGCCGTTCGAGGCCCGGGACCTCGACCTGGACATCGAGGGCTGGTACGCCTGGAGCGTGCTGGACCGGCGTACCGGCGTGATCATCGGTTCGGACAACATGGACGAGACCAGCACCACCGCCTCGCTGATCAAGTCCTGGATCGTCGCCGACTACCTGCGCCGGGCCGACGAGAAGGGCCAGACCCCGAGCGACGCCAAGCTGGCCGACGCCACGAAGATCATCCGGGACAGCGACAACACCCGGGCCCAGCAGTTCTACAACGCCATCGGCGGGTCCGCGTCGATCAAGCGACTGCTCTCGATGTGCGAGTTGACCGACAGCAGCGTCGCCAGCGATGGCGGCTGGAGCCGTACGAAGCTGTCGCCGCGGGACACCGCCCGGCTGGGCAACTGCATCGCCGACGGTCGGGCGGCCGGGCCGAAATGGACCAAGTGGCTGCTCAGCGAGATGCGGCTAGTCCGCGGCGCCGGCGACTTCGGCATCCGCAAGGCGTTCCCGGTCGCCGAGCGGAAGACCATCGCCATCAAGAACGGGTGGATCGACCGGACCAAGGAGCAGGAGATGCACATCAACTGCCTGGCCATCGGCGACACCTGGACGATGGGCGTGATGGTCCGGTACCCGATCGACATGGGCTACGACTACGGCATGAAGAACTGCCAGAAGATCACCGCAGCTCTCCTCCGCGACGCCGTCTGACCCCGTCCGACGGGGCCGTCTGACCCGTCCGGCCGGGCGGGTCAGCCCGTGAAGAAGGCGGGGCCGGTGGCGGGGAGCGCCGGGGTCGCGCCGAGGGCCGCGGCCCGGCGGGCGAACTCGCGCAGGCCGGCCACCTGGCGCTCGCCCAGCGAGAAGTCCAGCGCCCGGAAGTACGAGGCCAGCGTCTCCGCGTCGAACGGCTCCCAGCGGGCGCCCGCCTCGGCCACCTGGTCCAGCTCGGCCAGGCAGAGGTCGCGCGAGCGCAGGAACGCCTCGTGCACCTCCTTGACCAGCCCCGGGTGGGCGGCGGCGAAGTCACGGCGAACCGCCCAGACGGCGAAGACCATCGGCAGCCCGGTCCACTCCTGCCAGGCCTGCCCGAGGTCGGTGACCTCCAGCCCGCGCTTCGGCGCCTCGTAGAGCGCGCGCAGGGCCACGTCGCCGATCAGCACCGCGGCGTCGGCCTCCAGCAGCATCTGGGTCAGGTCCGGCGGGCAGCGGAAGTACTCCGGCCGGACGCCGTACCGCTCGCCGAGCAGCAGCTGGGCCAGGAGCACCCCGGTCCGCGAGGTCGAGCCGAGCGCGACCCGGGCCCCGTCCAGCTCGGCCAGCGGCCGGGTGGAGACGATGTTCACCGAGAGCACCGGGCCGTCGCTGCCCACCGCCAGGTCCGGCAGGAGCAGCAGGTCGTCGGCGTGCCGCAGGTACTCGACGTGCGAGATCGGGCCGATGTCCAGGTCGCCGGCGACCAGCGCGGCGCTCAACCGGTCCGGCGAGTCCTTGTGCAGGTCGACGTCGATCAGCGCGCCGGAACGCATCAGACCCCAGTAGATGGGCAGGCAGTTCAGGAACTGGATGTGCCCGACGCGGGGGCGCGCGACATGCTCGACCATGGCCCGACCGTATCCCGGCCCGCCGGGAGGGGCTCAGCGGGTCGGCGCCGGAGTGGCCAACCCCGCATCCGCCCCGCCAGCCGGACCCGCCGCCACCGGCTCGACCGGCACCACCCCGGCCGACGCCGCCGACGCCGCGGACGCCGCACCAACCCCCGTCGCACCAACCGACGTGGTCGACACCGCACCAACCGCCGTCGCCTGCGGAACGGCCGGCGGAGCCGCCGCGCGGACCGCCCGGCGCAGCGGCAGCGCGACGGCGGCGACCACCAGCAGCCCGGCCACCCCGCAGCCGGCCACCAGCGGCCGGGGCGCGGCGACCTCCAGGAGCAGGCCGCCGGCCAGGTAGCCGACCATCGCCGCGCCCTGCACCGACGCCCCGAAGGAGGCGAAGGCGCGGCCCCGGGCCGCCTCCGGCACCCGGCGGGCCAGCAGCACGGTGTCGAAGACGTTGTTGCCGCCGTTGAGGACGCCGCCGACCAGCCAGATCGGCACGAGCAGCAGGGCCGCCGGCACCGCGGCCGAGGCCAGCACCATCAGGCAGCAGCCGCCGAGCAGTGCCAGGCCGGCCCCGACCAGCGCGCCGTCCCGGTCGAGCCGCCGCACCACCCGGGCGAACAGCCACCCGCCGACCAGGATGCCGAGCGTCCAGGCACCGGTCACCAGGCCGTACATGGTGGTCGAGCTGCCCAGCGTCTCGCGGATGAAGAAGACCTCGACCACGTTGATCGCGCCCACCGCGCCGACCACGCCCGCGACGCTGGCCACCATCGCGACCAGCAGCTTGTCCTGCCGCAGCCGCCAGCCGGTCGCCGTCACCGCGCCGCCGGCCCGCGCCGGCTCCGCGCGCCGCCGGCCGCCACGACGGGTACGAATCAGCAGCCCGGCCACCATCAGCGCGAGGTAGCTGCCGGCGTCCACGAGCAGCGGCAGGCGCGGCCCGAACTCGCCCACCAGCAGCCCGGCCAGGGCCGGTCCGGCGAGCGCGCCGAGCGTGCCGGCCGACTGGTTGAGCGCGCTGGCCCGGGGCAGGTCCCCGGCGCGGACCATCGCCGGCACCAGCGCCGCGAGGACCGGCTGGGTGACGGCCAGGCCGGACGCGAGCAGCGCCACCAGCACGATGACCAGCACCGGGTGCCCGGCGTACGCGAGCGCGAGGCAGATGCCGGCCTGGGCCAGCCCGGCGGTCACCAGGATGGTGCGGCTGTCCACCCGGTCGGCGAGCCGCCCGGTCAGCGGCGCGAGTGCCACCAGCGGCAGGGTCGCCGCCAGCAGCAACCCGGACACGGCGAGCCCGCCGGCCCCGGCGGACTGCAGGGCCAGGGTTAGCGCGCTGGCGGCGAGGAAGTCCCCGCAGCTGGAGATGCCCCGGGCGGCAGTGGCGAGCCAGACGTCGGACCAGCGCGAGCGGACAGGCGTGAAAGACATACTTCGAAAATAATCCTTCACACCTGATCGACTCAACCCCTTTCAGTCCTGCGGCAACACCTTCAACTGCACGGAGACCGTGCGGGCCGCGGCCGGCGGATCCACCCGGGACCGCTTGCGGTACGGCTCGAGCAGGCGTTCCACCGCCTCGTTCAGCGCGCTCAGCTCGGCGGCGGTCAGCAACAGTTGGGTGTCGGAGAGCCGGCTCGCCGCGTACCACTCGGGCGGCTCGTCGGGCGCGCGCCGCAACCAGTCCCGGCTGCGCTCCACGTCGCGGGCCAGCCACGCCTCCACCAGCGCACGCTCGGCGGCCTGGGCCTCCGGCTCGGTGGCCCGCCCGGCGTCGACGGTCCAGCTCGGGCTGACCGTCCGCCACACCCGCTCCCGCGCGTCGCCCCGGCTCGGCGCCTGCTCCACCAGCCCCGCCTTGGCGAGTTCCCGCAGGTGATAGCTGGTGGCGCTCGGGGAGAGGCCGACGATCTCCGCGCACTCGGTGGCGGTCGCCCCGCCCTCCAGCCCGCTGAGGTGTTCGGTGATCGCGAGTCGGGCCGGGTGGGCCAGCGCCCGCATCACCCGCGGATCGCTGATCGTCACCCGGCTACGCTCGGCACGCGGCTCGGTCATCCCCTCATGATCCCGGCCCACCCCGGCGCCGCACCACTGCCCCACGCACCCTGCCACCGCGACGAGGCACGACCGGCCCGGGCCGGGAGGACGGTGACATGAAGACGACCGTGACCATCGGCCAGATCCCGACCGGCTGGGACATCGACGCGAATCTCGCCTCGATCGAGCAGGTGGTGGGTCACGCCCGGGCCGACGACCTCGTGCTGCTGCCCGAGGGCGCCCTCTCGGGGTACGCCCCGGATCTGGCACCCCTCGCCACGCTCGACCGGGCGCGCCTCGCCGGGGCCGTCGAGACGGTTGCCGAACTGGCCCGGAACCGGGGCGTCCACCTCTTCTTCGGAACACTGCTGCACGAGGACGGCGCCTGGTGGAACGTGGCCCTCCACTTCACCCCGTCCGGCGAGCGGTGGGCGTACCGCAAGATCAACCTGGCGGTGAACGAGCGTGCGGTGCTACGGGCCGGAGCCGAGTTGCCCACCCGGCGGGTGTCCCAGCCCTGGGGCGACCTGCTGGTCGGCGTGCAGCTCTGCCGGGAGATCCGCTACCCCGAGCAGTGGCAGCACCTGGCCCGCTCCGGCGCCGCCGCTTTCGTCTTCCTGACCAACGCCGCCAGCCCAGCGGCCACCGCGGGCGTCTGGCGCAGTCACCTGATCAGCCGTGCCGCCGAGAACCAGCGCTTCGTGTTCGCCGTGAACCTCGCCGACCCGCGCCAACACTGCCCGAGCATGGTCATCTCACCCCGCGGCGAGGCGCTCGCCGAACTGCCGGCCGGTGAGACCGGCATCCTCCGCGTCACCGTCGACCTGGCCGAGGTCTCCGACTGGAGCCTCAGCCAGCAACGACGCGACGTCGTCGACCTGCGGTACCTGCCATCGACTCCGCACTACCCGGCCGGCACCGCACGGCGTTCCGGCCCGGCTGGTGACGGCCGGCTCGCGTTGAAGGCGTCGACGCCGGAGTGAGACGCGACCGGGCTTCGCGCCCGGGTCAGGGGTCTTCGGTGCAGCAGGTTGCGGCGGGGCCGCCCGGTGAGGGTCGAGCCAGGCGGGCGGAAGGAACTCGGGTCGACCGTCGGGTGCCAGTCGTACCGTCCAGTCGTCGTGGTGGACGAGGCGGTGGTGGTGGCCGCAGAGCAGGACGGCGTTGTCGAGGGTGGTGGGGCCGCCGTCGGCCCAGTGCCGGATGTGGTGGCCGTCGCACCAGCGGGGCGGGCGGTCGCAGCCGGGGAAGGCGCAGCCGCCGTCGCGCAGGACCAGCGCGCGGCGTAGCGGGCCGGTGATGAGGCGGCGCTGTCGGCCGAGGTCGAATAGTTGGCTGTCGCCGCCGAGCACGGCGGGCAGGACGGCGGCGTCGCAGGCGAGCCGGCGGACCACGCCCGGAGTCAGCCGCAGCCCGGTGTCGAGGGTGCCCATGTACGACAAGCTCGGGCGGCGGCGCGGCGGGCCGCGTCCGGGCTGCCGGCCGCACCACATCGGCGTGGGGCGATGCCCGATCGGGCAGCATCGGGAATGCCGGCCCGCGGCATCACGACGCAGGGCCTCGTCTGCGAAGGCAGCGTGCGCACCCGCCGGTGGACCCGCTCGATTATTCGGTGGAACGGCTGGGTGCTTGCGCGTAAGCTGGCAGGCCGCTTGACGGCCAGGGTGGGTGGACACCGCATCGGACGTCCCGCGCCGGAGGCCGGCCCATCCGCCTACCGGACACGCGAGCGATCAGCAGATGACCCGAGGGAAATCAGCGTGACCGCACTTGACCTCGACCTCGACACCGACCTCGCCACGGAGCGCGAGCACCTCGCCGCCTCCCGGGCCGCCCTGAAACGGATGCGGGAACGCGCCGAGGCCCTCTTCGCCACCGGCGACCAGGTGGCCGGCGACGCGTACGCGGCCGAAACGCTGGGCCGCACCCTCGCCCGCCGGGTCGCCGAACTCGCCGACGACCCGACCACCCCGCTCTTCTTCGGCCGCCTCGACTTCTCCGGCGGCGCCGACCCGGCGACGGCCGGTGGGGAGGTGGACCTCGACCACGCCGGGCGGCGGTACCACGTGGGTCGGCGGCACGTCACCGACGAGCGGGGCGAGCCGCTGGTGCTGGACTGGCGGGCCCCGGTCTCCCGGGCGTTCTACCGGGCCAGCGCGCGGGACCCGCAGGGCCTGGCGGTCCGCCGCCGGTTCGGCTTCAACAACGGCGTGCTGACCAGCTTCGAGGACGAGCACCTGGACCGGGGCGAGGAACTCGGCACGGCCAGCCGGATCCTGACCGCCGAGATCGAGCGGCCCCGGGTCGGGCCGATGCGCGACATCGTGGCCACCATCCAGCCCGAGCAGGACGAACTGGTCCGGGCCGAGCTGGCCGACTCGATCTGCGTCCAGGGCGCGCCGGGCACCGGGAAGACCGCGGTCGGCCTGCACCGGGCCGCGTACCTGCTCTACCTGCACCGGGAACGGCTGCGCCGGGCCGGCGTGCTGATCGTCGGGCCGAACCGGGCCTTCCTGTCGTACATCGCGGCGGTGCTGCCGGCGCTCGGCGAGGTCGAGGTCGCGCAGGCCACCGTGGAGGACCTGGTCGACCGGGTGCCGGTGCGGGCGGTCGACGACCCGGCGGCCGCGATCGTCAAGCACGACGTACGGATGGCCGAGGTGCTCCGCCGGGCGGTGCACGCGCACATCGGCGAGCCGACCGAGCCGATCACCGTCTCCGACGGCTCGTTCCGTTGGCGGATCGGCCTGGAGCCGCTGCACCGGGTGGTCCAGGAGACCCGCCGGGAGGGCCTGCCGTACGCGGTCGGCCGGGAGCGGGTCCGGGCCCGGGTGGTCGGCCTGCTGCAACGGCAGGCCGAGGCGCGGCGGGCCGAGTCGCCGAGCGACGCCTGGCTGCGGCGGATGGGCCGGTGTCGGCCGGTCGTCGACTTCCTCGACGCGGTCTGGCCGGCGCTCACCCCGGACTGGCTGGTGCACTCGCTGTTCGCCGACGCGGCGCGGCTGGCCGCGGTGGCCGACGGCCTGCTCACCCCCGCCGAGCAGGCGCTGCTGACCTGGGCGAAGCCGCCGCGCACCGCCAGGGCCACGAAGTGGACCGCCGCCGATGCGGTGCTGGTCGACGAGGCGGCCGGGCTGATCGAACGCCCGGCCGGCTTCGGGCACGTGGTGGTCGACGAGGCGCAGGACCTCTCACCGATGCAGTGCCGGGTGATCGCCCGGCGCAGCGAGCACGGGTCGATCACCCTCCTCGGCGACCTGGCCCAGGGCACCGCGCCGTGGGCCGCCACGGACTGGCGCGAGTCCCTCGCCCACCTGGGCAAGCCGGACGCCACCGTGGTCCCGCTGACGGTCGGCTTCCGGGTGCCCGCCGCCGTGGTCGCGTTCGCCAACCGGCTGCTGCCGGCGCTCGCCGTCGACGTGCCGCCGGCGGAGTCGCTGCGCCGCGACGGTGCGCTGGACGTGCGTACCGTCGGCGACCTGGCCGCGGCGACGGTGGCCGAGGTGCGCGCGGCGCTCGCGCACGAGGGGTCGATCGCGGTGATCGCCGCGGACCACGCGGTCGACGGGCTCCGCGCGGCGCTGGCCGCCGCCGGGGTCGAGACCGCGACGGCCGACGACCCGGCGGCCGGGGCGCGGGCCACCGTGGTGCCGGCCACCCTGGTCAAGGGCCTGGAGTACGACCACGTCGTCGTCGTCGAACCGGCGGCGATCGTGGCCGCCGAACCGCGCGGCCTGCACCGGCTCTACGTGGTGCTCACCCGGGCGGTGTCCCGACTGTCGGTGCTGCACGCCGCGCCGCTTCCCACCGAGCTGGGCTGAGCCCGGTGGTCGGCGGTTGCGGGGACGGAGTACACCTGAGCGGTACCCGACCGCTGGTGCCGACAGGGAGCCGCCATGATCCTCGCCCGCGCCGTCCAGGCCAGCCGCCGCTACGGTGACGTCCTCGCCCTGGACCGGGTCGACCTCGACGTGCACGCCGGTGAGCTGGTCGGCCTGCTCGGCCCGAACGGCGCCGGGAAGAGCACCCTGATGAACCTGCTGGTCGGGCTGCGCCGGCCCACCGCCGGCCGGGTCGAACTGTTCGGCGGCGACCCGCGCGACCCGGCGAGCCGGCAGCGGATCGGGGTCACCCCGCAGGAGACCGGCCTGCCCGGCACGCTGCGCGTCGGCGAGGTGGTCGACTTCGTCTCCGCCCACTACCCCGACCCGGTCCCCCGCGGCGAACTGCTCGACCGGTTCGGCCTGAGCGAGCTGGTCCGGCGGCAGACCGGCGGACTCTCCGGCGGGCAACGGCGCCGACCAGCTGGTGCGGGACCTGATCACGGCCGGGGTGGCCTTCGCCGACCTGGAGGTCCGGCCCACCTCGCTTGAGGAGGCGTTCCTCGCCATCACCGCGACCGGGGGCGGGGCGACAACCGGGGGCGGGGCGACGACCGAGGGCGGGCCGCCGACCGCGGACGGCCGGCCCGTCACCGCCCGACCGACCACCACCGTCTGAGGAGGCGACCGGAGTGCAGCTCGCCCTGATTCACGCCCGCTACCAGCTGCTGGAGACCGTCCGGATCCCGGTGGCGGTGTTCGGCAGCGCGTTCTTCCCGGCCGCCGCGATGCTCTTCTTCGTGGTGCCGTTCGCCGGGAAGGACCCGATGGCGGCCACCTTCGCGACCGCCTCGATGGTCACCTTCTCGGTGATGAGCGCCAACATCTTCCAGTACGGCGTCGGCGTCGCCGAGGACCGCGACCAGCCGTGGAACCCGTACACCCGGACCCTGCCGGCGGGGCCGGCGCCGCGCTTCGCGGGCCGGGTGCTGGCCGGCCTGGCGCTCACCTACCTGTCGCTGGTGCCGGTGGTGGTGATCGGCGCGACGCTCACCGAGGCGCGGATCACCGCGCCGGCGTTCCTGCTCGCCCTGGTCACCGTCGCGCTGGTGTCGGTGCCGTTCACGCTGATGGGGCTCGCCATCGGCTACTCGCTGCCGAGCAAGGCGGCGATCGTGGTGGCGCAGGTGGTCTTCTTCCCGCTCGCCTTCGGCGGCGGCCTGCTCACCGCCCCGGACCAGGCGCCCGGCTTCATCGAGGCGATCGCGCCGTACCTGCCGACCCGGGGCGCGGTGGAGTTGATGTGGACGGCGGTCGGCGACTACCCGCTGAACCCGCTGTCGATGGTCATGCTCGGGGTCTGGGTGGTGCTGCTCGCCACCCTGGCCGGCTGGGCGTACAAGCGGGACGAGGGTCGCCGGTTCAGCTGACCTTTCCTCGGATTCCGCCCCGGACGGCCCGGCGGCGGTGCCACGATGCCGGCAGGGGCGTGCCGGCCGTGGCCGCCCCGGGCGAGAGGGGTCGACGTGAGCAGCGTCCCGCCGGGCACGCCCTGCTGGGCTGACCTGGCCACCCCGGGCCTCGACGACGCGCGGCGCTTCTATCCGGAACTGTTCGGCTGGACCGGACGGGTGGCGCCGGAGCCCGAGGCCGGCGGCTACACGGTCTTCCTGCTCGGCGGCCGGGCGGTGGCCGGCGCCGGCCCCCCGGCCGTCCCCGAGCAGGTGCCGATCTGGTCGACGTACGTGGCGACCGACGACGCCGACCTGGTGGCCGGCCGCGTCGAGCGGGCCGGCGGGCAGGTGGTGGTGCCGCCGTTCGAGGTCTTCGACCGGGGACGGATGGCGGTCTTCGCCGACCCGGCCGGCGCCACCTTCAGCGTGTGGCAGCCGATGGCGATGCCCGGTGCCGAGGTGTTCAACACCCCCGGCGCGATGGCCTGGAACGAGCTGGTCACCCCCGACCCGGAGGGCGCGAAGGTCTTCTACGAGCTGGTCTTCGGCTGGCGCCCGGACGACCAGCCGATGGGACCGGTCACCTACACCGGCTGGCGGCTCGGCGCACAGATCGTGGCGGGGATGATGCCGCCGCTCGGCGACGACTTCCCGGCGGACTCGCCCGCCTACTGGTCGGTGTACTTCGCGGTGGCCGACGCTGACGCGGCGGCCGCCCGCGCCGCCGAACTGGGCGGCACCATCCTGGTCCCGCCCCAGGACATCCCGGCCGGCCGCTACGCCGCCCTCCGTGACCCGCAGGGAGCCCTCTTCAACGTCATCACCCTCGCCAGCCCCGATGCCGGCTGACGGCCGCCAGCGGTACGGCCCGGCCGTCAGCCCCGCCCAGAACCGCCCACGAGCAGAGGAAGCCGAGCCGAAGCCATGACGGACATTCCACCGGGGGCGCCCGCCTGGGTCGACCTGGTCACCACCGACCTCGCCGGCGCAGTGCGCTTCTACGCGCCGCTGTTCGGCTGGGCCGTCGCCGAGGCGGACCGGGAACCCTCGGCCGACGGTCACCTCGTCTTCCATCAGCAGGGCAGACCGGTGGCCGGTGCCGGACCGGGGGCGGGCCCGCAACGGCCGCCCGCCTGGACGCCCTACCTGGTGACCGACGACGCCGACGGGGCCGGCCGGCGGGTGACCGCCGCCGGCGGCCGGATCCTGACCGAACCGTCCGACGTCCCCGGCTCCCGGCGGACGGCGCTCTTCGCCGACCCGGCCGGGGCGTCGTTCGGGGTGTGGCAGTCGCTCGGCATGCCGGGGGCCGAGGTGTTCGACGTACCCGGCTCGCTGACCTGGGCCGAGCTGACCACGCGGGAGTCGGACCGGGCGAAGGAGTTCTACCGGGCGGTGTTCGGCTGGACGGCGGACGACCAACCGATGGGCCAGATCACCTACACCACCTGGCAGCTGGACGGTCGTCCCGTCGCCGGGATGATGCCCATGATCGGCGAAGACTGGGGCGGCCTCCCGTCCCACTGGATGGTCTACTTCGCGGTCACCGACACCGACCGGGTCGTCGCCGAGGCGCTGCGGACGGGCGCGACGCTCGCCGTCCAGCCGACGGATCTGCCGCGGGGCCGGTTCGCCGTGCTCACCGATCCCCAGGGGGCGTTCTTCTCGATCCTCGGGACCACTCCGCCCTGACCGTACGCGGCTCCGGCCGCACCGGCACCACCAGCGGGCCGTGCTCGCCGTCGACCACCCGCACGCTGGCCCGGTAGTGCTCGGCGAGCAGTTGCTCGGTGAGCACCTCGCGGGGAGTGCCGCTGGCGACCACCCGGCCGTCGGCGAGCAGCACCAGCCGGTCGGCGTACTCACCGGCGACGGAGAGGTCGTGCATCGTGGCCAGCACGGTCAGGCCGTGCGCCCGGCGCAGCTGATCGACCAGCTCCAGCACCTCCTGCTGGTGGCCGATGTCCAGCGCGCTGGTCGGCTCGTCGAGCAGCAGCAGGGTGGCGCCCTGGGCCAGCGCCCGGGCCAGGAAGACCCGCTGCCGCTCGCCGCCCGAGAGGGTGGCCAGCTCTCGGTCGTGGAAGCCGGCGAGGTCCAGCCGGTCCAGCACGTCGTGGGCGGCGGCCAGGTCGGCGGCCGACTCCCGGCCCAGCGGCGGGATGTAGGGGGTGCGGCCGAGCAGCACGTAGTCCAGCACCGGCATGCCGGGGGGCACGACCGGGGACTGGGCCACGGTGGCCACCACCCGGGCCCGGTCCCGGCGGCGCATCGACTCGCTCGGCGTACCGAAGAGGGAGATGGCGCCCGGCGCGGGCAGCAGGCCGCCGACGGCGCGCAGCAGGGTGGACTTCCCGGCGCCGTTCGGGCCGATCACGGTGACCCACTCGCCGGCGGCGACGGTCAGGTCGACCCCGGCCAGGATCGGCGCGCCGCCCAGGCGGACGCGCAGGTCCCGCACCACGACGGCCGGGGTGCTCATCCGACCATCCGCCGGGTGGTGTGCAGCACCAGCACGAAGAACGGGCCGCCGAGCAGCGCGGTGACCACCCCGATCGGGACCTCGGCGGGGGCGGCGGCGGTCCGGGCCACCACGTCGGTGAGCGCCAGGAAGGCGCCGCCGAAGAGCAGCGAGAGCGGCAAGATCACCCGGTAGCTCGACCCGGCGAGCAGCCGTACGGTGTGCGGCACGATGATCCCGACGAAGCCGATCAGGCCGGAGGCGGAGACTGCGGCGGCGGTGCCGAGCGAGGCGGCGGCGATCAGCAGGTAGCGGGAGCGCTGCGGGTGCAGCCCGAGGCTGGTCGCCTCGTCGTCGCCGACGGAGAGCACGTCGAGCTCCCGCCGGTGCAGCAGCACCACCACGCCGGTCAGCAGGAAGTACGGCAGGACCAGCCGGACGTCGTGCCACCCGGCGGTGGCCAGCCGGCCGAGCAGCCAGGAGTAGACCTGCTGGATGCTGTCGGAGTTGCGTTGCAGCAGGTACGTCTGCCCGGCGGAGAGGAACGCGGAGACGGCCACCCCGGCCAGGATCAGGGTGGCCGGGGAGCGGCCGCGGCCGCCGGCGGCGCCGAGCAGGTAGGTCATCGCCACCGCGCCGATCGAGCCGACGAACGCGGCCAGCGGGATGGTCGGCGGCAGCCCGGTCAGCGCGCCGCCCGCACCCACCCCGAGGGTGATCACGGCGGTGACCGCCAGGCCGGCCCCGGCCGCCACCCCGAGCAGGTACGGGTCGGCCAGCGGGTTGCGGAAGACCCCCTGGTAGGCCGCGCCGGCCAGGGCCAGCAGCCCGCCGACCAGCAGACCGAGCACCACCCGGGGCAGCCGCAGCTCGGTGACGATGGCGATCTCCCGCTCGGTCAGCCCGCTGTCGATGCGTACCCCGGGAATGAGGTTGAGCAGCTCGGCCGCGACGCTGCCCGGCGGCAGGCTGACCGGGCCGAGCGACACCCCCGCGACCAGGGCGACCAGCACCGCGACCACGCCGGCGACGAGCCAGCGCGGCCGCAGCCCGGCGGGCCGGGACGCGCGGGGCGTCCCGGCCGGCCGGGTGGGTGGTGCCATGACGGCTGCCCTGGTCATCGCCGGGTGCGGGTCACGCCTGGGCCTTGGCGACCGCGTCGATGATGGCCCGGAGCAGGTCCACCACGCGGGGGCCCCAGCGCGAGGCGATGTCGTCGTCCAGCGCGACGACCTGGTTGTTCTTGACCGCGGTGATCCCGGCCCAGCCGGCGCGGGCCTTGACCGTCTCGGCGCTCTGCTGGCAGCACTTGGTGTCGGCGAGGAAGACGAAGTCCGGGTCCGCCTTGACGATCACTTCCTGGGACAGCTGCGGGTAGCCGCCGTTCTTGCCGTCGGCGTCGGCCGGGTCGGCGATGTTCGCAAGGCCCGCCATCGCGTAGAGGGAGCCGATGAAGGTCTTGCTGGTCGCGGTGTACAGCTCCGGGCCCAGCTCGTGGTAGTAGGTCAGCTTCTCGGCGCGCTGCGGCAGGCCGGCGACCAGCTTGGCGATGTCGTCCTTCATCCGCTTGGTGACGTCGGCGGCCTCGGCCGGGTGGCCGGTGAGCGCGCCCAGGTCGGTGATCTGCCGGTACGAGTCGTCGAGCGTGGTCGCCGCCGAGGTGATGTAGACCGGGATCTTCAGCGTGCCGAGCTGCTCGACGATCTTGTTGCGGTCGTCGGAGAGCACCACCAGGTCGGGGCTCTTGCCGGCGATCGCCTCGGCGTTCGGGGAGAAGCCGGACAGGTCCGTCTTCGGCGCGTCCGGCGGGTAGTTCGAGTTGTCGTCGACGGCGGTGACCTGCGGGCCGGCGCCGATCGCGTAGAGCATCTCGGTGGCCGACGCGGAGAGCGACACGATCTTCTCGGGCCGCTTCTCCAGCGTGAGGTCGCCGACGGTGACCGGGTAGGCGGCCGTGCCGGCGCTGCTGCCGCCGGCGGCGGGCGTGTCGGGGGTCTTCTCGGCGCAGGCGCCGAGGGCGAGCGCGGCGACCGCGAGGGTCGCGGCGAAGAGCCGGGGGATACGTCTGGACATCTGTCCTCCTGTCGGTCGAGGAGTGTGGTGCTTCGCCGACAGGGACCCCGTGCGCCCGTCCGCGAGGCGCCCTTCCTCGAGAGCGCGAGTCGCGACCGCTCCGCAGGCGACCTGGCTCGTCCACCGCGCGTCGGGCGCCGGCCGGGGCCGGCGACGCCGCACGGGGCATCACAGTTGCGGGACAGCGCCGGTTTCGCACCGGCTTCGCTGCGGGATGGTCGGTAAGACGGTAGCGCACCGCCCGGACGTGCTCATCCGCCGACGGACAGATCGCCGCCGGCCGGCCGTCCGGCCCGCGCTGGGGCGGGTCACCGGCGGCCGTCCGGCGGCGATATGTCCTCGAACGGGCTGGTGGGTGGGGCCCCGTCGGGGGCGGAACGGGGCCCCACCGGTCAGGAGCTGGTGATGGTGACGTTGTCCACAGCCGCCTCGACCAGGCTCGCGCCCGAGGCGTCCGCCGCCTCGACGAGGATCCGCACCGACTGGCCGGCGTACGGGGTGAGGTTCAGGTTCGCCACCGCCCAGGCGCCGTTGCGGTTGGTGGCCGCCCCGGACTGGGTGAACAGGGCCGTGCTGCCGCCGCTGTGCACCACGCTAACCCGGAGGTAGTCCGCCGACGAGGCGTTCGACCCGTGCGCCAGGTACCAGGCCAGCGAGAGGGTCAGCGTGCCCGCGGACGGCAGGGTCACCGCCGGCGACCGGGCGCTGGTCACCCCGCCGTCGACGTCGTAGTCACCCGCGCCGACGCCGGCCAGCCGGCCGGTGACCAGGTCGTTGCTGCCGGCGTACGGGGTGAGCTGCTTGGCGCCGCTGGACGTGGTCGCCTGCGCGGCGCCCCGCTCCCAGGCCCCGAGGGTCGCGGTGTCGGTGCCGTTCGGGTTGGTCGTCCACCCGGTCGCGGTCTCGAAGGTGTCCGACCAGACCGTGGTGCCGCCGCCACCGCCGCAGTACTGCGCTTGCTTGCCGATCACCCGGTACGGGCAGTCCGCGTACTCGCTGAGCAGCAGCACCGCCTCCCGGTTGCGCGAGGTCTCCCGCGGAATCACCTCGTCGGGCGGGTAGAAGCCGCCCCCGGTCGCCGAACCCGGGTACATCTCGAAGGTGTACGCCCAGATGCCGTGGGTGCCCCACATCCAGTCGATGCTGTCGCCGTCGGTGATGTAGAGATCGCTGGACTGCTGCGGGGTGTAGCCGTTGGTGTTCGCCATCTGCTGGCCCAGTGTGGCGAAGGTGCTGTACTGGTCGGCGGTCATCCCGGGGGCGGTGTTGTTGTAGGTGTAGCCGAACGGCCAGAGCACCAGCTGCGAGTAGGTGTGGAAGTCGATGTTGGCCTTGATCTGCTGCACCCCGCCGACCACCCGGCTGCTGACGAAGTCGCGCAAAGCCCGGGTCTCCGGCGCGGAGAACGCCGACGGGCCCCGGTAGGTCTCCGACGAGGTGGAGCCGGACGACCCGCCGCAGCAGCCCCACTGATAGGACCAGTTGCGGTTCAGGTCGGTGCCCACGTAGGACGAGCCGCTGTTCGGCTGCCGGTTCTTCCGCCAGGAGCGGTAGGAGCCGGTGGCGATATCGTACTCGCTGCCGTCCGGGTTGACCGTCGGCACGATCCAGATCTCCCGACTGTTGACGATGCTGGTCACCCGGGAGTCGGAGCCGTAGCTGTCGGTGAAGAGGTTGAGTAGGTAGACCGCCATCTCCACGGTGAGGTGCTCGCGGGCGTGCTGCTGGGCGTTGAAGAGGATCTCCGGCTCGCTCTCGTCGGTGCCGACGTTGTCGGAGATCTTCACCGCCATCAGGTCGCGGCCCTCGTACGAGCTGCCGATGCTGATCTTGCGGGCGATGGCCGGGTGGTCGGCGACCACCTGGTTCACCACGGCGGTCAACTCGGCGTAGTCGTGGTAGTTCGAGTCGGCCGGCGGGAAGGCGGTCGTGCCTACGTCCCCCTCGGCGTGGTGGTGACCGTCGGCGGACGGGGCGGGGACCGCCTCCAGCCGGAAGCCGAGCCGGGTGATGGCGGCCGCCTCGGCCGGGGTGGCCGAGACGTTGAGCACGCCGTGCTCGACGTAGTCGATCGCGGCACCGGTGCCGGCGACCGCGGTGCGGTCGGCCACCGTACGCGGGCCGAGCACCCGGTAGGACGCGGCGGCGGTTCCGGCGTCGCGGTCCGGGGCCGGCCGTGCGGTGGCCGGTGCGGCGGCGACGGTGAGCAGTCCGAGCCCGGTGGCGACGGCGAGCGCCAGCCGGCGGCGGAGGGTTGGGGTGCGGAAGGCCATGGACAACCTCCTCGGAGGGCGGGAGATCCCGCTCGGTGGGGGACACTCCACCACCAGCCACATGGTCATATCAATATTCATCGCTGTTTGGTCCATGCCAGCCGGATCCTCACACCGGCAAGGATTTTCCATCTGTCGACCTATGGCGAAACTTCCTTGCGAGCGGGAGACTGACCGGCAACGATGCCCCACCTCTCTCCCTGTGGAGTAGCGATGCCCAGACCACGTCTATCCGCGGCCGTCCTCGCCGGCGTCACCGCGCTCGCCCTCCTCGGCACGACGGCACCCGTCGGCGCCGCGCCGGTCGCCACGACGGTCGCCCACGACGAGCAGATCACCTACCACGACTGGGCGGGAGCCACCGACTGGCAGGCCGGCACCGCCGCCGGCACCGTGGTCACCCCCGCCGGCCTCACCCTCGGCTCGCCGGTCGGCACGATCGCCTACAAGGACCCGTACGACAAGACCAAGCGGTCCTACGCGTACGGCACCTGGACCTCGCCGGTCACCGACATCGGCTTCGACGCGAGCGAACTGGTCGCCTCCTGGAACGCGGACACCCCCGCCGGCAGCTGGCTCCAGGTCGAGCTGCAGGGCACCTACTCCACCGGCCGGCAGACCCCCTGGTACGTCATGAGCCGCTGGGCCTCGGGCGACGGCGACATCAAGCGCACCACGGTCAACAAGCAGGGCGACAAGTGGTCCACCATCTGGACCGACACGTTCTCGATCAACGACGAGACGGCCGGGGTGCTGCTGCGGGCCTACCAGCTGCGGGTGACCCTCTACCGGGACCCGGCGCAGACCGCGTCACCCGTCGTCCGGATGGTCGGGGCGATGTCCTCGTTCGTGCCCGACCGGTTCACCGTCACGCCCAGCGCCGGCGGGATCGCCTGGGGCACCGAGCTGGCGGTGCCGCGCTACTCGCAGAACATCCACGCCGGCCACTACCCCGAGTACGACGGCGGCGGGCAGGCCTGGTGCTCCCCCACCTCCACCACGATGGTGATCGAGTACTGGGGCCGGCGGGCATCCGCGGAGGACACCGCGTGGGTCGACCCGACCTACCCGGACCCGACGGTGAACCACGCCGCCCGGATGGTCTACGACTACGCCTACGAGGGCGCCGGGAACTGGCCGTTCAACACCGCCTACGCGGCCAGCTTCCCGGGCATGGAGGGTCGGGTGACCCGGCTGCACTCGCTGGACGAGCTGGAGCGTTTCATCGCCGCCGGCATCCCGGTGGTCACCAGCCAGTCCTTCCTCGCCAGTGAGCTGGACGGGGCCAACTACGGCACCTCCGGTCACCTCTTCGTGGTGGTCGGCTTCACCGCCGACGGCGACGTGATCGTGAACGACCCCGCCTCGTCCAGCAACGACGTGGTGCGCAACGTCTACCCGCGGGAGCAGTTCGAGCAGATCTGGCTGCGCACCCAGCGGATCAACGCCAGCGGGGGCGTCTCCGGCGGTCCGGGCGGCATCGTCTACCTGATCAAGCCCACCGACGTCGCGTGGCCCCAGGTCGCCGGCTCCACCAACTGGTGACCTGACCGGCCACCCGATCCCCTTGTCGATCAAGAGGTTCGCGTCATCCCGGCACGGCCGGTGACGCGAACCTCTTGGTCACTTGGTGGAGTCGGGATCCGGGCGGTCGGAGGTGGCGGGCTGGTCCTCGCCGGCGAGGGCGGCGCGGAGACGTTCCTTCTCGGCCCGGCGGCGCTCGGCGGCGGTGGCCATCTCCTCGGCCATCTCGTCGCGCCAGCCGCGCAGCAGGAAGAAGGAGGCCGCAGCGGAGAAGGCGAGCGCCAGCATCAGCTTCAGGAAGACGTTCATGTCGACCAGCCAGAGCGCCGCCAGCACGACGACGAACAGGCCGATCCGGGCCAGCGTGTACTTTACCGCCGCGCTCACGACGCCAGCCCAGTTCGCGACTGCGGGGCTGGCAGACCCGGCGCACTCCTCGCGCTCACTTTCCCACTCCGTTCTCCACCGCCGGGATCACCGGCGGAAGCCTCAGCCCGTCCGACGGGCCAGCCAGCGCACGCCCGGGAACCACACCACCGCGTAGCCGAGCGTGAATGCGGTCGCGGCCAGCGCGCCGGACGCCAGCGGCGGCAGGCCGGCGACCAGGCCGGCCACCACCAGCCCGGCGACCACCCCGACCGCGGCGGCCAGCAGCGCCGCCACCACCCGGGCCGCGCCGAACGCCCAGGCCCGGAAATCGTCCCAGAACAGCCAGGCCGGCAGGATCACCGCCAGCCAGCCGTTGGCCCGGCCGAAGTCGCCGTCGCCGACCAGGGCGAACACCCAGTCGAAGAGCACCAGCGCCAGCACGCCGATGACCAGCCCGGCCAGGCTCACCCCGAGCAGGTCACCCAGGGTACGGATGCGGCCCTCGGCGTCGCGCCGCGGGAAGCCGCTCTGCTGCTCGGTCATTGCCTACGAGGGTACGTGCCGGCTCAACGACTGTCGGGACACCCCGGGGCGAGCGAGGCGGAGTCCAGGCCGCGATCCGGGGTGTCCCGACAGTCTCTCAAGCCCAGACCCGCTGCGGCTCGGCGCGGCGCTCGGCCAGCGACGGCGCGGTGTCGTACTCGCGGACCACCTCGTAGCGGGTGTTCCGCTCCACCGGCTGGAAGCCGGCGTCCCAGATCAGGTGCAGCAGGTCGTCCCGGTGCATCGTGTTCGGGGTGCCGTACGCGTCGGCGTCGTGGGTGATCTTGTATTCGACCACCGAGCCGTCCAGGTCGTCGACGCCGAAGTTGAGCGAGAGCTGGGCGACCGACAGCCCGTGCATGACCCAGAAGCACTTCACGTGCGGAACGTTGTCGAACAGCAGCCGGGAGACCGCGAACGTCTTCAGCGACTCGGCCGGGGAGGCCATCGTGGTCCGGGCCTGGATCCGGTTGCGGATCTTGCCGTCCGCCGAATCGACGAAGTCGTGCTGGTAGCGCAGCGGGATGAAGACCACGAAGCCGCCGGTCTCGTCCTGCAGCTCGCGCAGCCGCAGCACGTGGTCGACCCGGTGCCGGGGCTCCTCGATGTGCCCGTAGAGCATGGTCGACGGGGTCTTCATGCCCTTCGCGTGGGCCAGCCGGTGGATCCGCGACCAGTCCTCCCAGTGGCAGGCGTGGTCGACGATGTGCTGCCGGACCTCCCAGTCGAAGATCTCCGCGCCGCCACCGGTCAGCGACTCCAGGCCGGCGTCCATCAGCTCGTCGAGGATCTCGTCCGCGCCCAGCCCGCTGATCTTCTCGAACCACTGCACCTCGGTCGCGGTGAACGCCTTGAGCTTGACGTTCGGCAGCGCGGCCTTCAGCTCGCGCAGCACCTTCGGGTAGTAGCGCCAGGGCAGCGTGGGGTGCAGGCCGTTGACGATGTGCAGCTCGGTGAGCTGCTCGTCCTCCATCTCCTTGGCCTTGCGGACCGCCTCGTCGATGCGCATCGTGTAGGCGTCCTTCTCGCCCGGCTTGCGCTGGAACGAGCAGTACGCGCAGGAGGCGGAGCAGACGTTGGTCAGGTTCAGGTGCCGGTTGACGTTGAACATGACCCGGTCGCCGTTGAGCTCGGTACGCCGGTGGTGCGCCAGCCGCCCCAGCCAGACCAGGTCGTCGCTGGAGTAGAGAGCGATGCCGTCCTCCCGGGTCAGCCGCTCCCCGGCGTACACCTTCGCTTCGAGCTCCCGCTTGAGTCCGGCGTCCATCGAAAGCCACGTCCCTTCCACCTGCAGGTCGGGATCGAGCCTACGTCGCCCCCGCCGACGGTCTCCGGCACGGTCGACGCGGGTGCCCGCGCTCACCGAACTCTCAGCCTGCCGTTACCTGGCCATGCATCGACATCGCTGCCTCCGTGCGGTAAGACAGGATGGGACGCGACACACACTGGTAGCGTCCGCACGGCCGCGTCCACCGAGCGCGGCGGCAGCACCGGACGGGGAGCGGAATGGTCGACAGCGGGCGCGGGCGGCGACACGGACGACGGCGGCCGGTGATCTCGCCGGTGTTACGGCCGGCGCTCTGGTCCGCCCTGCTCGGCGCGGTGGCCGCCGCGGTGCTGGCCAGCCCGTCCTACGCGGAGCCGGGGCTGCCCACCAGCGTCCCCGACACCGGCGCCCGTCCCACCTACAGCGGGGCGCTGCGACTGCCCGGCGGCGCGCCGGTCCCCGGCCTGCCCGGCACTCCCGGCGCACCGGTGTCCAACCTGGGCAACGGCCCCCTGGCCAGCGCGATCTACGCGGCCGAGGTGCGGGTCGGCCAGCTCGGCGACCAGCTGCTGCTGCTGCGGCAGAAGCGCACCGACGCGGAAGGCCAGCTGGCCACGGCCAGGCGGGACCTCGACCTCGCCCGGGACGCGCTCGCCCGGGCGCAGCAGGGCGCGGACGTCGCCGCGGCCGACGCACTCAAGGCCGCCGCGGCCCTGCCGCCCGGCGGGTTCGCCTCCGACCTGCACGACCTGAACCGGCTCTCCCGGATCACCCGGGGAGAGAAGGCCGAAGGCGGCACCACCGCCGCCGACGGCGAGCTGTCCCGGGCCCGCACCGGCGAGCAGGTGGCCTACCAGGCGTGGCTGGCGGCCGACTCCCGAGCTCGGGGCGCCCAGCAGGAGTACGCCAGCACCGAGCAAGCCCTCCGCGCCGAGGAGGCCAAGCTGCTCAAGCTGCGCAAGGACAACGCCGCGCAGCTGGTCGAGATCGAGAAGCAGCAGGAGGCGGCCGAGCAGCGGCTCGGCGCGGGCTACCTCGCCAACGAGACGGTCAACGGGCTGGCCGCGCACCCGATGGCGCTGGCCGCGGTGGCGTACGCCAAGGCACAGCTCGGTGATCCCTACCTCTGGGCGGCCGAGGGACCGGACCGGTTCGACTGCTCCGGGCTGATGTGGGCCGCGTACCGCTCGGCGGGCTACCACGCCCTGCCCCGGGTCTCCCGCGACCAGTACTACGCGACCCGCTCCCGGACGGTGGCCCGCACCGCACTGCTCCCCGGCGACCTGCTCTTCTTCGCCTCGGGCAGCAGCTGGACGAGCATCCACCACGTGGGGATGTACATCGGCGGCGGCAAGATGGTGCACGCCCCGACCACCGGCGACGTCGTCAAGATCTCCACGGTCCGCTGGTCCCGGCTCTACGCGGCCACCCGGGTGATCGGTGCGGTGCCCGCGCCGACCACCGCCCCGACCCCGACCCCAAGCCCGACCACGACCAAGCCGAGCACCCCGAAGCCGACCGAGACGGGCAAGCCGGGGCCCACCCAGCCGGGCACGACGCCGACCCGGCCGCCCAAGCCGACGCCGACCACCCCGTCCCCGACCCCCACGCCCACCGGCACCACCTCGCCGAGCCCGACCGGCTCGCAGACCTCGGCCGCGCCGTCCCCGGACGAGACGACCACGTCGGCCCCGGCCAGCGCCTCGGTGAGCGGCGACCCGGAGGCCAGCGAGAGCACGGCGAGCGGTTCGGTGAGCGCGAGCGCCAGCAGCTAGGCCGGCGCCCGGCCGGCTCGGGCGAGGGCGCTTATCGGCGCGGAACGGACTCCGGCTGTGCGGTCGGGGCGGAATGTGGCACGGTGACAGTCAGGCACGCCCGGACCGTCGCCGCGGATCCGGGTGCGAGCGTGGCGCGGAGGGCGAGCACATGGCCGATCAGCAGGTTCCGGCGGAGCCGGTCGACGACGCGCCGGGCCCGGCCGACCGGGCCGAGGTGACGGCTCGAAAGTCGGCCGAGCCGCCCGCCGTCCGGCCGTCCCCCGCCGAGCCGTCCCCCGCCGAGGCCGGGCCGACCACCGACGAACCCGGCACGGCCACCGAGGACGCTGATCGAGCCGCCGTCGAAGAGGCCGAGCCGACCCCCGACGTTAAGGCCGCGCCGACCCCCGCCGAGGTGGCCGAGCCTGCCCCCGCCGAGGCGGCCGGGTCGGTGCCCGCCGTGAAGGCCGAGCCGGCCCGCCCCGAGGTGGCCGGGTCGGCGCCCGCCGTGACGGCCGAGTCAGCCGCTGCCGAAGAAGGCGAGCCAGCCGCCGCCGGGGTGGGCGCGGCCGAGGAAGCCGCTGGTGGGGAGGCCGCGCCGGCCGCCGACCGGCACGGCACGCCGATCGCGGGTGCACCGGACACGGCCGGTCCGATCGGCGCCGGGGCGCTGTCCGGCGGCGCCGCCCGGGCGAGCGCGCGGGTGAGCGTCGCGAGCGCCGTCACCCCGCCGGACGGCGGGGCGTCGCCCCCGGCGGCCGGCGCCACCACCTACCGGGCCACCGCCTCGGCCACCCCCGTCGCGCCCGCCGTTCCGGGCCAGCGCACCGGGGCTCCGGCCCGGGCCAGCGCCGCCGTCCCCGGCGCCAGCCGGATCTCGGCCGACGAGGTCGAACTGGCCGCCGACGGCCGCGCCGGCGCGGCAAAGGTCTACCGGGCCGGACCGGTCAACCCGGAGCCGCCCGAGCCCGCCCAGCCGCCGGAGCCGGCCCAGCCGCCGAAGCCGCCCACTCCCGAGCCGGAGCCGGCGCCCGCGCCAGTGCCGCCCGTACCCGGGCCGAAGCCGCCCGCGCCCTCCCCGCCCGTGCCGCGCCCGACGCCGCCGACCCCCGGGCCCTACCCGCCCGGCCCGGTGCCGCCGAAGCCGGGCCCCACCCCGCCCGGTCCGGTGCCGCCGCTGCCCGGACCGCCGGCGCCACCGCCCGGTCCGCCGGTGCCGCCGCCTCCGCCGCCGCCCGGGCCGACGCCGGCCCCGCCGTTCCCGCCACCGCCGGCCACCTCCGCCGCGCCGGGACAGCCACCGGTCTTCACCGCCCGGGCGACCGCACCGGTCTCCAACCCGGCCGGCCCGCACGGCGCCGCGCCCGCCCCGCACGGCGCCGCGCCCGCCCCGCGCGGGGCAGCGTCCGTCCCGGCGGCGCCCGTCTCCGGGGCACCGGCCGCCCCGGTACCCACCTCCGCCCCGCCGGTGTCGGGGCCGCCCTCGTCCACACCGCCGGCCACCGCTTCGGTCAGCTTCCCGCCCCCGGTGTCGGGCCCGCCCGCCACACCGCCGTCGGTGTCCGCGCCGCCAGCCACGTCGCCCTCGGCGTCCGCCCCGCCGGCCACACCGCCGGCCGCGGCGCCGTCGGTCCCGGTGCCGCCCGTGGTGCCCGCACCGGCGCTGCCGGCCTGGCCGCCGCCGACCGCCCCCGCCGACCGGCGGGACGACCGCGCCAGCGGGCTCAACCCGGGCGCGTCCGGCGGAGCCGCTCCCTGGTCGGCCACCCACCCGGCCAGCGCGTCCGGCCAGCCCGGCCGGTACGACGGCGGGCCGGATCTGGCCGGCACGGTCTACGGCGCCGGCACCGAGGGACCGGGCTTCGTTACGGTGTCCTTCCCGGCCGGCAACCCGCTGGAGAACTCGGGCTCGCTGACCGGACACATCCTGGCCCAGGGCTGGGCCGACTCCCCGGCCGCCGAGCGGTCCAGCACCGCCCGGGTGGTCATCGTCCTGGCCGCCTCGCTGGGCCTGCTGGTGGCGATCAGCGTGCTGGTCGTACTGCTCGCGAACGATGCCATGGACGGGTTGGTGGGCGGCGTCCTGAACGGCTGACCCGGACGGCGGGCGGCGATGGTGAGCCCGCCCACTACGGCTCCGCGCCGCCGTGCGGACCGGTCGCGCCGCCGTACACTTGTGGAGATCACTGACCCGGCGCGCGTCCTGCGCGCCCATGGGCGATCTTGCGGGCGATTCGGCGGCGTTCAGCCGCGACCGGCCATCGCGAAGATGCGCCCCGCTCGAAAGGCATTTCTTGACCACCTTTGCTGATCCCAGCACGTTTCCGTCCGCCTTCGACGCCCCCATCGGGGAGACCATCGAGCAGGCCGCCGCGGTGACCGCCGCCGAGCCGGCCGCCGAGCCGGTGGACGCCACCCCGACCCCCGACTTCGCCGCGCTGGGGCTGCCCCAGCCGCTGGTCCGCGCGCTGGCCCGACAGGGCATCACCACGCCGTTCGAGATTCAGACCGCCACCGTGCCGGACGCGCTCGCCGGCCGGGACGTCCTCGGCCGGGGCCAGACCGGCTCCGGCAAGACCCTCGCCTTCGGCCTGCCGCTGCTCGCCCGGGTCGCCGCCGGCGAGCGGGCCCGGCCGCTGCACCCGCGGGCCCTGGTCCTGGTGCCGACCCGGGAACTGGCCATGCAGGTCAACGACGCGCTGCTGCCGCTCGGCAAGGCGGTCGGCGTGTTCCTCAAGACCGCCGTCGGCGGCGTGCCGTACGACCGGCAGATCGACGCCCTGCGGCGCGGCGTGGAGATCGTCGTGGCCACCCCGGGGCGGCTCGGCGACCTAATCGACCGGGGTGTCTGCCGCCTCGACGACGTCGAGGTCACCGTGCTCGACGAGGCCGACCAGATGGCCGACATGGGCTTCCTGCCGGAGGTCACCGAACTGCTCGCCAAGACCCCGGCCGGCACCCAGCGGCTGCTCTTCTCGGCCACTCTGGACGGTGATGTCGACGCGCTGGTCAAGCGGTTCATGACCGACCCGGTCACGCACTCGACCGCGCCGTCCACCGCATCGGTCTCCACCATGGACCACCACCTGCTGCTGATCCCACCGCACGACAAGTTCCCGGTGGCGGCGTCGATCGCGGCCCGCGAGGGCCGGACGATGGTCTTCGCCCGGACCCAGCTGGGCGTGGACCGGCTGGTCGAGCAGCTGGCCGCGGTTGGCGTACGGGCCGGCGGGTTGCACGGCGGCAAGACCCAGCGGATGCGTACCCGCACCCTGGCCGAGTTCCGCGAGGGCCGGATGAACGTGCTGGTCGCCACGGACGTGGCGGCCCGGGGCATCCACGTGGACGGGGTGTCGCTGGTGCTGCACGTCGACCCGCCCAAGGACCCGAAGGACTACCTGCACCGGGCCGGGCGCACCGCCCGGGCCGGCGAGTCGGGCGCGGTGGCCACCCTGGTCCTGCCCAAGCAGCGCCGGACCACCCTCGCCATGCTGGAGAAGGCCGGCGTGGAGCCGGCCCAGGCCCGGGTGCGGGCCGGCGACCCGGCGCTCGCCGAGCTGACCGGCGCCCGCGAGCCGAGCGGCGTGCCGGTGCGCAACGAGCCCGAGGAGCCCCGCCGGCACGGCGACCGGCCCGGCGGCCCGCGCCGCTACGGCGACCGCCCGCAGGGCGAACGCCGCTACGGCGACCGGCCCCAGGGCGACCGACGCTACGGCGACCGGCCGCAAGGCGAACGCCGCTACGGTGACCGGCCGACCGACGGCCGCACCTACGGCGACCGGCCCCAGGGCGAACGCCGGTTCGGGGACCGCCCGCAGAGCGAGCGGCGCTACGGTGACCGGCCGACCGACGGCCGTACCTACGGCGACCGGCCGCAGGGCGAGCGGCGCTTCGGCGACCGGGGCGGGTTCCGGCCGGAGGGCCGGGGTCGGGACGACCGGCCGCGCGACGACCGGCGGGGCCGGCCGGCGGCGCGTACCCACTGAACCGGTCGACGGACCATGGACGCCGTCGCGGAGCTCCGGCTCCGCGGCGGCGTTTTCACATGCCCTGCCGACGTGTCCCGGGTCGCGTAACGTCCGGCTCATGCCGACCATGCCGAAGTCGCTCTTCTGGACCCGGACGGACACCGCCGGCGCCGAGCACGCCCGGTTCGACGACGCCCGGGGGCTGACCGCACGGGGCACCCAGCTGGCCGTGGACCCCATCCCCTACACCTGCCGCTACCAGTTGTCGACCGACGAGCGGTGGGCGAGCACCCGGCTCGAGATCGAGGTCGAGGGGGCGGGCTGGCTGCGCAGCGTACGCATGGAGCGGGCGGCCGACCGGTGGCGGGTGACCACCGCCGAGCAGGGTGACCTGGACGCGGCGCTGACCGCCGCCGGCAATCCACCGGCCGGGCTGCCCGGCACCGACGAACCGGACCGGCTGGCCGACGCGGTCGACATCGACCTGGGCGGTTCGGCGCTCTTCAACACCCTGCCGGTACGCCGGCTCGGGCTGACCGACGCGCCGCCGGAGACCGCGCACCGGATCACCGTCGCCTGGGTGCTGGTGCCGAGCCTGCTGGTGGTCCCCGCCGAGCAGGTCTACACCGCTCTGGGCCCCGGGCGGGTCCGGTTCGCCAGCGACACCTACGCCGGCGACCTGGACCTGGACGCCGACGGGTACGTGCTGCGCTACCCGGGCCTGGCCGAGCGCTCCGGGGTGAGCTGAGCCGAGGGGCTCAGGCCGGCCAGGCGCCGGTGGCCAGGAAGCGCTCGACGGTAGCCAGGTGCGGGGCCAGGTCGAGGCCCTGGGCGGCCACCCACCCGTCGGCGTAGTAGGTGTCGGCGTACCGGTCGCCGGCGTCGCAGATCAGGGTGACCACCGAGCCGTGCCGGCCGTCGGCGAGCATCCCGGCGATCAGCCCGAACGCGCCCCAGAGGTTGGTGCCGGTCGAGCCGCCCACCCGCCGGCCGAGCACCGCGGAGGCGGCCCGCATCGCCGCCAGCGACGCGGCGTCCGGCACCTGGACCATCCGGTCGACCACCGAGGGCAGGAAGGACGCCTCCACACTCGGCCGGCCGATCCCCTCGATCCGGGAGCCCCGGCCGGTGCGGACCGACCAGTCGGCCGCCTGCCAGGCCGGGTAGAACGCGGAGTTCTCCGGGTCGACCACGCAGAGTTTCGTGGGCAGCCGGCGGTACCGGGCGTACCGGCCGATGGTGGCGCTGGTGCCGCCGGTGCCCGCGCCCACCACGATCCAGGCCGGCACGGGGTGCCGCTCCAGGGCGAGCTGCGCGTAGATCGACTCGGCGATGTTGTTGTTGCCCCGCCAGTCGGTGGCCCGCTCGGCGTAGGTGAACTGGTCCATGAAGTGCCCGCCGGTGTCCTCGGCCAGCCAGCGCGCCTCCACAACCACCTTGGCCGGGTCGTCAACGAGGTGGCAGCGGCCGCCCTGGAACTCGATCTGGGCGATCTTCTCGGGCGAGGTGGAGGCCGGCATCACCGCGATGAACGGCAGCCCGAGCATCCGGGCGAAGTACGCCTCGGAGACCGCGGTCGACCCGGACGAGGCCTCCACGATGGTGGTGTCCGGGCCAATCCAGCCGTTGCAGAGCCCGTACAGGAAGAGCGAACGGGCCAGCCGGTGCTTCAGCGAGCCGGTGGGGTGCACCGACTCGTCCTTGAGGTAGAGGTCGATCCCCCACTCCCTGGGCAGCGGGAAGGGCAGCAGGTGGGTGTCGGCGGACCGGTTGGCGTCGGCCTCCACGGTGGCGATCGCCTCGGTCACCCAGACCCGGCTGGCCTCGTCGCACCGGTCGAGATGAGTCACGCCGGAAACCTAACAAGGCCGGTCAGGGCCGGTCCGCCCCGCCCCGGCGGCGCTGCCGGCGCTGCCCGGCCCGACCGACCGCACCGATCACCGGGGTCAGCCCGAGCGCGAGCCGGGGCAGCGTGTCCAGCAGCCGCACCTGCGCGCCGCGCCAGCGCGGCAGGCTGACCACCGGCCGGGGCCGCCGGGCCAGCCGGACGGCCCGCGCGGCCACCCGTTCCGGGGTGAGCAGCGCGCCGGTGAAGGAGACCGCCGCGCCGGGGTCGTCCAGCCGGTCGTGCAGCATCGGCGTCCAGATCCCGTCCGGGCACAGGCACGACACATGTACGCCCCGCTGCCCGGCCGCCCGCAGGTCGGCCAGCGTGCCCAGGCTGAACGCGAGCAGGGCGTGCTTGCTGGCCGCGTAGACGGTCTCGCCGGGAGCGGCGATCAGCCCGGCCAGCGAGACGACGTTGAGCACGTGCCCGTACCCCTGGGCCCGCATCACGGCCAGCGCGGCCAGGGTGCCGTTCATCGCGCCGAGGGTGTTCACCTCGACGATCCGCCGCCGGGTCGCCGCGTCGTGCTCCCAGGACGGCCCGGTGACCAGGATGCCGGCGTTGTTGACCCAGAGCCCGAGGCCGCCCCGGCCGGCCGCCTCGGCGGCCACGTCCGCGCAGGCCGCCTCGTCGCGCACGTCGAGCGGGCGGGACCAGCCGCCGAGCGGGGCGGCGGCCGCGGCCACCGCGGCCGGGTCGAGATCGGTGAGCAGCACCGGCCAGCCGTCGGCGTGCAGCGCGGCGGCCAGCGCCCGGCCGAGACCGCCGGCGGCGCCGGTCACCACGGCGGCTCCGGGCGCGGGCGTGTTCATCGGCGCACGCTACCGCCGCCGCCCCGGGCCGCGCCAGAGCCCGACCGACCGGGCGGCACCCGGCCTGACCCGGGGCACCACAGCCCGGCGGGCGCCGGAGCCGACCCGGGCGCCAGGGCCGGCCCGGCGGGGGCGGTCAGGCGGGGGGCGGGCTGACCGGTTGCGGGCGGTTCTCCCACTTGGTCGACAGCGCGATGCCGGTGCGGGTGGAGGCCACCCCCGGCGTCCGGTTCAACCGCACGATCAGCCGCTCCAACTCGGCGATGGTGGTCACCCGCGCCTTGAGCAGGAACGACTCGACGCCGGCCATGAAGTAGCAGGACTCGATCTCGGGAATCGCCCGGAACGCCTCCAGCACGTCGTCGGTGTCGGCGCCGGAGTCCTCGATGATGCCGATCAGCGCGGTCACGCCGAGCCCGACCGCCTCGGGCTCGATCTCCGCCCGGTACGCCCGGATCACCCCGCCAGACTCCAGCTTGCCGACCCGCTCGTGCACGGCGGGCGCGGAGAGGCCGACCTGTCGGGCCAGTTCGGCGTAGGACAGGCGGGCGTTGCCGCGCAACAGTTCCACGAGGCTCAGGTCGATGGCGTCCACGGAATGTAGACCCTAGTCGCAGAGGCGTAACGCCGAGCGTTCGGCATCCGTTGAACATAACGACGTGTAACTGTTTGCAGACTCAGAGTAAAGGGAGCGTCGTCCAGGTAATATTTCCTAACTTCCCACTCAGTGCGTTTTTCGCGTTTGGCGGACAGGCCAGGTCGCTGGTGCTGTAATTGCCATACGTCCCTCATGACGGCTCTGGGCTCGCACCGGCCGGGGGCAGTGTGTTCAGCCGGGGGCTTCGTCGACGCGAGGAGGGGGCTGTGGACACTGGAGATCGCCTGCTGACACCGGGAGAGGTCGCCGCACTGTTTCGGGTTGACCCGAAGACTGTGACGAGATGGGCAGCGGCGGGCCGGATAGGAAGCATCCGGACTCCAGGCGGGCATCGCCGGTTTCGGGAATCCGAGGTGCGAGCCCTGCTTGAAGGGGAGGGCATGCTGGACGAGGCGGAAGACGTGGGCAAAGCGCGCAACGTTGGCCCCACCGCCTCGACCGGGCCGGGTCCCGCCAACGCCGGGATGTACTGAATGGCACGGAGATCGGCACGCGGACCGGGCGCCGGGTCCGGTCCGCGTCCTGCCTGAGCCTCAGGCCCGGGCGGCGCCCAGCTCGCCCGACCAGCGCCGGAACAGGGTGTGCGGTACGCCGAGAGCGTCCAGCACCTTGCCGGCCACGAAGTCCACCAGCTGCGCGGCGGAGGCCGACGCACCCGCGCCGTAGAAGCCGGGGCTGGCCGGCAGCACCACCGCACCGGCGTCGTGCAACGCGATGAGGTGCTCCAGGTGGCTACGGGTCACCGGGGTCTCCCGGGGCACCACCACCACCGGCCGCCGCTCCTTGAGGTTGACCTCGGCCGCCCGCTGCAGCAGGTCCTTGGAGAGCCCGATCGCGATGCCGGCGCAGGCCGCCGTGCTCGCCGGCACCACCGCCATCCCGCGCACCCGGTAGGAACCGCTGCTGGGTCCGGCCGCGAGGTCGCCGGCCGGCCAGTGCCGCACGTCGGCGCCGGCCAGGTCCCGGCCCAGCCAGGTGGCGAGGTCCTCGGCCCAGTGCCCGTCGCGGAACGGGCGGCCGGTCTCGTCCAGCAGGGTCAGCCGGGCCGCCCGGGAGACGATCAGGTCCACCGGCTGCCCGGCGTCGAGCAGCCCCCGTACGACGGCCGCCGCGTACGGCGTGCCGGACGCCCCGGACACCCCGACCACCCATGGCTCACGCATGCCCACCAGCCTGCCTGGTCGCCGCCACCGGGCGCCGCCCGCCCCCGGCAACCGGCGGCCGGAGGAGTCCCGGAGCCCCCCGGATCAGGCCCGCAGGCCGAGCCGGACCACCAGGTCGAGCAGGGCGAAGGCGAACAGCGCGATGCCGACGAAGCCGTTGGCGGTGAAGAAGGCCCGGTTGACCTTGCTCAGGTCGGTCGGGCTGACCACCAGGTGCTGGTAGCCGAAGGCGGCCGCGGTCAGCGCCAGGCCGATCCACCAGAGCCACCCGAACCCGACCAGCGCGCCGAACCAGATGAAGAGCCCGAAGGTCACCACGTGCGCGACGGTCGAGGCGTGCAGCGCGAACCGCAGCCCGTACCGGGCCGGGACGCTGTGCACGCCGATCTGCCGGTCGACCTCGGCGTCCTGGCAGGCGTAGATCAAATCGAAGCCGCCGATCCAGAGCCCGACCGCCGCGCCGAGCAGCCAGGCCGGCCCGGAGCCGGCCAGGGTGCCGGTGACCGCCAGCCAGGCGCCGACGGGGCCGACCGCCTGGGCGACCGCGAGGATGGCGTGCGGCCAGTTGGTGAACCGCTTGCCGTACGGGTAGACGACCAGCGGCACCACGGCGAGCGGCGCCAGCACCAGGCAGAGCGGGTTGAGCAGGGCGGCGGCGGCCAGGAACACCACCAGCGCGACAGCCGCGCCGGTCCAGGCCGTGCGGAGGCTCACCGCGCCGGTGACCAGTTCGCGCGAGGCGGTACGCGGGTTCCGCGCGTCGATCCGCCGGTCCAGGATCCGGTTGGCGGCCATCGCGAACGTCCGCGCGCCGACCATCGCCACGGTGATCAGCAGCAAGTCCACCCACCGCACCCGCCCCCCGTCGACCCGCATGGCGGTCAACGCCGACAGGTACGCGAACGGCAGCGCGAACACCGAGTGCTCGATCGCCACGAGGTCGAGGAAAGCCCGGACCCTGCTCCGCGATCGTGCGCTTGCCGCCCCGGCAGAGCCGGAGGAACCGGGCGAATCGGGGGCGGAGACGGCAAGATCGCGCGGATCGGAGGTGGCCATCAGATGCCGTACTCCTTCCAGCGCTTGTCGACCAGGGAGACCACCTCGGGGCTCATGGACATCTCCTCGGGCCAGCCCCGGGTGTAGCCCTCCCCGGGCAGCTTGCGGGTCGCGTCGACGCCCGCCTTGCCGCCCCAGAACTGCTGGTAGGACGAGTGGTCCAGGTGGTCCACCGGGCCCTCGGTGAGCAGCAGGTCGCGGGCGTAGTCGACGTTGCCGAAGGCGCGGAAGGCCACCTCGTTGTAGTCGTGCACGTCGCAGTCCTCGTCGACGATCACGATCAGCTTGGTCAGCGACATCAGGTGCGCGCCCCAGATCGCGTTCATCACCTTCTGCGCGTGCTTCGGGTAGCGCTTGCGGATCGACACGATCGCGCAGTTGTGGAAGACCCCGGCGGCCGGCAGGTCGTAGTCGACGATGTCCGGGATCAGCAGCTTCAGCAGCGGCTGGAAGATCCGCTCGGTGGCCTTGCCGAGGCCGTGGTCCTCCTGGGGTGGCTTGGAGGTGACGATCGAGTGGTAGACCGGGTCGCGCTGCATGGTCATCGCCTCGACGTGCAGCACCGGGAACGGCTCGACCGGGGTGTAGAAGCCGGTGTGGTCGCCGAACGGGCCCTCCGGCAGCCGCTCGCCGGGCTCCAGGTAGCCCTCCAGCACCACCTGCGCGTGCGCCGGCACCTGCAACGGCACGGTGAGGCAGTCGACCATCTCCACCCGCTCGCCGCGCAGGAAGCCGGCGAACAGGTACTCGTCGATGTCGCTGGGCAGCGGCGCGGAGGCGGCGTACGAGATCACCGGGTCGCAGCCGATCGCGACCGCCACCGGCAGCCGCTGGCCCAGCCGCTCGGCGACCGCGTGGTGGGCGGTGGAGTCCTTGTGGATCTGCCAGTGCATGCCGAGAGTGTTGGGCGAGTGCTGCTGGAGCCGGTAGAGGCCGAGGTTGCGCTTGCCGGTCTCCGGGTGCTTGGTGTGGGTCAGCCCGTAGTTGTGGAAGATCCCGCCGTCGCCCGGCCAGACCTGCAGGCCGGGCAGCCGGTTCAGGTCGACGTCGTCGCCCCGGTAGACCACCTGCTGGCAGGGGGCGGTCTTCACCTTGCGCGGCGGCACCGACTTGAGCTGCATGACCTTGCCCAGGCCCTCGCGGATGCCGGACCAGCCCACCGGCAGCTCCGGCTTGACCAGCGCGCCGATCCGGGCGCCGATCTCGTCCAGCGACCCGACGCCGAGCGCCATCGCCATCCGCTTCTCGGTGCCGAAGAGGTTGATCGCCACCGGCATCTCGCCGCGGGTCGGCCGTTCGAAGAGCAGCGCCGGCCCATCCGCCCGGACCGTCCGGGTGACGATCTCGCTGATCTCCAGCGTGGGGTCCACCGGGACGCTCACCCGCCGCAGCTCACCCGCCTGCTCCAGGGCCGCGAGGAAGTCCTTCAGATCGGTGTACGGGAAGCCACGAGCCGCCATGGGAGCCAGTCTCCCGCACCGGTCGACGGCCCGCCCACGCCGGGTCGGGTGATGTCGACGGCCCAGTGTGCGCTCCGCCACACCGGCCGCCGATCGGGGTGAACCTGTCGGTGCCCGGCGGCAGCATGCGTGGGCCGTCACAGCGAGTGCGAGGGAGCCGGGATGCCACGCCGTACGTCCGTAGCGTTGAACGTCGTCGAGCGGGGCGCCGGGACACCGGTCGTCGCGCTGCACGGCTGGACACCGGACCACCGCCTGATGCTCGGCTGCCTCGAGCCGGTGTTCGCCGGGCGCAGCGGGTACCGGCGGCTGTACCCGGATCTGCCGGCCATGGGCGCCTCCCCCGCACCGCCGGAGATCGCGAGTTCCGACGACGTGCTCGACGCTGTGCGGGACTTCGTGGACGACACCCTGGGCGACACCCCGTTCCTGCTGGTCGGTGAGTCCTACGGCGGTTACCTCGCCCGCGCGCTCACCCGGTCCCGCCCGGAGCAGGTGCTCGGGCTGGCGCTGATCTGCCCGGTCGGCACGGCGGTGGAGCAGGCGGAGCGCCGGGTGCCGCGGCAGCAGGTGCTGCGTCCCGACCCGGGCCTGCTCGCCTCGACCGACGCCCGGACCGCCGCGGAGTTCGCCGACCTCGCGGTCGTGCAGACGCCGGAGACGTTGCGGCGGTTCCGCGATGAGATCCTGGCCGGTCTGGATCTGGCCGACACCGCCGCGATGGCCCGGATCCGTCAGCGGTGGACGCTCACCGAGGACCCGGAGGGCGGCGCGCTGTTCGCCCGGCCGACGCTGATCCTGACCGGGCGGCAGGACCACGCCACCGGCTACCTCGACCAGTTCGCGCTGCTGCCGCACTACCCCCGGGCGACCTTCGCGGTGCTGGACGTGGCCGGCCACAACCTGCAGATCGAGCAGCCCGGGCTCTTCGACGCGCTGATCGGCGAGTGGCTCGACCGGGTGGCCGCCGAACGCTGACCGGCTCCGCCGCCGCGGCCCGGGCGGCCGGACCCACCGCGGCCCGACGCAGGACGCGCCGCGGTCAGCCGGCGGGCGTCCAGGCGTAGTCCGCCAGCGGCGGGTCGACCGGCGCGCCGGTGAGCCGGTTGGCGAAGGTGGAGATGGTGTAGACGCCGACGCCGAGCACCACGTCCAGGGCCTGCCGCGGCTGGTGGCCGGCGGCGAGGAAGGCGCGGGTCTGCTCGTCGGGGACATCGCCCCGGTGCTCCAGCACCGCCAGGGTGAAGCGGCGCAGCGCCTCGAGCCGGTCGTCGGGCAGCGGCGTGCCGGCGCGCAGCGCGTCTACCAGTCGGGGGTCGGCGCCGAGCCGGGTCAGGGTGGCGGTGTGCAGGGCCACGCAGACGTGGCACTCGTTGCGGGTGGCGACGGTCAGCACGACCACCTCCCGCTGCACCGGGTCGAGGCTGCCGGCCTCGAAGCCGGCGTTGGCGGTGAGGAAGGTCTGCAGCAACGCCGGGGACTCGGCCATCAGGGCGACGGCGGCGGGCAGGTAACCGAACTTCCGGCGTACCGCCGCCAGGGTGGGTCGGGCGGCGTCGGGCGCGGTGTCGGCGGTGTGCGGGGTGAAGACGGGCATGGCGACCTGCTTTCGCGGGTGACGGAGGCGGCGACGGATGGAGCCGGTGGCGGCGGCGCGAGGATCGGGGCCGGGCGTGACGTAGGATCGTCAACGTGGTTGTCCAAATGGTAAATCTGGTTGTCGAATATGGCAACTGACCCCGACCGGCCCGGCTTCCTGCTGCCCCTGCTGCTGCTGGCCGGCTTCCGCACGCTCATCGACGACCTGCACGCCGAGCTGGCCCGGCAGGGGCATCCCGAGCTGCGCCCGCTGCACGGCTTCGTGCTCCAGGCGGTCGGCGCCGGCGGCACCACCGCCACCGAGCTGGGCCAGCGGCTGGGCATCTCGAAGCAGGCGGCCGGCAAGACGGTGGACCGGCTGGTCGCCCTGGGCTACCTGGAACGCGCCGACGACCCAGACGACGCCCGGCGCAAGCTGGTCCGGATGACCCCGCGCGGGCACGACGGGCTGCGCCGCTCGGCGGTGGTCTTCGACCAGCTCCGGCAGCGCTGGGCGGACACCTTGGGCCCGGACCGGGTCGCCGCCCTGGAGGACGACCTGCGCGCCGTAACCCCGGCCAACTGGTTCCGCCTCGACGTGCCCGGCTGGTTCGGCGGCTGACCCGCACCGGCGAGAAATGTCACCGGTGCTGGCCCGGCGGCGGCGCGCCGCTGCACGGTGGAGGCATGTCGGACGCGTACGTGGTGGGCGACCCGGACGGGCTGTCGCCGTTACTGACCGAACTCCGCGACGCCGTGGCCCGGGAGCTGCACGCCCAGCTCGCGCTGCGCGCGGAGCGGATCGAACTCGCGGACGTTCCGGAGGTCGCGTACCAGGTCACCCTGCGGGTGGACGAGACCCTCCGGCGCCGCCGCCCCGGCAGGTAGCCGAGTTCGGCGATCAGTCGGGGAGGCCGCCGTAGGAGTGCAGTCCCTCGAAGAAGATGTTCACCCCGAACAGGTTCATCAGCATGGTGAGGAAGCCGACCACGGCCAGCCAGGTGGCCACGTTCCGCTTCACGCTCGGGGTGGCCCGGGCGTGCAGGTAACCGGCGTAGACCACCCAGGAGATGAACGCCCAGGTCTCCTTCGGGTCCCAGCCCCACGGCCGGCCCCAGGCCGCCTCGGCCCAGATCGCCCCGGCGATCACCGCGAAGGTGAAGACCGGGAACGCGAAGGCGTGCAGCACGAAGGTCAGCCGCTCCAGCGCGGCCGCCGCCGGCACCCGCTTGGCCAGCGTGTACGGGAAGCTCCGCTTGCCCTGCTCGTAACCGGCCCGCATCAGGTACGCCACCGCCGGCACCACGCCGAGCAGGAAGATGCCGGAGCTGAACACGATCGTCGAGACGTGGATGACGAACCAGTACGAGTTGAGCGCCGGCACCAGCGGCACCACCGGCACGTAGAGCACCAGCTCGGCGGTGGCCACCAGGAGCACCATCACCAGGGTGAGGAAGAGCCCGAGGCGGCCCAGCGACGGCACCTTCACCAGCACCACCAGCCAGGCGGCGACGCCGATGAACGAGACCGTGAGCACGAACTCGTACATGTTGCCCCAGGGCATCCGGTCGGCGGCGAGGCCGCGGGTGACCAGTGCCCCGAGGTGCAGCAGGGCGGCGAGCGCGGTGACGCCGACCGCGATCCGCCCGGCCAGCCGGGCCCGCTGCGCGGTGCGCTCGGCGACGCTCGGGCCGGCCACGACCGGCTCGGGCGGAGCGCTGCCGCCGGCCGCGCCGACGCCGGCGCCGACCAGTTCCCGGGCGGGCGCGGCGACCCGGGCGCGGGCGTTACCGAGCGCGTACTCGACGGCGTGGCTGATCATGGCGACCAGGTACGCCAGGATCGCGAACGACACCAGCTGGTCGGAGAGTGCGGACATCAGTCGGCTCCTTCTCGCGTCCCGGCCGAATCGCCTCCGTCGCGATCCGCACCGGCCCGCTCGTCCGGCCGCCCGTCACCGCTGACCGCGGCGACGAGCTGCGCGAACTCGTCGGCGAACCCGGGATGGTCGGTGCGCGGCAACCCACCGGCCTCGACCAAACTACTACCGCCCGTCGGAGATTCGTCCGCCGGGTCGGTGGAACCACCCGCGGGGGCGACGGACCCGGCCGGGAGCACCCGGAAGAAGACCCGCCGGCGGCGGACGAAGAGCGAGCCCATCAGGCCGGCCAGCAGGGTCGCGGAACTCACCAGCAGCAGCGTCGAGCCCGGGTCGCGGCGCACCGAAAGGGTGATGTACGGCTCGGTGCCAAGGAACTCGACCCGGGTGCCGTCGTCCAGCGTCCAGGTCTCGCCCAGCTTGACGACCCTGGTGCCGACCTCCTTGACCTTGCCGGCCCGCACCTGCCGCTGGTCCAGCTGGTAGACCGAGCCGGGGATGCCCGCGTCCAGGCCCAGGTTGCCCCGGTAGGCCACCAGGTTGAGCGCCGGGTTGCGCTCGGTCGGGTACTCCGAGCGGGCGTACGGCGGCGCGCCGGGCGCGGTCGGCAGGTAGAGGCCGGTGAAGGCCATCTGCAGGTTCGGGTCGCGCGCGCCGGTGGCCGGGTCGACGTTGGCGTCCGGGAAGGCGGCCAGTCCCTCGCTGGTCAGCCCCATGTCGCCGGTGGTCAGGAACGGCACCACGCTGGTCTGGCTGCGGCCGAACCGGTCGGTGTACCGGATCACCGGGGCGTACCCGTGGCCGAGCAGGTAGACGTTCGCGCCGTCGAGGCGCAGCGGGGAGTTGACCGAGAAGTCGGCCTGCCGGCGCTCCCGGCCCGGCTCGTCCACCGTCACCCGGGCGTTGAAGAACTCCGGCTGCCCGGTGTCGAGGAAGCGGGCCTGGAAGTCGTCCAGCCGCAGGCAGAACCCGGGCAGGTCGGCGCTGTCCACCCGCGGGCCGAGCTTCGCCTCGGCGTACTGCTGGCGGGTGTTGCAGAACGCGTTCTCCTCGCCGGCGACGAGCAGCCGGTTGCCGCTCCAGCCGTACCACGAGCCGAGCGCGACGCCGACCAGCACCACCACCATCGAGGTGTGGAAGAGCAGGTTGCCGGTCTCCTTGAGGTAGCCCTTCTCGGCGGAGACCTCGTCGCCGCGGACCACCACCCGCCAGCGGCGCCGGCGCAGCACCTCGGCGATCGCCGCCGCGCCGCCGGCCGGCGCGGACAGCACCGCGTGCTGCGGCAGCCGGTCCAGCCGCTTCGGGGCGGCCGGCGGCTTCGCCCGCAGCGCCCGGACGTGGTCGCGCAGCCGGGGGGTGATGCAGCCGATCAGCGAGGTGAACAGCAGCAGGTAGATCGCGGAGAACCAGACCGAGCCGAACGCCTCGAAGGCGCCGATCCGGTCCAGCACCGGCGCCAGGTCGGGGTGCGCGACGAAGTAGTCCCGGACGTCCTCCGGGTTGACCCCGCGCTGCGGCAGCACCGAACCGGGGATGGCCGCGATCGCGAGCAGGAAGAGCAGCACCAGCGCGGTACGCATGCTGGTCAGCTGCCGCCAGGAGTTGCGCAGCAGGGCCAGCACCCGGTTGGGTCGGCGCCGGGGCGCCTCGGCCGGGGTCGCCGGCCGGTCGTCCACGACCGTCATCAGATGCTCACCTCGCCCACCCCGACGGTGGTCTGCAACCAGATCACGAAGTTGGTCCACCCGCCGGTGACCAGCGCGAGGCCGATCAGGATCAGCAGGGCACCGCCGATCCGGGTGACCCAGCGGCTGTTGCGCCGGACGGCGCGGAACACCCCGAGCAGGCGCTGGAAGCCCAGCCCGAAGACGACGAACGGTATCCCCAACCCGAGGCAGTACGCCACGGCGAGCACCACGGCCCGGTCGGCGCTGCCGTCGACCGTGGCCATGCCGAGCACCGCGCCCAGCGTCGGGCCGGTGCACGGCATCCAGCTGAGCGCGAAGACCGCGCCGAGCACCGGCGCGCCGAGCAGCCCGGCGGCGGGCAGCCGGTGGATCCGGAACTCGCGCTGCAACCCGGGCACCACGCCGAGGTAGCCCAGCCCGAGCAGCACGACCAGCGCGCCGATGACGATCTCCAGCGTCCGCTCGTGGTCGAAGAAGATCCGGCCGAACCCGGCGAAGAGGATCGCGGTGGCGGTGAAGACGACGGTGAAGCCGGCGATGAAGAGCAGCGTCCCGGCCAGCACCCGCCCCTTCACCGCGACCACCGGCCGGGTGGCGACGGCCACCCCGCCCGACGGGTCCGCCGCGCTCCCCTCGGCCGGCGACGGGCCGGGCCGGGCCGGGCGGCCCTCCAGATCCGCGCCGGCCAGTCCGGTCACGTACGACAGGTAGCCGGGCATCAGCGGAAGCACGCACGGGGAGAGGAAGCTGACCAGCCCGGCCAGCGCGGCCGCGCCGATGGCGAGCAGCAACGGGCCGCTCTGCGCCAGTTCCCGGAACGTCTCGCCCATCAGCGTTGACCGGCGGGCGCCGGCGACTCGGCGGCGATCCGCTCGACGATGGGTTGCAGGCCCTCCCGCTTGACCGCCGCGCGGATCACCGCGGCGATCCGGCCCTCCCGGTCCAGCACCACGGTGGCCGGGATGGTGTTCGGCGGGATGTCCAGGGCGAGCGCCAGCCGGCTCGGCGGGTCGAACAGGCTCGGGTAGCTGACCCGGCCCTCCTCGAAGGCCTTCGCCTTGTCCCGCTGGTCCTGCACGTTGATGCCGAGGAAGGTCACCCCGGAGCCCTTGGTCGCCTGGTAGGTGGCCTCCAGGTCGTCCGCCTCGGCCCGGCAGGGCGCGCACCACGAGCCCCAGAAGTTGACCACCACGACCTGGCCGCGGGCGGTGGCGACGTCATAGCTGCCGCCGGTGAGCAGTTCACCGGCGAGCTTCGGGGCGGCGGACCGCTGGTCGGGGGCGCACTCGATGACGCCGTCCCGGTTGGCGCAGGCTTCCTCGCCGCCCGGCGACGAGCAGGCGGCCAGCGCCACCGCGGTGACGGTGGCGAGCAGACCGGCGGTCCACCTCCGGGCGTTCATCAGGCCCCCTTGGCCGTCCGGGCGGTCGGCGACATCGCGATCAGGTGGGCGGCCGGCTCGGAGTAGCCGATGCCGACCACCTTGGCGCCGTCGAAGTGGAAGGAGGTGAGGCTGGCCAGCCCGCACTGCCGCTTGCGCGGGTCGTGCCAGAGCCGCTTGCGCTCGACGTGGCGGCGCAGCGTCCAGATCGGCAGCTGGTGCGAGACCAGCACCGCCTCGCGCCCCTCGGCGGCCACCCGGGCGGCGTGCAGGGCGGCGAACATCCGCTCCGCGATGGCCCGGTAGGCCTCGCCCCAGGACGGGGTGACCGGGTCGCGCAGCACCCACCAGTTGCGCGGGTCGCGGAACGAGCCGTCACCGGGGGAGACCTTCTTGCCCTCGAACCAGTTGGCGCTCTCGATCAGCCGCTCGTCCACGCCGACCGGCAGCCCGAACTGCGCGGCGATCGGCTCGGCGGTCTGCTGGGCGCGTTCCAGCGGGCTCGCCACCACGTGCACGATCTCCCGCTCGGCCAGCCCCTGCGCGGCCGCCTTGGCCATCTGCACGCCGAGTTCGGAGAGGCGGAACCCGGGCAGCCGGCCGTAGAGGATCTTGTCCGGGTTGTGCACCTCGCCGTGCCGCAGCACGTGGACCACCGTCGTACTCACCGCTACCCCCCGAGTCCCGCCGACGCCGCCGCGGCGGCCGCGTTCGGCAGCGCGGCGGCGATCTGCTCCAGCGCGGCGTCGTCCAGCGCCGCCGACACGAACCACGACTCGAACGCGCTCGGCGGCAGGTAGACGCCCGCGGCGAGCATCGCGTGGAAGAACGCCTTGAACGCCGGCACCTGCTGGGTGCGGGCGCTGTCGTAGTCGACCACGTCGGCGTCGGTGAAGAAGATCGAGAACATGCTGCCCGCGTACGACAGCCGGTGCGGGACCCCGGCGGCGGCCAGCGCGTCGGACGCCAGCTTGCCCACCACGGCGGCCGTGTCGTCCAGCTTGCGATAGAGCGCCTCGTCGGCCAGCCGCAGCGTGGCCAGGCCGGCCGCGCAGGCCAGCGGGTTACCGGAGAGCGTGCCGGCCTGGTAGACCGGGCCGGCCGGGGCGAGCCGGGCCATGATCTCCGCGCGCCCGCCGAACGCCGCGGCGGGCAGCCCACCCCCCATGACCTTGCCGTACGTCCACAGGTCGGCGTCGCTGGCGTCGAGGCCGTGCCAGCCGGAGCGGGAGACCCGGAACCCGGTCATCACCTCGTCGACGACGAGTAGCGCGCCGTGCGCGTGCGCGATCCGGGCCAGTTCCTGGTTGAAGCCGTCGCGCGGGGCGACCACGCCCATGTTGCCGGCGGCCGCCTCGGTGATCACCGCGGCGATGTGCTCGGCGGCGAACGCCTCCTCCACCGCCCGGAGGTCGTTGTACGGAAGCACGATGGTCTCGCTCGCCGCGGCGCCGGTGACGCCGGGCGAGTCGGGCAGGCCGAGGGTGGCCACGCCGGAGCCGGCGGCGGCGAGCAGCGCGTCGACGTGCCCGTGGTAGCAGCCGGCGAACTTCACGATCTTGGAGCGGCCGGTGTAGCCGCGGGCCAGCCGGATCGCCGACATGGTCGCCTCGGTGCCGGAGTTGACCAGCCGGACCTGCTCGACCGGGGTGCGGTCGACGATCTCCGCGGCCAGCTCGACCTCGGCTGGGGTCGGGGTGCCGAAGCTGGTGCCCCGAGCGGCCGCGGCCTGCACGGCGGCGACCACCTCCGGGTGGGCGTGCCCGAGGATCAGCGGGCCCCAGGAGCAGACCAGGTCGACGTAGCGCCGGTCGTCGGCGTCGTAGAGCCAGGGCCCCTCCCCCCGGACCATGAAGCGCGGGGTGCCGCCGACGGCGCGGAACGCGCGCACGGGCGAGTTCACCCCGCCCGGCACGATGGCGCGGGCGCGGTCGAACAGGGCCTCGGAGGCCGGCGCGTCGGCCGGGTAGCGGCCGGATCCGGCGGGAAACATATCGGTCACGATGCGGCCATTGTGTCAGCGCCGGACGGTGAATCGGCAGCCACCCCGGACGGGGGTTACCAGTCTCACCCGGGTCGCGCGGGCGACCGCCCGCTCGCGCCAGGCCCGGCCGGCGCTCCGCCGCGCTCGCGACCGCCCGTCTGCGGTGCGCCCAGCCGGCGATCGCCGCGCGGGTCGGCCGGTCGGCTCGCCTCGACGGGCCGGGTGGTCGAGATCGCGATAGGCTGACCGGGTGGATCGTGCCGAACTGTCCATCACGCTACACCGAGCGGGCGACGAAGCAGTGCTGCGCCTCGCCGGTGAGATCGACATGCTCACGGCCGCCCAGCTGTCGACGGTCGTGAATGAGGTGCTCGCCGACCCCCCGCCGCGCATCGTGCTCGACCTCGGCGGCGTCACCTTCTGCGACTCGCAGGGCCTGGGCACCCTGGTGGTGCTCAGCCGCAAGGCCAGTCACGCGCAGAGCCTGCTGATCCTCACCAACGTGGGCGATTTCCTGCTCCGCGTCCTGGACATCACCGGCCTCCGCTCCGCCCTGATGATCCGTAACGACCAGATCACCCGCTAACCCCGTCCCGCGCCACCCACCCCGCGCACCGCCCAGGGGCGGGTCAGGAGGTGTTGCCCCAGCGGGCCTGTTCGAGGATCTCGACGGCGCGGTCGCGGGCGTCCGGGTCGTCCGCGCGCAGCAGGGCGGTGGCCTCGTCGACCGCGTCGGTCAGCATCCGCCACTGCGCGTCCCGCTCGCGCACCAGGTCGGACTGCGCGGCCAGCTGCCGGGTCTTGACCCACAGCTCCACGAAGACCGACACCTTGGCCCGCAGCACCCACGGGTCGAACGGCTTGGTGAGGTAGTCGACCGCGCCGACCGCGTACCCGCGGAGCGCGAGCTGGGCGTCCCGGTCGGCCGCGGTCAGGAAGATGATCGGCACGTGCCGGGTACGCTCCCGGCGCTTGATGTGACTGGCCGTCTCGAAGCCGTCCATGTCCGGCATCTGCGCATCCAGCAGGATCACCGCGAAGTCGTCGACCAGCAGCTGCTTCAGCGCCGCCTCGCCGCTCTCCACGGCGACCGACTGGACCGGCAGCCCCTGGAGGATCGCCTCCAGTGCCATCAGGTTCTCTCGCCGGTCATCGACCAGCAGCGCCTTCGCCATCTGGGTCACGAGCTCTCCTCGGTCCGGCCGCCGCTGATCCAGGACGCCATGAGCTCGATCAGCTCGTCCAGGTCGACGGGTTTGGTGATGTAGTCGCTGCCGCCGGCCTCCAGCGCCGACTCCCGGTCGCCGGGCATCGCCTTCGCGGTCAGGAAGACGATCGGCAGGTCGGCGAAGCGGTGGTTACGCCGGATCTGGCGGGTCGTCTCGTACCCGTCCTGGTCCGGCATCATCGCGTCCATCAGGACGATGTCCACCTCCGGATGCTCGGCCAGCAGGCGGACGCCGTCCGCCCCGTTGTCCGAGTACAACACGGTCATGCCGTGCAGTTCCAACGCGCTGGTGAGGGCGAAGACGTTGCGCACGTCGTCGTCGACGATCAGCACGGTGGCCCCCTCCAGCCGCCGGGTGGTCGGGCCGGCCGCCGGTTCGGTCAGCTCCACCGGCGGCATGAGCAGCGAGGACGGCAGCCCGGCGCGGGACGGCTGCGGCGGCAGCGGGGCGACCACCGCGTCCGGCGCCAGCACGTCCGGCACGAAGAGCGTGAACGTCGAGCCCTGCCCCGGCGCCGAGGACACGCTGATCGCGCCACCGAGCAGCCGGGCCAGGTCGCGGCTGATCGACAGCCCCAGGCCGGTGCCGCCGTAGCGGCGGCTGGTGGTGCCGTCGGCCTGCTGGAACGCCTCGAAGATCAGCGACAGCTTGTCGTCGGAGATCCCGATCCCGGTGTCGATCACCGTGAACGCGATCACCTGGCGGGCGTTGACCAGGGCCGGCACGTCGAAGACCGCGTTCTCCGCCGCCGGGGCGATGCGCAGCGTCACGGCGCCGTTGTCGGTGAACTTGACCGCGTTGGAGAGCAGGTTACGCAGGATCTGCTGCAACCGCTGGGCGTCGGTGACCAGCGCCGGGGGCAGGTCCTTGCTGATCCGCACCTGGAGGTCCAGGCCCTTCTCCTCCGCCTGCGGCCCGAACGCCTGCTCCACGTAGCCGCGGATCTCGTCGAACCGGACCTCGGTCGGCTCGACGTCCATCCGGCCCGCCTCGATCTTGGACAGGTCCAGGATGTCGTCGATCAGCGAGAGCAGGTCGGAGCCGGCGCTGTGGATGGTCCGGGCGAACTCGACCTGCTTCGGGGTGAGGTTCTGCTCCGAGTTCTCGGCCAGCAGCCGGGCCAGCAGCAGCAGCGAGTTCAGCGGCGTGCGCAGCTCGTGGCTCATGTTGGCCAGGAACTCCGACTTGTACGCCGACGCCCGGGTGAGCTGCTGCGCCTTCTCCTCCAGGCCCAGCCGGGCCAGCTCGATCTCCCGGTTCTTGGTCTCGATGTTGCCCTTCTGCTCGGAGAGCAGGGTCGCCTTCTCCTCCAGCTCGGCGTTGGTGCGCTGCAGCTCCGCCGACTGCTCCTGGAGCTCGTGGGCGAGCCGCTGGGACTGGGCCAGCAGCTCCTCGGTTCGCCGGTTCGCCTGAATGGTGTTCACCGCGATGCCGATGGTGGCGACCAGCCGCTCCAGGAACGACAGGTGCAGCTCGGAGAAGGTGGTCACGCTGGCGAACTCGATCACGCCGAGCAGCTCGCCCTCGAAGAGCACCGGCAGCACGACCAGGTCGGCCGGCGGGGTGTCGGCCAGCCCGGAGCGCAGCGTCAGCCGCCCGTCCGGCGAGCCGCCGACCCGGATCGTCCGGCGGGAGAGCGCGGTCTGGCCGACCAGCCCCTCGCCCGGCCCGAAGGTCACGTCGTGCCCGCGGGCCACGTACCCGTACGAGGCGGTCAGCCGCAGCCGCATCACGCCCTCGGAGGTGTCCGCCAGGAAGAACGCGCCGAGCTGCGCGTCGACCAGCGGGGTCACCTCCATCATGATCATGCGGCAGACCTCGCCGAGGTCGCGCTGGCCCTGGAGCAGGCCGCCGATCCGGGCCAGGTTCGAGTCGAGCCAGCCCTGCTCGGCGTTCTTCTTGGTCGTCTCCCGGAGGGTGACGATCATCTGGTTGATGTTGTCCTTCAGCTCGGCGACCTCGCCCTGCGCCTTGACCGCGATCCGCTGGGTCAGGTCGCCCCGGGTCACCGAGGTGGAGACCTGGGCGATCGCCCGCAGCTGGGTGGTGAGCGTCGAGGCGAGCTGGTTGACGTTCTCGGTGAGGTCCCGCCAGGTGCCGGAGACCCCCTTCACCTGCGCCTGGCCGCCCAGCATGCCCTCGGTGCCCACCTCGCGGGCCACCCGGGTCACCTCGTCCGCGAACGAGGAGAGCTGGTCGACCATCGTGTTGACGGTGTTCTTCAGCTCCAGGATCTCGCCCTGGGCGTCCACGGTGATCTTCTGCGACAGGTCACCCTTGGCCACCGCGGTGGTGACCGAGGCGATGTTGCGCACCTGGCCGGTCAGGTTCGACGCCATCGAGTTCACGTTGTCGGTCAGGTCGCGCCACGTACCGCTGACGCCCTTGACCTGGGCCTGACCACCCAGCTTGCCCTCGGTGCCCACCTCACGGGCCACCCGGGTCACCTCGTCGGCGAACGACGAGAGCTGGTCCACCATCGTGTTGACCGTCGACTTCAGCTCCAGGATCTCGCCCTGCGCGTCGACGGTGATCTTCTGCGACAGGTCACCCTTGGCGACCGCGGTGGAGACCTGGGCGATGTTGCGCACCTGGGCGGTCAGGTTCGACGCCATCGAGTTCACGTTGTCGGTCAGGTCCCGCCAGGTGCCGGCCACCCCGCGCACCTGGGCCTGGCCACCGAGCTTGCCCTCGGTGCCCACCTCGCGGGCCACCCGGGTCACCTCGTCCGCGAACGACGAGAGCTGGTCCACCATCGTGTTGACCGTCGACTTCAGCTCCAGGATCTCGCCGCGGGCGTCGACCGTGATCTTCTGGCTCAGGTCCCCCTTCGCCACGGCGGTGGTGACCGAGGCGATGTTGCGCACCTGGCTGGTCAGGTTCGACGCCATCGAGTTCACGTTGTCGGTCAGGTCCCGCCACGTACCGCTGACGCCCTTGACCTGGGCCTGGCCGCCCAGCTTGCCTTCGGTGCCCACCTCGCGGGCCACCCGGGTCACCTCGTCGGCGAACGACGAGAGCTGGTCCACCATCGTGTTGACGGTGTTCTTCAGCTCCAGGATCTCGCCCTGCGCGTCGACGGTGATCTTCTGGCTCAGGTCGCCCTTGGCCACCGCGGTGGAGACCTGGGAGATGTTGCGCACCTGGCTGGTCAGGTTGCCGGCGAGCTGGTTGACGTTCTCGGTCAGGTCGCGCCAGGTGCCGGAGACGCCGCGCACCTGTGCCTGGCCGCCCAGCTTGCCCTCGATGCCCACCTCGCGGGCGACCCGGGTCACCTCGTCGGCGAACGACGAGAGCTGGTCCACCATCGTGTTGACGGTGTCCTTCAGCTCCAGTATCTCGCCCTGCGCGGCCACGGTGATCTTCTGCGACAGGTCACCCCGGGCGACCGCCGTGGAGACCTGCGCGATGTTGCGCACCTGGGCGGTCAGGTTCGACGCCATCGAGTTGACGCTGTCGGTGAGGTCCTTCCAGGTGCCGGCCACGTTCGGCACCTCGGCCTGGCCACCCAGCTTGCCCTCGGTGCCCACCTCGCGGGCCACCCGGGTCACCTGCTCGGCGAAGAGCCGCAGCGTATCGGTGAGGGAGTTCATCGTGTCGGCCAGTTCGGCGACCTCGCCGCGCGCCCCGACCGTGATCTTCTGCGACAGGTCGCCCTTGGCCACCGCCGTCGCGACCTGGGAGATCGACCGCACCTGGCCGGTCAGGTTCGACGCCATGGTGTTCACCGAGTCGGTGAGGTCCTTCCAGGTGCCGGCGACGCCGCGGACGTCGGCCTGGCCGCCCAGCTTGCCCTCGGTGCCCACCTCCCGGGCCACCCGGGTCACCTCGTCGGCGAACGAGGAGAGCTGGTCGACCATCGTGTTCACGGTGCGCCCGATGCGCAGGTACTCACCGCGCAGCGGCCGGCCGTCGATCTCCAGCGCCATGTGCTGGGACAGGTCGCCGTCGGCGACCGCCACGATCACCCGGGCGATCTCGGTGGTCGGCCGGCCCAGGTCGTCGATCAGCGAGTTGACCGCCCGCTGGCCCTCCGCCCAGGAGCCGTCCAGCCCCTCGTCGTCGAGGCGCTCGGTGAGCCGGCCGTCCCGGCCGACGATCCGGCTGATCCGGCGCAGGTCCAGGTACTGCCGCTCCTGGAGGCTGACCACCTCGTTGAAGGCGTCCGCCACCTCACCCGCCCGGCCCGCCCGCCTGGGCAGCCGAACCTTGAGGTCGCCGCGGCGCACCCGCCGCAGCGCCTCGGTCAGCTCGACGAGGACCGCCTCGTGGTCGGGCGCGGACGGGTCCGCGGCTACCGACTGTTTCGCCGTGGTCATCATTCCTCGCTCACGTCGGGGGCCACCGGTGCGTGCCGGCACGTTGGCATCCCATCATTGTGCCCGCGCCCCCGGCCAGCGCCACGTCGCGCGGCCGGTCGGCACGCCCAATCGTCCCCTCGCCGACCCGGCCGACCACGCAGCGCCCGGCGGGGCCGGCCGGGGGACCGGCTTGGCACCGGGCGGACGGCGGTGGAGGATACGAGGGTGTCAGCGGAGGCGGGGCCCACGGCGACCGGGGGCCCGGACGAGCATGTCCGGCGGGTCCGGCTGCCCGCCGACCGGCGTACGCCCGCCGCCGCGCGGGCCGTCGTCCGCTCGGTGCTCGCCGAGGCGCACCTCGACCAGCTGCTCAACGAGGCGCTGCTGCTGACCACCGAACTCTCCACCAACGCGGTGGAGCACGCCGGCACGGATCTGGACATCGAGGTCGTCGCCGACCGTACCGGGCTGACCGTGATGGTGTCGGACTTCGCGTCCGGCCCGGTCGACGAGCTGACCGTCGGCGTCCGCAACGACGCCACCGAGATCGCCGAGGTCGCCGAGCGCGGCCGGGGCCTGCTGCTGGTCGACCATTTCGCCAGCCGGTGGGGCACCACCTACCTGCCCAGCGGGAAGGGCGTCTGGTTCCGGCTGGACCGGCCCGGCACACCGGGCGCCGAGCGGGCGACGCCGGGAGCCGTGGTGGCGGTGCCGCCGGACACCGGCCCCGGCGGGGGCGGGACCGCCGCCGGGGAGAGCTCCGCGCCGAGCGCCGGGGCGATGAGCGAGCTGATGCAGACCACCCCGGATCCGTACGCCGAGGACCCGCTGCCCGACTTCGCGACCAGCCTGCTCACCCGGGTGGCCGAGATGGTCGGCGCGGCCGGCGGCGTGGTCCGGCTGGACCGGGGCGACGGGCAGGGCGCCCAGGTGCTGGCCCGGTACGGCCGCCAGCCCCGGGCCGGCAACGAGCTGGTCCGGGTGCCGCTGACCGTGCACCGGCCGTACGCCGGCGAGCTGGAGCTGGACGCGGCGCCCTCGGCGTACGCCCGGCCGCTGGCGGCGCTGATGGCCGAGCGGCTCTCGCTGCACCTGGAGAACGACCGGCTGCGCCGGGCGGACGTCCGCCGGCAGGCCTGGCTGACCTTCCTCGCCGAGGCCAGCGAGCTGCTCGCCCAGTCCCTGGACGTCGAGCTGACCATGGCGCTCATCCCGCAGCTGGTGGTGCCCCGGCTCGGCCAGTGGTGCGCGGTGCACACCACCGACGAGTGGGGCCGGCTGCGGCTCGCCGCCGCCAGCCACGCCGACGAGTCGATGCTGCCCCAGCTGCACGCGGTGCTCCGGGAGACCGGCCCAGACTCGATCCAGGCGCGGCTGCGCGAGGCGTCCCGCAACGGCACCCAGACGCCGCTCGGCACCCCGATGGAGGGCTTCGCGGTCCCGCTGATCGCCCGGGGGCAGCGGCTCGGCACCCTGGCGGTGGGCCGGCACCAGCGGCACCGGCACGACCCGGACGAGGTCGCCGTGCTGGAGGACGTGGCCCGCCGCGCCGCGCTGGCCATCGAGAACGCCCGGATCCACGCCGAGCGCCGCCGGGTGGCGCAGACCCTCCAGCAGTCGCTGCTACCGCCGGTGCTGCCGGTGGTCGAGGGCATCGGCTTCGCCGCCGAGTACGTGCCTACCGGCGACGACGCCGACGTCGGCGGCGACTTCTACGACGTGCTGCCGCTGCCGGACGGGCGCTGGCTGGTGGTGGTCGGCGACGTCTCCGGCAAGGGCGTGCAGGCGGCCGCCGTCACCGGCCTGGTCCGGGACGTGATCCGGGTGCTGATCGGGGACGGCAAGCCGCTGCCGGAGGTGCTGTCCCGGCTCAACGGGACGCTGGTCGAACGGGGCAGCGGGCGCTACTGCACGCTGGCCCTGGCGGCGGTCGGCCCCGGCGACGGCGACCAGCTCGACGTCTCGCTGCACCTCGCCGGCCACGACCGGCCGGTGCTGCTGCACGGCGGCGGTGGGGCGACCTTCGTCGGCACCGGCGGCACCGCGCTCGGGCTGCTCGACTCGATCGCCTCGCCGACCGCGGAGATCTCCCTCGACCCGGGCGACGCGCTGGTCTTCTACACCGACGGGGTCACCGAGCGCCGGCGCGGCCGGGAACTCTTCGGCACCGACCGGCTCCGCGACGCCGCCGCGCCGCTGGCCGGCTACTCGGCGGACGTGGTGGCGGCCCGCCTGCGTGCCACCGCGATCGGGTTCTCGACCGAGGCGCCCCGCGACGACATCGCCATCCTGGTCCTCCGCAACGACGCCGTCTGATCGGTCAGAGGCCGCCGGGGAGGCGGCCGGGGGCGAGGCGGTGGTGCGGGTCGAGGTGTTCCTTGGCCTCGCGCAGCCGGGCCAGCCCGACCAGGTCGCCCCACAGGTCGACGGTGCGTCGCACCGGCGCCGGCGCGGCGACCACCACGCAGCGGCCCTGCCGGGCCAGCAGCACCCCGCGTACCGCGGCGAGGATCGCGGCGACCCGGTCGGCGGGCAGCGCCCCGGGCAGCGCGGCGTGCACCACGCCCAGCCCGGCCGAGCCGCGGACCGGCACCGGGGCGCCGGCCGCGTCGCGCAGCGCGTAGACGGCGGCGTGCAGATCGGTGATCGGCACCTCGATGCGCAGCGCGGTGTCGCCCGGGCCGAACGGGTAGCGCCGCCACCAGCCCGGGGCGGCGGGCTGGGCGGCCGAACCCTCGCCGAGCAGCGTCTCCAGGCGCTCGGCCCGCTCGGCCACGTCGGCCGGGCCGCCTTCGAGGAGCACCGCCAGGCTGCCGGCGGCGGCCGGGCCGGACGGCGCGCGACCCGTCATGGACGGGTGGCGCGCCATCGCCGCGGCCCGGCCGCGCGGCACCGGCCGGGATCCCGCACCGGCCGGTAGATCGAGCTCGACCGCGGCCGGGTCGAGCCCGGCGGCGAGCACCGCACGCACCAGGTCGTGCACCTCCAGCGGGGTCCACACCGGACGGGTCGCCCAGACCCGGCGCGCCGGCGCGGCCTGCACCCGCAGGGTCGCCGAGACCAGCACCCCGAGCGCCCCCTGCGAGCCGCAGAGCAGCCGGGCCAGCTCCAGCCCGGGCACACCGCCGCCGGCGTCGACCAGCTCGCCGTCGGCGTCGAGGTAGCGCAGGCCGACCAGCTGGTCGCACGGGGTGCCGTGGCGGTGCCGCAGCGGCCCGGCCTCGCCGGCGGCGAGCACCCCGCCGAGGGTGGCCCCGGGCGAGGGCGCGTCCAGCGCCAGCCGCTGCCCGGTGCGCTCCAACGTGGCCTGTACCGCCCGCAGCGGGGTGCCAGCGCCGATCTCGGCCGTCGGCGCGCCCACCGGCTGGTGACCGATCCCGGCGAGCCGCCCGGTGTCGAGCATGATGTCGACCCGGTCGGGCGCGGCACCCCAGTCGATCTTGGTGCCGGCACCCCTGGGCACCACGGTCAGGTCGTGCGCGGCGGCAAGGCGCAGCACCTCGGCCGCCGCGGCGGGACCACCGGGCACGGCGACCCAACGCGCCGGGCGGCCGGCGACCTCGTCGGCCGGGCCGGCGAAGCGGGCGAACGGCGGGCCGCAGATCTCCGTCAGTCGTCGGGTGATGTCGAGGGCTCCGGGTCGGTCGGTGGAACTCGCTGCAGCCGCCATGCCGGTCATCGTACATGTGTTCGAAAGCGGTGTGGGCGCGTTCGCCAGATCGGGCGACGGGCGGCGGCCGGCCGGTAACGTGACGCCGTGACCACCGAAACCCCCGTGCCCGTGGCCAAGCGGGTGCCCAGCGAGCGCACCCACCACGGCGACACCGTCGTCGACGAGTACGCCTGGCTGTCCGCCAAGGACGACCCGGAGACGATCGCCTACCTGACCGCGGAGAACGCGTACACCGCGGCGCGCACGGCACACCTGGCCGGGCTGCGCGCGGAGCTGTTCGAGGAGACCCGCCGGCGCACCCAGGAGACCGACCTGTCGGTGCCGACCCGCAAGGGCGGCTACTGGTACTACACCCGCACGGTCGAGGGCCAGCAGTACGGCGTGCACTGCCGGCGTGCGGTCCGCGACGGCGAGACCGAGCCCCCGGTCAGCGCCGACGGCGCCCCGCTGGACGGCGAGGAGGTGCTGCTCGACGGCAACCTGCTCGCCGAGGGGCACGACTTCTTCGCGCTCGGCGCCTTCGACGTCAGCCCGGACGGGCGCTGGCTGGCCTACTCGACGGACTTCTCCGGCGACGAGCGGTTCACCCTGCGGGTGAAGGACCTCTCCACCGGCGAGTTGCTCCCGGACGAGATCCCCGGCACCTTCTACGGCACCGCGTGGTCCACCGACGCGTCGGTGCTGTTCTACGTGACGGTCGACGACGCGTGGCGGCCGCACCGGGTCTGGCGGCACGTGATCGGCTCGGCCGCGAGCGACGACGTGGTGGTGCACCAGGAGGACGACGAGCGGTTCTGGGTCGGGGTCGAGCTGACCCGCTCGGAGCGGTTCATCCTGATCGACATCGCCAGCAAGGTCACCAGCGAGGTACGGGTCGTCCCGGCCGGCAACCCCACCGGCGCGCCGGCGCTCATCGCGCCGCGCCGGCAGGGCGTGGAGTACTCGGTCGAGCACCACGGCCACCGGTTCCTGATCCTGCACAACGACGGCGCGGAGGACTTCGCGCTGGCCTTCACGTCGGCCGACGCGCCCGGCGACTGGGTGCCGCTGATCGAGCACAGCCCCGGCACCCGGCTGGAGTCGGTGGACGCGTTCGCCGACCACCTGGTCGTCACGCTGCGCAGCAACGGGCTGACCGGGCTGCGGGTGCTGCCGGTCGGCGGCGGCGACCCGTACGACATCGACTTCCCCGAGCCGCTCTACAGCGTCGGCCTGGACGCCAACCCGGAGTACCGCACCACACAGCTGCGGCTGCGCTACACCTCGCTGGTCACGCCCGACTCGATCTACGACTACGACCTGGTCACCCGGCAGATGGTGCTGCGCAAGCGGAAGCCGGTGCTGCCCGGGCCGGACGGGCGGCCGTACGACCCGGCCGAGTACGAGCAGCACCGGGACTGGGCGCTGGCCGACGACGGCACCCGGGTGCCGATCTCGCTGGTCTGCCGGGTGGGCACCCCCCGGGACGGCTCCGCCCCCTGCGAGCTGTACGGCTACGGCTCGTACGAGGCGAGCATGGACCCGTGGTTCTCCGTCGCCCGGCTCTCCCTGCTCGACCGCGGGGTGGTCTTCGCGGTGGCGCACACCCGGGGCGGCGGCGAACTCGGCCGCCGCTGGTACGACCAGGGCAAGCTGCTGGCCAAGAAGAACACCTTCACCGACTTCGTGGCCTGCGCCCGGCACCTGGTCAAGGCGGGCTGGACGGCGAGCGACCGGCTGGTCGCCCGGGGCGCCTCGGCCGGCGGGCTGCTGATGGGCGCGGTGGCCAACCTCGCCCCTTACGCGTTCGCCGGCATCGTCGCGCAGGTGCCGTTCGTGGACGCGCTCACCTCGATCCTCGACCCGTCGCTGCCGTTGACCGTCACCGAGTGGGAGGAGTGGGGCAACCCGCTCGACGACCCCGAGGTGTACGCGTACATGAAGTCCTACACGCCGTACGAGAACGTGGCGGCCCGGGACTATCCGGCCATCCTCGCGGTGACCAGCCTCAACGACACCCGGGTGCTCTACCACGAGCCGGCGAAGTGGATCGCCCGGCTGCGGGCCACCGCGCCGCGCGGCGACTACCTGCTGAAGACCGAGATGGGCGCCGGCCACGGCGGGCCGAGCGGCCGCTACGACGCCTGGAAGGAGGAGGCGTTCATCAACGCCTGGATCCTCGACCGGCTGGGCCGCGCCTGAGCCGCCCGCGATGACCACCGACGACGAAGACCGGGCGGACGGGCCGCCGCCCGGTCCGGACGTACCGGCGGAGCAACCGGCGGCGGCCCGCCGCGGATCGGCCTGGCTGATCCTCGGCGTGGTCGCCGCCGCCCTGCTGGTCTGCTGCTGCTCGGCCGCCGTCGGCCTGGGCCTCTCCTGGTCCGCCGGCCTCTTCGACGGCCCAGCCTGACCGCCCCGCCCCCGCTCCCCGCTCCAACCGCGCTCGTACAGAGAAAGAGTGGCCATTCCGCGCGGAATGGCCACTCTTTCTCTGTACGTGCGGGATGTGGGGGACGTGCGGGGGGAGGAGGAGGCGCGGGGGTCAGGTGGGGCGGCCGGCGCCGACCAGGGCGGCCGCCTCGCCGGTACGCACCATGCGCTGCCAGCGCAGCCGGTTGCCGATCAGGGCGGTGACCACCGACTGCACCACCACCAGGTACATCACCTGGCGGTAGACCAGTTGCTGGAACGGCAGGCTCCACAGCGGCCCGAGCCGCTCCCGGTCCAGCCGCAGCGCGTAGCCGGCGGTGACCGCCTGGAGCAGCAGCAGCCCGGCCCAGGCCAGCACCAGCGTCGACCAGGGCAGGAAGAGCAGGCCGTAGACGGCGTAGACGTCCACCGCCGGGGCGGCCAGCGGCAGCACGATCTGGAACACGGTCAGGTACGGCAGGCCGCGCCGGCCGAGCTTGCCACCGGCGCCCGGCTCGCGCAGCGCGTGCCGGTGCTTCCACATCGCCTGCATGGTGCCGTAGCACCAGCGGTAGCGCTGCCGCCAGAGCTGCCGCAGCGACGACGGCGCCTCGGTCCAGGCGATCGCCGCCTCCTCGTAGACCACCCGCCAGCCGGCCCGCAGCACCCGCATGGTGAGGTCGGTGTCCTCGGCCAGGGTGTCCGCGGGCACCCCACCGACGGCGAGCAGCACGTGCCGGCGGAACGCGCCGATCGCGCCCGGGATGGTCGGCATGCACTCCAGCACGTCGTACATCCGGCGGTCGAGGTTGAAGCCGATCACGTACTCCAGGTGCTGCCACCGGCCGAGCAGCCGGCGCCGGTTGGCCACCTTGGTGTTGCCGGAGATCGCGCCCACCGTCGAGTCGGCGAAGCCCTGCACCAGCCGGTACACGGTGTCCGGCTGGAAGACGGTGTCGCCGTCCACCAGCACCAGCAGGTCGGCCCGGGCGGCCCGGATGCCGGTGTTCAGCGCCGCCGGCTTGCCGGCGTTGGCCTGCCGGATGACCCGTACGCCGCGCAGCCGCATCCGTTCCACGATGTCGGCGGTCCCGTCGGTGGAGCCGTCGTCCACCACGATCACCTCCAGCGCCGGGTAGGCGCTGGCCACCAGCGACCGGACGGTCGCGGCGATGTTCGCCGCCTCGTTGTACGCCGGCACGATCACCGAGACCGGCGCGGTGACCGCCGGCGGCCGGTGCCGTGGCCGGCGGACCCGCCGCACGTGCAGCTGGGCGCAGACCACCTGCACCAGCAGCCGGGCCACGCCGAGCACCAGCGCGATCCCGAGGAGCAGGTCCATCGTCGTGGCCAGCCCGGCGGCGGCGTTCTGCGTCCAGCGCAACGCGGTGCCGCTCCACCGGCTGCCGGCACCGGCCGGCAGCATCGACGCGGGCGCGTCGACGGCCGCCGAGACGGTGGTGAACCGGTAGCCCTGCCCGGTCAGCTGGGGGAGCAGCCGGTCCAGCGCGGCGACCGTCTGGGCCCGGTCACCGCCGCCGTCGTGCATCAGCACCACCGCGCCCCGCCCCCTCGCCGGGGTGGCCGCCGTGACGATGGCCGGCACGCCGGGGCGCTGCCAGTCCTTCGTGTCCAGGTCGGATAGCACCGCGACGTGCCCGCTGCCGGCGGCGGCGCGCAGCGCGGCGTACTCCGGGCCGGTCAACGCCTGCGGGCTGGACGAGAACGGCGGCCGGAGCAGGGTCACCTCCCGGCCGGTGGCCGCGGCGACCGCCTTGCGGGTCAGCGAGAGCTCCAGGTCCCGCCGCCACTGGGCGGCGGTGCCGAGGTCGGTGTGGGTGAAGGTGTGCGAGCCGAGTTCGTGCCCCTCGGCGAGAATCCGTCGCACCAGGTCCGGGTGCTCGTTGACCCGGGCGCCGACCACGAAGAAGGTGGCGTGGGCGCGGTGCCGGCGCAGCACGTCGAGCACCTGCGGCGTCCAGCGCGGGTCCGGCCCGTCGTCGAAGGTGAGCGCGATCGTCCGGTCCGGCAGCGCACGGGTGACCGGCTCGGGCTGGTCCAGGCGCAGCACCGGACCGCCGGAGGTGACCTGCTTCGGTACGGCCGCCGCCGCACCGGCGGGCGCGGCCGCCCCCGAGCCGGAGCCACCGGCGAGCCCGGTCACCAGGCCGTTGAGGGTGAGCGCGGCGAGCAGCAGCACCAGGCCGAGCAGGAGCAGGATCCAGTGCGCCCGGGGGTCCCGGCGGGCGACGTGACGCGCCACCGCTACCTCGGCTTGCCCGGGGACTTGCTCGGCTTCCCCGTGCTGTCGCGTCGCTCGTCACCCTGGCCGGGGTGGTCGGTGGCGCCGGACGGGGCCGTGGTGGGCCGGGCACCGGGCGTCCGCGAGAGCGTGGGCACCGGCGCGGAGCTGGTCACCGAGGAGGGGGCCGGTGCGGGCGGGGCGTCGCCCCCGAGTCCGTCGCGGCCGTTCACCCCGGCCTCCAGCGGTGGCGGCGTCCGGTTGTCGGACCAGCCGGGCAGCGACACCGACGTGTCCAGGAAGAGGCCGGCGACGATCAGTCCCAGGCTGGTGAGCAGGCCGAGCCCCATGACGCTGCCGACGATGACGGTGAGCCGGCGCCGTCGTCCGGTGCCGTCGACGAACACCGGTGGCGGTCCGCCCGGCTGGTTCTGCATCTGGTGCACTCTCCCGCTGCCACGCGCCCGGTCCGGTCCGGGCACCGGCCCGGTGACCGGGCCTTCCGGTGCAGAGAGCGCCCCGACCGCCCCGGGCGTTACACCGCGTCAGGTCGTCCGCAGTTCCTCCACCGCGGTGCTGGCACGCAGGAAGAGCAGGCCGACACCGACGGTGACCAGCACCGCAACCAGCGCTCCGGCGCCGAGCAGCGCCAACTGCTCGAGCGGTACGTCGGGAGTGAGCTGGCGGCGGACCGGCTCGACGGAGCGCAGGTACCGGACCCGGGTGGCCGGATCGGCGCACAGCTCCGGCCCCGCGTCGCAGACCGTGCCGCTGACGGTGCCGGTGGAGACCGAGCCGGACCAGGTCCGACCGAGCAGCAGCCCGACGGTCAGCGCGACCAGGATCGCCGGGACGGCCGGCACCAGCGCCTGCCAGGCGATGGACCGGCCGACGACGCTGCGCGGCACCCCGCCCGCCACCAGCGCCGCGTACACCCGACGGCGGGCGACGATGCCCTCGACCAGCGCAACCAGCAGGCCGCCGGCGGCGATCGCCACGGCCACCGCCACGGCCAGGTCGACCAGGTCCATCGTGCGTAGGTAGAACGGGTTCGCGCCCCGGTCGAGGCCGAGCAGCCGGAGCTCCTCGCGCTGCACCTGGTCGCTGAGGGTGAAGTAGGCGCGCTGCGCCGCGGCGCCAGCGCCGAAGACCACCGCGGCCAGCAGGGCGGCGAAGGTCCGGCTGCCGGCCCACGGGTCGGCCATCAGCCGGCGGGCCGCCAGCAGCGCCGCCGGGCGCCGGGCGAGCCCGTGCAGCAGCCGCCCCGAGGCGTACGAGATCCAGCCGGTCCCGAGCACCACGCCGAGAACGGCGGCGAACCCGCCGCCGACCACGACCGTGGGCACCAGCCAGCGGGCCGCTCCGGGCCCCAGACCGTCATGCGTGCGCAGCACCGGCAGGGTGATCAGGCCGGCGGCCAGCCCCAGCCCGATCAGGAGACCGGGCCAGGGCCGGGGCCCGTGCTCCCGGCCGGTGCGGCGGACCACGCCGAACGGGGTGGTGGTGACCCGGCGCAGCAGCAGCGCGGTGGCCGCCGCCGCGACCAGCGGCAGCCCGAGCACCACGGCGAGCAGCGCGCCGACCGGCGGCAGCACGTCGGTGGGGAGCGCGAGCAGGCCCCGCTCGTCCGGGCGGTGCAGCAGCTCGCGACCCGCGAGGTGGACGGCGAGCCCGGCGAGCGTGCCGAGCAGGGCGGCCAGCCCGGTCTCGGACACCGCCACCCGGGTCACCTGCCCCGGAGTGGCGCCGGCCAGCCGGAGGGCGGCCAGCCGGCGGTCCCGCGCCGGCGCGCCGAGCCGGGCACACTGGCCGGCCAGCGCCAGCACCGGTACGGCGAGTAGCAGCAGCGCGAACGCGGTGCCGCCGCGCAGCCCGGGCTCGCGCAGCAGGTTGTTCCGGTACTGCTCGGCCTCCGCCCCGCCGTCGACGAGCGGACCGGGGATGGCCAGCACGGTCAGCGCGGCCAGCCCGGCCAGGGTCGCCAGGGCCGCGCTGAGCGCGGTGAGCAGCACCCGGGCCGTGTCGGTGCGGGTGCCGGCCAGCGCCAGCCGGACCAGCGTCGCCGGCCTCACCGGTGGCCGCCGGCCAGCGGCGCGTCGAGCCCCAGCCCGGTGTGGTCCACCATGCCGTCGCGCAGGACCACCTCCCGGTCGGCGTACGCGGCGATCCGCGGCTCGTGGGTGACCAGCACGACCGCGGTGCCCTGCTCGCGGGCCAACCGGACCAGTTGGGTGAGCACCTGCTCGCCGGTGAGCGTGTCCAGCGCACCGGTCGGCTCGTCGGCGAAGAGCACCCGGGGCTCGGTGACCAGCGCCCGGGCGGTGGCGCAGCGCTGCTGCTGGCCGCCGGACATCTGCCCCGGCCGGACGTCGGCCACGTCGGCCACCCCGAACCGGTCCAGCCAGGTGAGCGCCGCGGTCCGCGCCTCTCGCCGCCCCGTGCCGGCGAGAAGCAGCGGAAGCGCGACGTTCTCCGCCGCGGTCAGCTCGGCGACGAGCTGGCCGAACTGGAACAGCACCCCGAACTCGGTGCGGCGCAGCCGGGACCGGGCCGCCTCGGACCAGGTGTCGATCCGTTCGCCGCGCCAGCTCACCTCGCCCGCGTCGGGGCGCAAGATCCCGGCGAGGCAGTGCAGCAGGGTGGACTTGCCGCAGCCGCTGGGGCCGGTGACGGCGATGATCTCCCCCTCGGCGACGTCGAGCGTCACGCCGCGCAGGGCGGGTGTGGGCCCGTAGGACCTGACCACTCCGCGAGCCTGAAGTGTCACGAGTGCACCTCCCGGTGCCAGTCGGCGACCCGGTCCAGGGTGGTCCGCAACCACCGCAGGTCGGCGTCGAGATGGGCGATGGCGAAGTCGGCGGCGACGACGTCGTCGAGGCTGGCCGAGGGTGCCGTCTTCACCGCGGTCAGTTCCCGCAGCCGCTCGGTGTGTGCCCGGCGCTGGTCGACCAGGTACGTCCGGGCGCGGTCGACGTCCGCCACCAGCAGCGCCACCACCACCTTGGCGAAGAGCGTGCTGGCGACGTACGGCATCGGCGGCTCGACCGTGCCGAGCCACCGGTCGAGCGCGGCGCGCCCCGCCCCGGTCAGCTCGTACGCCGTGCGGTCCGGGCCGCCCTGGCGTTCCTGCCCGGTCGCCGTCACCAGGCCATCCCGCTCCAACCGGCCGAGGGTGGCGTAGACCTGGCCGAAGGCCAGCGGACGGGCCCGGGGCAGCCGCTCGTCGTGCGCACGCTTGAGCTCGTAGCCGTGCCTGATGCCGGCGGCGAGCAGCCCGAGCAGCACGTGCGGAGTGGACACGCCGGCCACTATTCACTGAGCGAATAGCGGTTGTCAACGAAGCCCGCGCGGCGGACGCCACGCGGGCTTCGTCGGACGGGCGGGTCGGCGGGCTCGGTCGGCGGGTTTCGGTGCCGGTCAGGCCACCCCGGTCCAGGCGGGGTCCCGGCCGGTCAGGCCGAGCAGCCGGTCGAGGTCGGGCAGGCCGGCGGAGGTCGGCACCGGGTCGGCGAAGACGCCCATCTTGCGGGCCTGCGGTCCCAACTGCTCGACCAGGTCGTGCAGCGCCGCCGTCACCTCGGGCGCCGGCCGGTACGGCTGGCCGGTGGCGACCGCGAGATCCCAGCCGTGCACGGTGAGGTCCAGCAGCACCATGCCGCCGACCATGGCCTGCGGCATGCCCATTCCCGGCGAGACACCCTCCAGGCTGGCCGGCTCGGACCAGGCGTCGATGAGCCGCCGCGTCTCCACCTCGAACCGGCCCCGCCAGTCGTCGGTGAGGTGGTCGGGCTTCTCCGCCCACTGCACGCTGCGCTTCGCGGCGAGTTCCTGGAAGTTCACCACCACCTGGTAGAGATGGTTGAGCAGGTCGCGCACGGTGTAGTCGCGGCAGGGCGTCGGCAGGTGCAGTTGGTCGTCGGCGATCGTACGGACCACCGCGACGGTTCGCGGCGCGGCCGCCGCCAGCAAATCACTAGTCTGTGTGGCCATAGGACCAGCGTATGAGGGCGGTCTTGAAGAAATGCGACAGCAGCCGCGAGGGGACAGCCGGGGCATCCTGGACCCGGCCCGGCTGCTGCGGCAGGTCCAGTTCCGCCGGCACCTGCCCGCCGTCGCGTTGCGCCCCTGGGTCGAGCACTACTGGCTGGTCGACTGGGAGCTGACCGAGCCGTTGGTGCAGCACGTCGTGCCGCACCCGGCGGTCAACGTGGTCTTCCAGCGGGACGGGACCGGGCCGGAGCGGGCCGAGGTCGCCGGCGTCGGGCGGGAACTCTTCTCGATCACCCTCGCCGGCACCGGACGGGTCAGCGGCGTGCAGTTCCGCCCGGGCGGCTTCCACCCGTTCTGGCGGCGATCGGTCGCCGAGCTGACCGGCCGGCGCTGGTCGTTCGCCGAACTCGCCGACCGCTGGACACCCGCCGCGGCCGGCGCCGCGCCGGCCGGGCCCGGCCGGCAGGGCTGCTGCGACGGTACGGACGCCGAGCGCTGCCGGTCCCTGGACGACCTGCTCACCGGCTGGGCGCCCGAGCCCGACCCGGTCACCGCGGAGACCATCCGGCTGGTCGAGGCGATCCGCACCGACCGTTCCGTACTGCGGGTGGACGACTTCGCCCGCCGGCACGGCGTCTCCACCCGGCGGCTGCAACGACTCTTCCTGGAGCACGTCGGGGTCAGCCCGAAGTGGGTGATCCGGCGCTACCGGCTCCAGGAGGCCATCGAGCAGGCGGCCGGCGGACCGCTCGACTGGGCGGCGCTCGCCGTCGACCTCGGCTACAGCGACCAGGCTCACCTGGTCCGCGAGTTCACCGCGGTCACCGGCGTCTCCCCGGCGGCCTACGCCCGCTCGGTCAGCTGACCAGGGTGGCGCCGCCACGCAGACGGCCGCCGGCGCGAGCCGGCCACGGCGGGACAGCCGGCCCGCTCGCCCCCCGGGGGGGTGAGCGCGGCCTCTTCTCGCCGTCAGCGACGGCGCAGGGCCACCACGGCGACGTCGTCGTGGATCTCCGGCGGGGCCAGCTGGACCAGCAGTCGCTGGCAGAAGCGGTCCAGGTCGTCCTCCACCTCGGCGGCGGAGGCGGCCAGCGCGGCCAGGCCCTCGTCGATGGTGGCGTCCCGGCGCTCGATCAGCCCGTCGGTGTAGAAGACCAGGGTCGCCCCGGCCGGCAGCACGAACTCCAGGTCGGCCGGGCGCGGCGCGCGGACCCCGAGCAGCGGGGCGTTGTGCTGCACGAAATCGACCTTGCCGTCGACGCTGAGTAGCGGCGGCAGGTGGCCGGCGCTGGCCAGCCGGACGTGGCCGGTGGGCGGGTGCAGCAGCAGCACGCAGATGGTGGCCAGCTCGTTGGGCAGCAGCGTGCGCATCAGCTCGTTGACCCGGTGCAGGATCTCGCCCGGCTGGTGCCCCTCCACCGCGTACGCCCGCACCGCGTGCCGCAGCTCGGCCATCACGGTCGCCGCGTGCAGCGAGTGGCCGGCCACGTCGCCGATCGCCAGCAGCAGGTGCCCGTCGAGCATCACCAGCTCGTAGAAGTCCCCGCCCACCTCGGTCTGCGCGCTCGCCGGCTCGTAGCGGACCGCCAGATCGAGCCCGTTGATCTCCGGGATCCGGCGGGGCAGCAGGCTGCGCTGGAGGGTGACCGCGATCCGGTGTTCCTCGTCGAAGGAGCGCTGCGCCTCCACCGCGGCGGCCACCGACTGGGCGAGCTGCACCAGCACCGGGGTGCGGTGGGTCTGGGTGCTGGTGGGGACCACGACGTAGAGCGGCGCCCGGTCGTCGCGCAACCGGGCGGCGGCCACCGTCACCGTGTCGCCGGCCGGCCACGTGACCAGGTCCCAACCCGCCGGGTCCTCCACCCGGACCGTCGACCCGGTCGGCACCCGGGAGTCGTCCACGATCCACGGGACGACCACCGGCTCGGCGTCCGGCCCGGCCGCGAGCCCGGCCAGGCAGTCGCCGTCGAAGGTCTCCGCCACCACCGCGGCCGGGCTCTTGAAGATCCGCGCGGCGCCGGCCGCCGCCTGTTCGAGCAGCCGGGTGAAGTTCTGCGCCGAGTGCACCGCCACGGTGGTGTCGGCCAGCCCGAGCAGCCGCTCGGCCAGGAACTCGGCCCGTTGCCGGGCCCGGTAGTAGCGCAGCACCGCGTGCGCGGTGGCGATCAGTTCCTCCGGCTCGATCGGCTCCGCCAGGTACGCGTCCGCGCCCCGGGTCAGCCCCTGCGCCCGGTCCAGCACGTCCACCGCGTGCGCGGAGACGTGGATCACCGCCATCGCCGGGTGCGCGGTCTTGATCCGCTCACAGACCTCGTAGCCGCTCAGGTCGGGCAGCCGGACGTCGAGCACCACCAGGTCGATCGGCTCCGCCTCGACCCGGGCCAGCGCCTCGCCGCCGGTCTCCGCCTCGACCACCGTGAATCCGGCCCGGGAAAGCCAGCTGACCAGCAGGTACCGCTTGGTGCGACTGTCGTCGACCACCAGTACGGTCGCCGGGCCGCCCTCCACCGTCACGCTCCGCCCACGGGCAGGGAGACGGTGAACGTGCTGCCCCGGCCCGGCTCGCTGGCCAGGTCCAGGGTGCCGCCGAGCAGCGTCACCAGCCGCCGGGCGTACGGCAGGCCGAGGCCGGTTCCGCCGACCCGGGTCGCGCCCGGCACCTGGTAGAACTCCTCGAAGATCCGCTCGTGCAGCTCCTCGGCGATGCCGGGCCCGGTGTCGGCGACGGTCAGCAGCCAGCGGTCGTCGTGCCGTCGCGCCCGCAGCCGCACCTCCCCGTGCACGGTGAACTTCAGCCCGTTGTGCAGCAGGTTGCGCAGCACCTGGCCGAGCAGCACCTCGTCGGTACGCAGGGTGGACGGCGTCGGCGGCTCCTCCACCACCAGCTCCACCTCCGGCCGGGTCAGCGCCCGCAGCGTGCCGCGCAGCTGACCGAAGACCGGCCGCAGGTCCACCTCCACCCAGTCCGGCTCGATCCGCCCGGACTCCGCCTTGGCGAGGTCGAGCAGCTCGTTGACCAGGGCGAGCAGGTCGGCCGCCGAGGAGCGGATCAGACCGACCTGGCGGGCCTGCTCGCCGGTGAGCGGGTCGGAGGCGGAGTCGGCCAGCAGCCGGCCCAGCCCCATGATCGCGGTGACCGGGGCGCGCAGCTCGTGGCTGACGTTGGCCAGGAACCGGCTCTTCGACTCACTCGCCGCCCGCAGCTGGGCCGACTTCTCGTCCAGCTCCGCGTAGAGCGCCACCACGCCGCGGTTGGTCTCCTCCAGCTCCTCGGTGAGCTGGTTGTAGAGCGCCATCACGCCGCGGTTGGTCTCCTGCAGCTCCTCGTTCAGCACGGCCAACTCGTCGCGCTGGCTGCGTACCTCGTCCAGCGCGGCGATCAGCTGCTGGTTCTGCGCGGCGAGTTCGTCCACGGCGCTGCCCGGAGCGTTGCGACCGAGTTCGGCGCGGATCTCGGTGAGACGCTCCGGTGTCAGCGCCGGGGCGGTGGCCGGGACACGTCGGGACATCCTCACGACCGTATCCCCCTCCCCGGTGACCACGCCCAGCTTGTCCACCAGCCGCGCCACCGCACCCGACTCCGGCTCGTACCGGTCGCCCGGCAGCGGGGCCAGCGGTGCGAGGTCCACCCGCAGCTGGCGCCTACCGTCATCGGCGCCGTCCGCCAGGCGGAACGTCACGTCCGCCCCGCCGGCGGCGCGTAGCAGGTCGCGCGCCACCTCGCTGAGCGCGGTCGCCACCCGGACCTGGTCCTGGTGCTCCAGCCCCACCGCGGCGGCCACCTCCCGACCGCGCTGGCGCACCAGGAAGATGTCGTGCTCCACCCGCAGCGCCATCTGCAGCAGCGGCTCCGGGACGGTCACGACCACGCCCGGGCGACCAGGACGCAGGCGTCGTCGCGGCGGACGCCCGCGTCGCGCAGCACCGTCGCGGCCACCACCAGCGGCGACCGCTCGGTCAGGCCGGGATAGTCGGTGAGCTGCCAGCGGTCGACCACCCCGTCACTGTGCATCAGCAGCAGCGCGGCCGGGTCGAAGGGGTAGTCGTACTCCCGCACCACGGGGCGCTGGTGGCCGGCGATGCCGGGCAGCGAGACCAGCCCCCGGCGCCGGCCGTCCGCACCGACCACGGCGGCGGCGATGTTGCCCAGCCCGGAGTAGCGCAGCACGCCGGCCGTCGGGTCCGGCTCGGCGACGGCGAGCGCGGCGCCCCGGGTGTGCGACATCGACCGGTGCAGGTGCTGGACCACCGCGGCCGGCGGCCCGGCCGGCGCGGCCCGGAACGCGGCGAGGGCGGCGTCCGTGGCGGCGGAGGCCAGCGGGCCGTGCCCCAGACCGTCGCAGACCAGCACCTGGTGCCGACCCTCGACGACCCGCGCGGCGAACCCGTCGCCGCTGACCGACTCGCCGGTCAGCGGGCGGGTCAGACCGCCGACCCAGGGCGGCTCGTCCGGCTCGCCGGGCCAGATCTGCACGGCGAGCACCGTACCCCGGCCGGGCCGGGAGTAGCCGTCGAACCAGCTGGCCTGCCGGACGATCGCGCCGAGGCCGATGCCGAGGGTGCCGGCGGTGGAGTGCCCGTCCCGGGAGGAGAGGGTGAGGTCGGCCATCCCCGGCCCCGAGTCGACGGCGACCAGTTCCACCCCGGCCTCGTGTTCCCGACGCACCGGGCGGAGCAGCAGGTTCCCCTCTTCGGCGTGCTTGACCAGGTTGCTGGTCAGTTCGGCGGCGACGATGGCCAGATCGGCGGTACGGGCCTCGCCGAGGCCCAGCTGCCCGCCGAGGCGTTCGGCGGCCCGGCGTATCGCGCTGGCCGCGCTGCTGGTCTCCACCCGGAACCAGATGCCCGCGTCCGGCACCGTCTCCGCGGTCATCGGGACCACTTGGTGACCGTGACCCGGGTGCCTTCACCCGCCCCGGTCTCGATGTCGAACTCGTCGACCAGCCGGCGCGCGCCGCTGAGGCCGAGCCCGAGCCCGCCGCCGGTGGTGTAGCCGTCGGTGAGCGCCAGGTCGAGGTCGGCGATGCCCGGTCCGGAGTCGGCGAAGACGATCCGTACGCCGCGCCGGCGGCCGTTGTCCACCACGGCCACCTCGACGTCGCCGCCGCCGCCGTAGACCAGGGTGTTGCGGGCCAGCTCGCTGGCCGCGGTGACCAGCTTGGTCTGATCGACCAGGGAGAGCTTGGCGGCCACCGCCACCGTCCGGACCAACTGCCGGACGCGTACCACGTCCTCGTCGCTCTGGATCGCCTGCGCCTGCGGATGGCCCAGGTCGACTCCGGTGGTCATGACGAGGCCGTCGTCTCGACGTCCGGTTCGTCGTCGAAGTCGAGGTCGGACTCGTCGGCGCGGGCGGCCGCGATCAGTTCCATCCCCCGTTCGACGTTCAGCGCGGTACGGATGCCGTTCAGCGACAGGCCGAGCTCCACCAGCGTGATGGCCACCGCGGGGCGCATCCCGACGACCACCGTCTCGGCGTCGAGCACCTTGGAGATCGAGGCGATGGTGGAGAGCATCCGGCCGACGAACGAGTCGACGATGTCCAGGGCGGTGATGTCGATGATCACCCCGTGGCTGCCGGTGGCGACGATCCGCTCGGCCAGGTCCTCCTGGAGCTGGACCGCGGTCTGGTCGGACATGTCGACCTGGATGGAGACCAGCAGGATGTCGCCGATCTTGAGGATCGGCACCCGCTCCATCACGCCTCCCGGCGGATCTGCCGGCGACCCGTCTCCACCCCGGTCAGCCGCAGCACGTGCCGCAGCGCGTCGGCCAGGCTGGCCTTGGTGGCGATGTCGCCGAACTCGATGCCGAGCGCCACGATGGTCTGCGCGATCTGCGGCCGGATGCCGGAGATGATGCAGTCGGCGCCCATCAGCCGGGCGGCCACCACAGTCTTCAGGATGTGCTGGGCGACCTGGGTGTCCACCGCCGGGACGCCGGTGATGTCGATGATCGCGTACGGCGAGCCGGTGTCGACCAGGGTCTGCAGCAGCCGCTCCATCACCACCTGGGCGCGGGCCGAGTCGAGGGTGCCGACCAGCGGCACGGCGACCACGCCCTCCCAGAGCTTCACCACCGGGGTGGAGAGCTCCAGCAGCTGCTCCGCCTGATCGGCGATCAGGCTCTCCCGGGTGCGGACGAAGCTCTCGAAGGTGAACAGGCCCATCTGGTCGACCAGGCCGGAGAAGGCGACGTAGTCGCGGAGCGTGTTCGCGTCCGCGTTCGCCTCCATCAGCTCCAGCAGCACGTCCTTGAGCGCGAACACGCTGATCGCGGTCTCGGTGGCCGAGAAGCCCTGCCGGGCCCGGCCGCGGGACAGCTCGGAGAGCACGGCGCGCAGCTCGGTGGCGTGCTCGGCCTCGAGGTCGAGGACGCCGTGCCCGCTCGCGGCGACCATGCCCTGGTGCAGCTCCTGCACCTGCCGGCGCAGCTCGGCCTGGCTCAGCCGGCCGCGCAACGAGCCGGCGACGATCTCCGTCCACCGCTGCGTGACCCGCTCGGCGTGCTCGGTCAACAGACCGGCCAGTCGACCGCTCTCCTCGGCGCTCAGCGCCATGGCAACCCCCCTCCACCTGGACCCGGCGGACTCTATCACCGGCTCCCGGCAACTACTTGTCGCGATGCAAGGGAATGACGGAGGACACCGGATACCGGCTCCCGTTCTGCGTACTCGCCGCGAGGTGGGATACCGTTCCAACCGATAACAGGAGGTCTGGCGTATGTCCTTGACGGTGCACACGGAACAGCGCGGCGACGTGGTCGTCGTTTCGGTCGCGGGCGAGCTGGACATGGCGACCGCACCGCAGCTGCAGGACCAGATCACCGATCTGCTCGACAAGGGCCGCAGTCGCCTGGTGTTCGACCTGGCGGAGGTCTCGTTCTGCGACTCCACCGGGCTGTCGGTGTTCGTCCGCGCGAAGAACAGCTGCGACGAGGCCGGCGGGGTGGTACGGCTGGCGGCTCCGCAACGGGGCGTGCTGCGCATCCTCGAGGTCAGCGGACTGGTCGAGGTGCTGCACACCTACCCCACGGTCGAGCAGGCCGTCGCGGGCGACCCCACCCCGGCCTCCTCCTGAGCGTTCCGCCTCACGCCTCGTCCTCGATGTGCCGGGGACGGGCGATCAGCATGCCCGCGCCCGTCTGCACCGCGAGCGCGACCAGCAGGAACCCGATCGGCGCGGTCCAGCCGCCGGTCGCCTCGTAGAGCACGCCGACCAGCAGCGGCCCCAGGGCGGCGATGACGTAGCCGGTGCTCTGCGCGAACGCCGACAGGGCCACCGTGCCGTCGGCGGTCCGGGCGCGCAGCCCGATGGTGGTCAGGATCAGCGGGAACGCGCCCTGCCCGAGCGCCAGCAGGGTGACCCAGAGCAGCGCGCCACCGTGCGGCGCCACCGCCAGCCCGAGGTAGGCCAGGGTCGACGCGACGGTCAGCGACAGCACCAGCGGGCGCAGCGTCCGCAACCGGCCGGCGAGGGTCGGCATCAGCAGCGCGATCGGCACGCCGAGCGCGGTCACCCCGGCGAGCAGCAGCCCGGCGTCCTGCGGGCGGTAGCCGGCGTCCCGGAACAACTGGGCCAGCCAGCCCATGATCGCGTACCCGCTGAGCGACTGCGCGCCGAAGTAGACCGCCATCGCCCAGCCGAGCCGGGTCCGCCCCGGCCGGATCCGGATCCGGGCCGGCGCGGCCGCCGCCGGGGTCGCCCGCCGCGCGGCGGCCCGGGCCCGCAGCGCCAGCGGCACCCACGGCAGTACGGCCAGCGCGGCCAGCCCGGCCCAGACACCCAGCCCGGCCCGCCACGAGCCGAACGCGTGCGCGATCGGCACCGCCGACGCCGCGGCCACCGTCGTGCCCACGGTCAGCGCCATCGTGTACGCCCCGGTGACCAGCCCGGTGCGGTGCGGGAAGTGCTGCTTGACCAGCATCGGCAGCAGGATGTTCGCCACCGCGATGCCGGCCAGCGCGAGCGCGCTGGTGAGCAGGAAGACCAGCGCCGAGTCGGTCAGCACCCGGAGCAGTTGACCGGTGGCGAGCGCGGCCATCGCGACCAGCAGCACGCGGGCCGGCGCGAACCGGCGGACCAGCCACGGGGTGAGCGCCCCGAGCCCGGCGAACGCGATGGTGGGCAGGGTGGTGACGACGCCGGCCATCGTGCCGGAGAGCGCCAGTCCGCCGCGTACCTCGTCGAGCAGGGCGCCGAGGCTGGTCACCGCGGCGCGCAGGTTGACCGCGACGAGGAGCATCCCCACCAGCACGAGCAGGCCGCCGGTCACCGGGTGCGGGCCGCGGGCCGGCGGGGTCGGCACCGGGACCGGGTCGGTGGTGGACACGGTCGGGCCGGCGGTCGGTGGCGGGGTCATGCGTCCGAACCTACAATCATGGGATGAATTCTGGGCAGGAGTTGTAACCAGTGCCACCGTCGGTTGATTCCGTCGCCGTCCCGCCCCGCGGCCACCGGGTCCGGCAGACCATCGAGCAGCTCCGGGAGCGGATCCTCGGCGGCGAGTGGCCGGTGGGCGGCCGGATCCCCACCGAGCCGCAGCTGGTGGCGGCGCTCGGGGTGGGGCGCAACACGGTCCGCGAGGCGGTCCGGGCGCTGGTGCACGCCGGGGTGCTGGAGTGCCGGCAGGGCTCCGGGACGTACGTGGTGTCCACCGACGAGCTGGCCCCGGTGGTGGCCCGCCGGCTCACCGACGATCGGATGGCCGAGGTGGTCGAGGTACGCCGGGCCTTCGAGGTGGAGGCCGCCCGGCTCGCCGCGCTGCGGCGTACGCCCGAGGACCTGGCCGCGCTCGACGACGCGCTCGCCGCCCGGGAGGCGGCCTGGCGCGGCGGCCGGGTCGACGAGTTCGTGGAGGCCGACGCCGCGCTGCACAGCACGGTGGTCGCCGCCGCGCACAACGGCATGCTCGCCGAGCTGTACGCCTCGGTCGGCGCCGCGCTGCGCAGCACGGTCGCCCAGTCGATGGGCGATGCGCTGGAGCCGGAGCGCTACGTCGACCACTCCCGGTTGGTCGAGGCGATCCGGGCCGGTGACCCGGCCCGGGCGGCCATCGAGGCCGGCGCTTTCCTGGAGCCCCCACCCGGGGCATAGGTTGTCCCGGACGGAAGACCGGACACCTCGGGAGTACGGATGCTCAAGGGCTTCAAAGACTTCATCATGCGCGGAAACGTCATCGACCTGGCGGTCGGTGTCGTCATCGGCGCCGCCTTCACCGGCGTGGTCACCCAGCTCACCAAGTCGTTCCTGGAGCCACTGATCCGGGTCTTCGTGCTGCTGATCACCGGCAGCGACAAGGGCCTGGCCGGGACGGCGCCGAAGTTCCGCGGCGAGATCCCCTTCGACTGGATCGCCTTCGTCAACGCGGTGATCACCTTCCTGCTCACCGCGGCGGCGCTGTACTTCCTCGTGGTGTTCCCGATGAACAGGCTCGCCGAGCGGCGCAAGCGGGGCGAGGAGCCGCCGCCCTCGGCGCCGAGTGAGGAGATCAAGCTGCTCACCGAGATCCGCGACGCGCTGGTCGCCGCCGGCCACCAGACCCCCGGTCAGCAGCGCGGCGCGCTCGACGACGTGCTCGGCCGGCGGCCGGAACCGCCCACTGCGCGCTGAATCCGGCACCCGCACATCGGCCCCCACGGGAATCCCGTGGGGGTCGCGCATTCTCGTACGTGTGTTCGATAGAGTCCCGCCATGGAGCAGCGAAAGCACTGGTGGAACGGGAAATGGGGGCGGCTGGCCCGGCGGGACGTCTTCCTCCGGGTGGACGCCGACCGCTGGTACGTGGAGCAGCGGTCGGGCGGCGCCGAGGGGATCTCCCAGTTCTACGAGTACGCCAGTGCCGACGAGGCGGAGGAGACGGTCCGCGCGCTGCTCGACGGGCCGGACGCCTGGCGGGAACTCTCCCCCCGACCGCCGGGCGGCTGGGCGACGGGCGTTTAGTCGGAGCGGGGGCCGGGAACCGCGCCAGCATGAGTGAGCACGGCACCGAGCAGCAGCGGACCATCTCGAAGGTCACCACCGGGATGCGGGTGATCGACGCCGCCGGCACCGAGGTCGGCACCGTGGACCTGGTCCAGCGGGGTGACCCGAACGCGGTGACCGTGCAGGCGCCGACCGCCGACCCGGGCAGCAGCCTGGACGAGCTGATCGAGTCGACCGCGGTCGAGGAGCCGGACGTGCCGGCCGACCTGGCGGCCCGGCTGCTGCACAGCGGCTACCTGAAGGTCTCCACCGACCTGGTCCGCACCGGCGCGGTCTACGTGCTGGCCGACCAGATCGCCGCGATCGCCGACGACCGGGTCCGGCTCACCGTCCCGGCAGGCGACCTCTCCCCCGAGGAGTGACGCCGCCGACCGGGCCGGCGCCGGCACGGGGATCACCCGTCCGCACGCTGTCGAGCTGATGTCGTAGACGATTCAAAGCCAGCCGTTTCGCCGACGTGGCGGTGTCCGCACGGTGCGGTCACCGCCGCGTCGGCGATCTGGAGTCGATGCGGGCCGACGCAGGGGCCGGCGGGGCCGATGCGGGGGCCGGCGGGGCCTGCGCGGGTGCGTCGGGAGCCGCCGGACTCGGCGTGGCGTGGCGGCGGCGGCGGCGGAAGAGCAGCAGCATCAGCCCGCCGGCGACCAGCCCCCAGAACGCGCCGCCGACGCCGAGCAGGGTCACCCCGGAGGCGGTGACCACGAAGGTGACCACCGCGGCCTCGCGGGCCGCCGGATCGGCCAGCGCCGAGGTGAGCGCGGTGGCCAGCGCGCCGAGCAGCGCCAGGCCGGCGACCGCCTCGATCAGCACCGGCGGGGAGAGCGCGACCAGCGCGGTGGCCGCCCCCGCGCCCAGGCCGAGCAGGGCCAGCCCGAGCCCGGCGGTCACCGAGGCGATCCAGCGGCGGTCCGGGTCCGGGTGGGCGTCCGGGCCGGCGGCGAGCGCGGCGGTGATCGCGGCGAGGTTGACCGCGTGCCCCCCGGCGGGCGCGGCGGCGGCACTGGCCAGCCCGGTGACGCGCAACGCCGAGCCGAGCGGCGGCCGGTAGCCGTAGCCGACCAGCACCGCCGCTCCCGGCACGTTCTGCGCGGCCATCGTGACCAGGAAGAGCGGCAGGGCCAGCCCGACCAGCGCGGCGGCGTTCCAGGCCGGCGCGGTCAGCTCGACCACCGGGCGCAGCCCGATGTCGCCCAGGCCGGCGGCCGGCGTGGTCAGCGCGATCGCCGCCACCGCCACCACCAGGGCGCCGGGCACCGCCCAGCGGCGGGCGAAGCGGTGCAGCAGTAGCCAGGCCAGCACCACCGGCCCGGCCAGCCGGGGCACCTCGACCAGCGCGCGGACCGGCGCGGTGCAGAGCGGGAGCAGCACGCCGGCCAGCATCGCGCCGGCCACCGGCTGCGGGATCGCCGCGACGGCCCGGCCGAGCACCGGGAACAGCCCGGCGGCCAGGATCAGCCCGCCGCAGACCAGGAACGCCCCGACCGCGACCGGCCAGCCGCCGGGCATCGGGCCGGTGGCCACGAGCAGCGCGGCGCCCGGGGTGGACCAGGCGATGCTCATCGGCAGCCGGTGCCGCAGGCCGAGCCAGCCGGCGCAGAGGCCGGACGCGAGGCAGAGCGCGAGCAGCCCGGAGGCGGCCTGCGCGTCGGTGGCGCCGACGGCCCGCAGGCCGGCCAGCACCACGGTGAACGAACTGGCGAAGCCGACCTGCGCGGTCACCACCCCGGCCAGCACCGGTTGCGCGCGTCCGGCCATTCCCGCCTCCCACCCCGGCGCCCTGAGCGCCCCGACGCCATCGTTCCGTAAACGGAACAGTGGTCGTGTAGCACCATAGCGGGGTGCCGCAGCCCTCACCAACCCGCCGACCGGCCCCCGACCCGGGCGCCGCCGAGGTCGGCCGCCGGGTCCGCGCCCTACGCGAGGAGCGCGGCATCTCGCTCTCCACGCTGGCCCGGCTGGCCGGGGTGGGCAAGGCGACCCTCTCCGGGCTGGAGAACGGCACCCGCAACCCCACCCTGGAGACGCTCTACGCGGTGACCGCGCAGCTCGGCGTACCGCTGACCGCGGTGCTCGCCGGGCCGGCCGGGACGCCGACCGTGCGCGGCGCGGCGGTCAGCGCCACCCTGCTCGAGGTCTTCGACGACGCCGACGCCACCTACGAGCTGTACCGGATGCGGGTCGCGCCGGGGCCGGGCCAGCTCTCCCCCGCGCACCAGCCCGGCGTCACCGAGCACGTCACCGTCTTCGCCGGCGTGCTGCGCGCCGGCCCGGTGGACGCCCCACTCACCGCGGCGGCCGGCGGGCACCTGCGCTGGACGTCGGACGTGCCGCACATCTACGCGGCGGTCGGCGACGAGGAGGTGGCCGCCAGCCTCCTGCTGCGCTACCCGCGCCGCCGACCCGAGGCGTGAGCGGCCAGCCGGGCACCGGCGGTCAGCCGTCGACCGGCGCGGGCAGCCGGCGCCGCACCGCCCAGATCGCCGCCTCGGTACGCGACGCCGCCCCGGTCTTGCGCAGCAGGTTGGACACGTGCACGGTGACCGTCCGCACCGAGATGCCGAGCGCCCGGGCCACCTGCTTGTTGGACATCCCGGCGACCAGGCAGCCGAGCACCTCCAGCTCGCGTCCGGTCAGCTCGACCTCGCCGGCCCGGAACTGCGCCGGCACCCGGGGCGGTGGCGCCACCGGTGGCAGGAGCAGCGCCTCCGGCTCCTGACCGGCGTGCGCGGCGAGCAGTTCGGTCAGCGCGTACGGGTTGCCGCCGGTCCGCGCGCAGACCGCGCGCACCAGTCCGGCGGGCGGGCGGGTCACGGCGTACACCTGGGCCAGCACCTCGGCGACCTCGGCCGGGCGCAGCGGGCCGAGGTGCTGGCGCACCGCGCCCGGCACACCGCAGAGCCGGGCCAGCGCGCGGGCCGCGAGGTCCGGCGCGACCGCGTGCTCGGCGGGCCGGGTGGCCACCAGCAGCAGCGCCGGCAGGTCGGCGGCCGTGGCCAGCTCGCCGAGCAGGTTCAGGCTGGCCGGGTCGAGCGCGTGCAGGTCCTCCACCACCAGCACGGCGGGACCGGCGCCGACCAGCAGCCGGACGGTCCGCACGGCGAGGCGGAGCAGGGCGCCCGGGGCGTAGCGCTCGCGCGGCGCGGTGGGCTGCTGGGCGAGCCAGGCGAGCGCGTCCGGGGGCAGGTCGAGCCCGCCGGTGTCCCGCCCGCTGAGCACGGCGGCCAGCCAGTCGTACGGCGCCGGGTCGTGCACCCGGGCCGCGCCGGAGAGCACCACGGCCGGCCGCGGCGCGAAGGTGTCCAGCGCGGCGGCGACCAGCAGGCTCTTGCCCACCCCGGCGCCGCCGCTGATCACCGCGACGGTCGGCGCCGCCCGCCGCCCGGTGGCCACGGTGGACCAGGCCCGGTCGAGCTCGGCCAGCTCACCGGCGCGCCCGACCATGGACACCGGCATCATTCCCCAACCCTACGCAGTAGTGCGTAGAGACGGCGGCAGGGTGTTCTTGGCAAGCTTGTCGCATGACGCTGATCCTCCGCTCGGCCATCCGCAACGACATCGGCCTGGTCCGCACCAACAACGAGGACTCCGCCCTCGCCGGTGACCGCCTGATCGCGGTGGCGGACGGTATGGGCGGCCTGCCCGCGGGCGAGGTGGCGAGCGAGATCGTCATCCGGATCCTCGACGAGCTGACCCCACCGTCGACCCCCGACGATGCCGCGGACGCGCTGCGCGCCGTGGTGAGCACCGCCAACCAGCGCATCAACGCGGCCATCACCGTCGACCCGGCGCGCGAGGGGATGGGTACGACGCTGACCGCCGCGCTGCTCGCCGGGGACACGCTGGTGCTGGCCCAGGTCGGCGACTCCCGCTGCTACCTGCTGCGGGACGGGACGCTGGCCCAGCTCACCCGGGACGACACCTTCGTGCAGGCGCTGGTCGACCAGGGCGCGCTCTCGCCGGAGCAGGCCCGGCACCACCCGCAGCGGTCGCTGGTGACCCGGGCGGTGCAGGGCGGCGACACTCCGCCGGTGATCGGGACGCTCACCATGACCGCCGGCGACCGCCTGCTGCTGTGCAGCGACGGGCTCTCCGACTACGTGGCCGACGCGGAGATCGCCGCCGCGCTGGCCATGTACGGCGACCGCCAGCAGTGCGGCGAGCAACTCGTCAAGCTCGCCCACCAGGCCGGCGCCCCGGACAACGTCACCGTCGTGGTCTCCGACGTCACCGCGGCCTGACTCCGGCGCGACCGGTGGGCACGCGCGCCGGTCCCCCGTCGGCCAGTAGGTAGTTGTGCCATCTAGCTGGCGTCGCTAGGGTGCTGCGGGTGGATTCCGACCGGCGTGGGCAGTGGCTGCGCGGGGTGCTCGACCTCTGCGTCCTGGCCCTGCTCTGCGAGGGCGAGTCCTACGGCTACCAGATCGCCCAGGCGCTCGACGCGGCGGGCGTCGGGCCGATCCAGGGCGGCACCCTCTACCCGGTGCTCCTCCGGCTGCAACGCACCGGCCTGGTCACCGCCCAGTGGCGGGAGGGGGCGGCGGGGCCGGCCCGCAAGTACTACCGGCTCACCGACAGCGGGCGGGCGGCGCTGCGCCAGGACGGCCGCGCCTGGCTCGCCTTCGTCGCCCCGGTAAGCGGCATCGTCACGAAGGGGGTCGACGGGTGAACGTCGACGACTGGCTGCGGGCGTTCGCGGCCGAGTTGTACCAGCGCCGGGTCGCGGTGGACGCCGCCCGGCACGTGGTCGCCGAGGCCGCCACGCACCTGCGCGACGGCGGTGGCGACCCGTGGCTGGTCTTCGGGCCGCCGCGGGAGTACGCCGCCGCGGTCGTGGAGAGCATCGGCACCATGCCGGGCCCGCGGCCCGGGCCGGTCCGGCTGCACGCGCAGGGCATCACCAAGCGGTACGGGCGGCGCACGGTGCTGCGGGACGCGACGCTGACCGTCCGGGCCGGGCAGATCGCGGCCGTGGTCGGCGCGAACGGCTGCGGCAAGAGCACCTTCCTGCGGATCTGCGCCGGGCTGGTCTCGCCGGACGCGGGCGAGGTGACCGTCTCCGGCCGGCTGGGCTACTGCCCGCAGCAGGGCGGCACGGCGGACTTCCTCCTGCCCGACGAGCACTTCGTGCTGGTGGGCGCCGGCCAGGGGGTGGACCGCGGCCAGGCCCGGCGGGCCGGTCGGGCGGCCGCCCGCCAGCTCGGCTGGGAGGCCGGCGGCGACGTGCTGGCCCGGCACCTCTCCGGCGGCACCCGGCAAAAGCTGAACCTCACCATGTCCACCCTCAGCCAACCGGACGTGCTGCTGCTCGACGAGCCCTACCAGGGTTTCGACCAGGGCACCTACGTCAACTTCTGGGACCAGCTCGTCCGGCTGCGCGACGAGGGCCGGGCCATCGTCGTGGTGACCCACCTGCTCAACCAGCTCGATCGGGTCGACCTCGTGCTCGACCTGACCCCGGCCACCCAGGGAGGGCGCCCGTGAACCGGCTCGTCACCGTCGCCGAGATGACCCTGCGGGAGCTGGTGCGCCGCCGGGGCGTACTGCTGCTCCTGCTGTTGATGCCGTTGACCTTCTGGCTGATCCGGCGGGACGCCTACATCGGGCAGTCGGTCCGGTCGCTGCTGCTCGGCATCAGCTGGGCGGTGAGCACCGCCGCGCTCTTCGCCACCGGGGCGGCCCGCGAGCTGGAGCCGCGGCTGCGGCTGGCCGGCTACCGGCCGCACCACCTCTACCTGGGCCGGATGCTCGGGCTCTGGGCGCTCGGGCTGGCCATCTCCGTGCCGTTCTTCCTGCTCACCGTCGTCGACGCGGCCAACCTGCGGTACGGCGGGGTGGCCGTGGCGATGCTCTGCTGCGTGGCCGTGGCGGCCCCGTTCGGGATGCTGATCGGCGCGATCCTCCCCCGCGAGCTGGAGGGGACGCTGCTGCTGCTCACCGTGGTGGCGGTGCAGATGCTCATCGACCCGGCCGGGTCGGGGGCGAAACTGACCCCGTTCTGGTCCAGCCGGGAGATCGCCACCTGGGCGGTGGACCACACCGACGACGGCTACCTGACCCGGGGCTCGCTGCACGGGCTCGTCGTCACCGCGCTGCTGGTGGTCACCGTGGCGGCGGTGTTCACCGTACGGCTGCGCCCGCGCCGGCACCTGCGGCAGCTGCCCATCGGCTGAGCCGATTCCGGTTGCGCCGGCCGGCGGGCCGGGTTGGGATGGTCGGATGACGGTCCGCCGGGTGAGTTCCGAGGAACGACTGACCACCAGCTTCGTGCTCGGCGCGTACGCCTTCGAGGCGTCGCCGCGCAGCGCGGCCCGGGCCGAGGAGTTCCGCCGCTACCTGCCCTACAACGAGGGCAACCGGACGCTGGTCGTGGCGGAGGACGGCACCACGCTGGCCGCCGCCTCGGCCATCCCGATGCGGCAGAACCTGCGCGGCGCGGTGCTGCCGATGGCCGGCGTCGCCGGGGTGGCCAGCCACCCGCTGGCCCGCCGCAAGGGGCACGTGCGGAACCTGCTGCACCAGCTCCTCGACGAGATGCGCGACGAGGGGCACCAGCTCACCGCGCTCTACCCGTTCCGGCCGTCGTTCTACGGCAAGTTCGGCTACGTCGGGCTGCCGAAGCCGCGTACCGCCACGTTCTCCCCGGCCGACCTCGGCGAGCTGCTCCGCGCCGACCTGCCCGGCGAGGTGGGCTGGGAGCGGATCGGCGCCGGCTACCCGGCCTGGCGCGAGTTCACCGAGCGCTGCCTGCGCGAGCGGCACGGGTTCGCGCTCTTCCCGGACTACCGCGACATCGGGTTGCGCGACCGCGACGAGCACTGGCTGCTCACCGCCCGCACCGGCGGGACGGTCACCGGCGCGGTGACCTACCGGATCGACGACCACGGCGGCACCCTGGTCGCCGACGACCTGCTCGCCGCCGACCCGTACGCCCGGGCGCTGCTGCTGCAGTTCTTCGCCCGGCACGTCGACCAGGTGGAGAAGGTGACCGTCCAGCTCCCCGCCGACGAGCTGCCCGAGCTGTGGCTGACCGACCTGGCTGTGCACGTCGAGGCGCGGGTGGCCCGGCCCGGCTCGTCCGCCCCGATGGCCCGGCTGCTGTCGGTGGACGCACTGACCGGGCTGCCCGCCGGGCCGGGCCGGGTCCGGGTCGAGCTGACCGGCGACCGCTGGCTGGCCGGGGCGTACCTGCTGGACGGCACGACCGGCTCGCTGGAGCTGGTCACCGGCCCGGCCACCGGCACCCCGCCGAAGGCCACGCTGACCGCCGCCGGGCTCTCCGCGCTCGCGTACGGGGTGCTCGACCCGGCCGAGGTGCACCTGCGCGGGCTGGGCGACGTGCCGGCGAACGCCGCGGCCGAGCTGCGCCGGCTCTTCCCGCGCCGGCTGCCGTACCTCTTCGCGGACTTCTGACCGCTCCCCGGTTCGTCCCCCTCGGGCCACCACTTGCGGGAACCAGCCCGCTCCTGGCGTCCGGCGCCGCCCGACCCCGGTAGCGTCCGGCACGTGCCGGGATGGTTGGAGGCGGGCGGGTGGGGGCTGGTGGCCGGCTCCGCCCTGCTGATCGGGGCGGCGGCGGGCTGGTTCGCCCGGGTGCCACAGCGGATCAACGCGTCCGTCATGGCCTTCGGCGCGGGCGTGCTCTTCTCGGCCGTCTCCTTCGAGCTGTTCGCCAAGGCGAACATGGAGGGCGGGCTGCTGCCGACCGCGCTCGGCGCGGGGGCCGGGGCGGTGGCCTTCACACTGGCCAACCTGCTGCTGGCCACGCGGGGCGGGCGGCACCGCAAGCGCTCCGGCATGCGGCAGCCGACCGAGGCCGAAACGCCCGGCTCGGGCAACGCGATCGCGATCGGCGCGCTGCTGGACGGCGTACCCGAATCGGTGGTGATCGGGGCCAGCCTGCTCGGCGGCGGGCCGATCAGCCTGGTCACGGTGGCCGCGGTCTTCCTCAGCAACCTGCCGGAGGGGCTGTCCAGCGCGGCGGGCATGCGCCGGGCCGGCCGCAGCCGGCGCTGGGTCTTCACGCTCTGGACCGGCATCGCGCTGGCCACCGCCGTCGCCGCGGTGGCCGGCTACGTCCTGCTGGGCAACGCCCCACCGGCGGCGAAGGCGGCGATCACGGCGCTGGCCGGCGGCGGCATCCTCGCCATGATCAGCGACACCATGCTGCCCGACGCGTACGACGAAGCGCACCTGCTCGTCGGCCTGATCACCGTGGCCGGGTTCCTGATCGGCTTCGCGGTCGCCCATTCTTAGCTCCGGGTTAAACCGGGCCGGCGCATCGGGCCGGGCGGCCGTCGGGCTCCTAGCATCACGGGGTGCGCCCGAAGTCCCTGCTCGTCCTACTCGCCCTGACCGTCGCCACGGCGGGCCTGCCGGCCTGCGGATCGTCCGACCCCGGCCCGGCGCGGACCGAGCCGTCGGCGAGCGCCGCCCCCGGCCGGGACGTCGCCCCGGCGACCCGGGTGGGACTCGGCAGCCCGGGGGCGAGCGCCAGCCCGAAGCCGCCGGCCGGCGGGGTGCTGAAGGCCGGCAACCCGAACGGCCGCGCCGGCGTGCCGGCCGAGGCGCGGGCCGTCGACACCTCGAAGCCGACCCGCCGGATCGGCACCGGCACCGCGGCGAGCTGCACCTCCGAGGCGGTGGTCAGGGCGGTCGCGGCCGGCGGGATCATCACCTTCGACTGCGGGCCCGACCCGGTGACCATCGCGATGAAGGCCACCGCCAAGGTGCGCAACGCCAACGGGCCGAAGGTGGTGCTGGACGGCGGCGGCAAGATCACGCTCAGCGGGCAGGGCCGGCGGCGCATCCTCTACATGAACACCTGCGACAGCGCGCAGGGCTGGACCACCTCGCACTGCCAGAACCAGGACCACCCGCAGCTCACCGTGCAGAACCTGACCTTCGCCGACGGCAACTCCACCGGCGAGCAGGCCGAGGGCGGCGGCGGTGGCGCGATCTTCGTCCGGGGCGGCCGGCTCACCATCGTCAACTCGCGCTTCGTCCGCAACCGCTGCGACCACACCGGCCCCGACCTGGGCGGCGCCGCCGTCCGGGTGCTCAGCCAGCACGAGAACAAGCCGGTGTACGTGGTGCGCAGCACCTTCGACGGCGGGTCCTGCTCGAACGGCGGGGCGTTGAGCAGCATCGGCGTCTCCTGGGTGGTGCTGAACAGCGTGTTCACCCGCAACGAGGCGATCGGCAACGGCGCCAACCCGGCCCGGGCCGGCACCCCGGGCGGCGGCAGCGGCGGCGCGATCTACTGCGACGGCAACGAGTTCACCGTCCGGATCGCCAGCACGATCATCGAGGGCAACCAGGCGAACGAGGGCAGCGGCGCGATCTTCTTCGTCAGCAACAACCGCACCGGGACCCTGAAGATCGAGACCTCCTCTCTCCGCCGCAACCCCAGCGGCAGATTCGAGACCCCCGGCCACCCCGGCATCTTCTTCCTCGGCGCCCGCCTCACCTGACCCCCGCCCCAAGGTCCGCCCGGCGGTCCCACCCCGTTGATCATGAAGTTCGTGTCACGACACGCCGATGCCGCCGCCGCTAACTTCATGATCAACGGGCGGTGGAGTGGGGGGAGGGTGGGTCAGTAGGGGTTTCGGTGGCCGGCGGGGCGGGCGCGGAGGAGGGCGGCCGGGCGGCCGGGGAGGGTACGGGCGGCGGACATGGGCGGGCTGGGGGTGTGGGCGCGGGTGGCCATGCCGGCGAAGAGTTCCTTCAGCGCGGTGAGCGCGTCGGTCCGGGGCTCCCAACCCAGCTCCCGTTCGGCCCGCTCGCTCGACATCAGCGGCGCGTTCAGCGCCAGTTGCACCCAGCCGGGGTCGATCGGTTGCAGCCGCGCCCGCCAGGTCAGCGCCGCCGCGACGTGCAGCACCGGGGCGGCCACCGGAACCGTCCAGCCGTGGAAGTGCCGGGCCACCAGCTCCGGGGTCAGCACCGGGTCCGCGGCCAGGTTGAAAGCGCCGCGCGCATCACCCAGCAGCGCCCGGGCGTACGCGTCGGCGACGTCGTCAGTGTGCACCGCCTGCATCCGCAGCCGGCGGTGCGTCGGCACCAGCGGGATCCGGCCGTACTTCAGCAACCGGACCGGCGCGAACGGGCCGAGGAAGTATCGGCTGATCTCGGTGGCGGCCTCCCGCTGGAAGTTCAGCCCGGGTCGCATCCGCACCACGCGCAACTCCGGGTGCTCCCGCTCCATTCGGTCCAGCAGCGCCTCGACCTCGGCCTTGTGCCGGCTGTACGACGACGCGGGCACCCCGGTCGCCGGCCAGCGCTCGCTGACCGGGTGGTCCTTCGGGCCCGGGGCGTAGGTGCCGACCGACGAGGCGTACACCAGCGCCGGGACCTTGGCCCGGACCACCGCTTCGATCACCGCCCGGCTGCCCTCGACGTTCGTCCGGAGCAGCACCCGCTGGTCGTGGCTGGGCTGGATCTGCCAGGCCAGGTGCACCACCGCGTCCGCCCCGCCGAAGACCTCGGCGAGCTGGTCGGTCGCGCCCGGCCGGCCGATGTCGCAGGAGTGCCACTCCACCTGGTCGTACGGCTCACCGGCCTCCGGGCCGGGCAGCCGGCGGACCACCCCGGCCAACTCCACTCCACGCTCCCGGCGCAGCCGGCGCAACAGGGCGGTACCGGCGTTGCCGGTCGCCCCCACCACCACGATCCGCATGCCCGACCCGTACCCGGTCAGCCGCCCGTCAACCGCCCGATCCGTCGCCGGCTGCGGCGGTGGGGCCTGCGTCGCGCAGGCTCGCTCTCCTGACCGTGCACGCCCGGGGATCTCGCGCCGTGGCGGCCTCGGTCACCTCTCGCCGCAGCAGCCTCGGCGGATCTTGCGCGGCATCCGGTGCGCCGGGAACGTAACGAGGCGAACGACCGTCAGGGGCGGGGGGCGTGGCGGACCCAGCCGCGCTTCTCGTCGCGCCGCCGGCCCGCCGTGGCGGCCAGGCAGCGCGGGCAGATCCAACCGACCGGGTCGGCCTCGGTGAGCTGGTCCGTGCCGGCGTAGTCGAACCTGACGTGCGGGAAGCGCCGCAGCCGGGTGCGGCTGAGCGGGAGGCCGCAGACGGTCTGGTTCTGCCCCGGCAGCCAGGCGTGCACCTCGCCGCCCGGCTCCCGTACGCCATCCGGGCCGGTCTCCTCGCTGGAAGCCGCCACCGCCGGAGTGCTGCTCATCCTCATACCGGACACCGTTCCCCACGCCGGCCCGGCCATGCCTACTCGGCGCGAGGGCCCGCCCCGGCCAGCTACGGGGGAAGCCGGGCCGGGGCGGGCGGTCAGTGGGCCGGCTCTACGCGTGGACGCGAGCGGGCCGGCTCTCGACGTGCGGGCGGTCACTGGGCCGGGTCGTCGTGGAGGCGGGCCCAGCCGGTGAAGCGGGCGGCCAGGTCGGGCGCGCTGGCGTCCGGCTCGGCGAGTTGCTCGGCGGCCTCGGCCTGGAGGGTGCCGAGATAGACGATCAGGTCCGTCCGCTGGGTGCGGTACTCGGCGAGCAGGCGAAGCTTCGCGGGGGAACAGGGCCAGGCGATCCCGCATGCCTGGCAGCGCCAGGTGGGGCGGGACGGCAGGTGGTCGCGGCGCCGGGTCACAGCGACGGCACCCGGACGATGGTGGCCCGGTCCACCCGCACGAAGGCGTACCGCTGGCGCACCCGGAGCGTGCCGTCCGGGTTCACCTCGTGGCCGCGCAGCTCGGCCCACTCCGCGCCCTGGAACGGACCCCGGCTGATCACCTCGGCGACGTAGAGGGTCAGCACGCCGGTCCCGAAGCGGTAGGCGTCCTCGGGGACTCGGATGGTGTCGCCGACCGCCCACGCGGGCATCGGGCCTGTCTGCTGCGACTGGTCCTCCGGCACGTCCCCCCCTCCGTCGATGGAAGGGGCCGCCCGGATGCTCGCCCAGCGCGGCCCCCGCAGAGACCACCCCTGGGCCGATGCGCCACGAGCAACCTCCGCTGGTGACACTCTGATGTGGAGCCACTACGCTCGGGAAGGTTCTTGTCACAGCCGGGCCGAGCTGGTCGAACCGGCGATCTGCGGGTGGCGGGCCGAGTAATCGATCTTTGCAGGAGTCCTTCGGCCGGGGTGCCGGCTTCAGCGCCTCCCACGTCAGCGCCGTCGAGGGCGGCACCCGCGCCTTGACGATGGACTTCATCAAGGGCGCCGACCGCGCACTGAAGACCGGCGGCTTGTTCGAGCGCCTCATCGTCAGTGTCGGAGCACCGTCGTGGTTCCTGCCCTGGCTGGACGCAGAACGGTCAGCGACTCAGCTTCGCTACTTCGAGCCGAACCTGATTCCGGGTCTATTCCAGACGGACGCCTACGCCCATGCAGTGCTGGGGCTTGATCCCCGTCTGAGCGGCGACGAGGTGGATCGGCGGGTGGCAGCGCGCCTCGAACGGCAGGGGATCCTCACCCGCGAACGGCCGCCGCAGATCGTGGCCGTCATCGACGAACAGGCGATCCGGCGAACCGGGGACAGCTACCAGAAAGTGTTGGCAGAGCAGCTGAGGCAGCTACTAGCGTGGGCTGAGCGGCCGAACATCAGCGTGCACGTCGTCCCATCGGATGTCGGCCTGCACGCCGGGTTGTCGGGTGCGCTGTCGCTCGCTCGAATGGCCGACGGCAGCTGGGTCGGGCACCTGGAGAACCAGCTCGGCGGTGATGTTGTGGACCGGTCCGATGATTTGGATACGCTCTTCGATCGATGGGAGAGCGTCCGCAACGAGGCACTGCCGCGGCGGCAGTCGCTAGACCTGATCAAGGAAGTAGTGAGCCGATGGACCTAACCGGCGCGCGGTGGCGGAAGTCCACGCGCAGCGGAACCAGTGGTGGCAACTGCGTCGAGGTGGCCGACAACCTGTCCGGCGTGGTCGGCGTCCGCGACTCCAAGGACCCTGCCGGTCCGACCCTCAGCTTCACGCCCGCGGCGTGGCGCGCGTTCGTCGCCCAGGTCGCCGAGCGGGCCTGACCCGTCCCGGTGCCTGGCGCTGAGTCTGGCCGAGCCGGGGACGGTGCGCCCGCTCATCCTCGGTCACGCCAGCACGCTGCCGCTCGGCGCCCGGGCGGCTCGGAAGCCGAGAGTCGCGTGTCCGGGAAGTCCGGTAACCTGAGCGCGCGGGCCGCTAGCTCAATGGCAGAGCTGTGGACTTTTAATCCATAGGTTCAGGGTTCGAGTCCCTGGCGGCCCACTCCACCGCAGGTCAGCGCCCTGACCAGGCTTCCGGACACCGCGATCAGGGCCGGTACAGCAGCGAAGTACAGCAGTAGACCCGGTCACCGGCCGGGTGACCTCCTGGGTCCGGGGCCCCGGAGCGGCGGTAATGAGACAGCGAGAGGGTGGACGATGGCGGACGGACCGCTCGTTCGCAACTCGCGGCTACTCGGCTTGTTCACCGAGATCGTCCAGGGCCCGGAGGGCACTCTCCGGGCCGTGGAGGCCGCCGGGCGCGGCATCGCCGCCGATGCGCGCTGCACGCTCGCCGTGCTCGCGGACAAGCTGACCATCAGATCCGCAAGCCTGGACGAATTACGCCAGAGGGCGCTTGCATCCGCCGATCGGCTCATCGAGCTAGGTGGCATCGAAGATGCCCTCAATGAGTTGTGGTCCCGCCGCCGCGCACGCGATCTCGACGACGAAGCCTTCGAGGCAGGCCTCCAGCAGATAGTTGTGCGACTGGAGGCCTGGCCCCAATCCTGGTCACGCGAGTCCGACTGAGCGGCGTACTCGTCTCCTACCGTCGAGCGCCTGACCGAGTCGCTTGAGCGCGTCGCGGGTGGCCGCCGAGGACACCACGGTGTAGAAACGAGCAGCCCAAGGTGCGCATCGAGCGCCTCGGTCAGGCGCCAGCAGCACGGCAGCGAAGTACAGCAACCGCGCCAGCCGCACCAAGCCGGCAACGACGAAGACAGGCCGGATGACCTCGACCCGATCCGGCCGGCTCGCCGGCAATCCATAGGTTCAGGGTTCGAGTCCCTGGCGGCCCACCACTTACCGCCTCTGAGGTGCGGGGAACTCCAGGAAGCGATCGTCGGGCACAACCAGGGCACAAACTAGCTGCGATCTTGGCCTCCGGGAATGCCGGGCTGTTTGGCGGCGGCCTGGCGTAGGAGCTGCCCGACGACGCCGCGTGGGCGGTCACAATTCCGCCCACGGCGGCCGTCGCACCGCCGGGTAGGGCCGGTCACCGCCGGCCGTGGTGGGATGCGGCGCGGAGTGTGCGGGCCGGCGTTTGCCGGCAGGCCAGGACCTGCCCAGGGCATACGGGCCGGATGCCTACCACGGCCTCAACGCGTAGCCATCCGACGCCGTCTCCAGCCAGAGATGGTGATCTAATCGCGCAGCGCGGGTATAAGTGATCATGACCACGCGATGACAACAGGACGTAGGTAGGAGTGGACAGGTTCGAGAACCAGATCAAGGCAGCACAGCGCGGTAGTGAGGGTCGGGTCGAGGCGGCACGCCGTAGTGGTGCCTCCTCGTTGGATCTGAGTGGGCTCTCGTTGGGAACTCTGCCGGACTCGCTGGGTGACTTGACCGCCCTCACCCGGCTGGATCTGGCCGGTAACCGGCTTACTGCCTTGCCGGAATGGCTGGGCAACCTGACCGCCCTCACCCAGCTGAACCTGACTGCCAACCAGCTCACCATGCTGCCGGAATGGCTGGGCAACCTGACCGCCCTCACCCGGCTGGACCTGGGCGGTAATCAGCTGTCGGCGCTGCCGGAGTCGCTGAGTGGGTTGACCGCCCTCACCGAGCTATTCGTGTGGGGTAACCGGCTCACTGTGTTACCGGAGTCGCTGGGTGACTTGACGGCCCTCACCGACCTGTTCGTGGGCGGTAACCGGCTCACTGTACTACCGGAGTCGCTGGGTGACCTCACCTCCCTCGCCCGGCTGGGCCTTTCCGGTAACCAGCTGGCGGCGCTGCCGGAGTCGCTGGGTAACCTGACCGCCCTCACCTGGCTGGACCTGGCCAACAACCGGCTCACTGCGTTGCCGAAATGGCTGGGTAACCTCACCGCCCTCACCCGGCTAGACCTGACCGAAAACCAGCTCACTGTGCTGCCGGAGTCGCTGGGTGACCTGGCCGCCCTCACACAACTGTTCCTGACCGCCAACCAGCTCACCGTGCTGCCGGAGTCGCTGGGTAACCTCACCGCCCTCACCCGGCTAGACCTGGCCGGTAACCAGCTCACTGTGCTGCCGGAATGGCTAGGCAACCCCACTGCTAACAGGCATCCGATGAACGGATCTCTGCAGGCCTGGATCGACGACACCCGCACCGCCGTGGCCAGCGCCGCCCACCTGGACGACCTCCTTGACCGCGTACGGCGCAGCGGCGTCTCGCTGACCAGCGAAGACGGGGTGCGAACCCTGTTCATCAGCCTTGATGGGGACCAATCCGCACTGGTATGGGAGGACGAGTGCGAGGGCGAGATCATGCTCAGCTGGGGACCAGTACCGGCTGGCGCTCCAGCAGGCCAGACAGCCGGCGACGCCGAATACGCGTTCTCCGACCCATGGTTCACCGCCCCGGACGCCGAACCGCCCGTCGACCTCACCGAGGAACAGGCCCGTCAAGCAGGGCACGAATTCCTGCGCACCGGCCGGCGCCCCGCAAACGTCCAATGGGTCGACAAGCCGTAGGGTTCCCCGAGAAATAGCACGCGGAGCTTCGTGAATGTTGCTTGAAACCCACAAGACGGGCACAACTGACGCCCACAAGGGCTGTCAACCGATGTAAGGCAACGAGGGACCTCGCCCAGGTCAGCGCGGCGATCCGGGTCGCTCAGCTGCCTGCCTTCACTCTGGCTATCGGCACATCGATTCGATCAGCGCCTCAAAGCCGGGGAACTCTTCTCGCGCCGCGGCGATGACCTCACCCGCCGACATGCGATGCGACGGTGCCCACCGTTCGGCGATCTCCATGACGCGCGGATCCGTACGGGGCTCATGCTCGTGATTGGGGTACTCCGTCGCCTCCCATGGACCGAAGCCGTCGGCGAGGAGCCACAGGTAGGCCCACAGGTTCTGCGCTACGACTCCCGTTTCGCCCTCCGAACCGAGGAACACCACCGGTTGCTGCTCAATTGGCTCACCAGGACGCACCAGCCAGAAGGCGGCGAGGCCACCGGTGCCGTCCTGCCCGAAGACCCGGAACTCGGATCCGTCAACCTCCGCGTTTCCCGTCCAGGCTCGCGACCACTCGGCTGTCTCACCGGCGTCGAGAAAGTCGGGGTACGGCTCGAAGTCAACGCCGGCACCGCCCCTGTAGTCGAAGCCGACCTCATGAGCTTCGGACAGCGGAGTCGGCAAGGTGCGACGACCATCTTCCACGGCAGCACCCTAGCGAGGGGGTCCGACGCGACCGGCCTAGCGTGGACAGGGCTGGGTCCGTCACCGGACCAGCACGGCGCCGAGCCGCTTGAGCGCGTCACGGGCGAGAACACCATCTCGGCGACGTCAGCGCAGCCTCGGCCAGTTCGTCTGGCGTCATCAGCCGAACCAACGCGACGTTTGGCGAAGTCCAGCCGCAGGTGCCTGTCGGTTTGATCTATGGACCAGCCGGGCGATCAGCGATCTGCAGCAAGCGTGCAACCTTCAGCAGGTCCAGGGTGCGGAAGTACGCCGGCTGGTCGTCGTACCAGAGGTTGGTGCCCACGCGTCGCCGCAGCTCGGCGGCGCTGTCGGCGAGCGTGCGCCGTTGGTCCGGTGAGAGCGAGCCATTCGAGGCCAGTGCCGCATCGAGGCAGCCGCGGATCATCTCGGCGACGGGGTCGCGCTCACTCAGCAGCTTGGCAGGGCGTTCACGTCGCCAGAACTTCAGCGCGTGCAGTGCAGCCTGGTCTGGTGCCCCATACCAGTGCTCGGGGACGTTGCTGGGGTTCCGCTCGCCGGGGCGAGGGCTCCGTTGCCCACGACGCTTGGCCTGCCGGCGGGTTGCGGCGTACGCGCGCACATCGGCGTGCCAACCAGCACGACTGGCCATCAGGGCATCGAGCGCCCGTAGCAGGGCCGCCTCGTCACGGTCGTAGCCGCCCGCGATCTCCTTCAGGAAGCTCAGGGTCGCGTGAAAGCCGATGGGCCGGTACAGCTGCACGCATGAGCGCAGCGCGGACACTCGCCGTCCATATGGCAGCGATGGATCCCGCACTTTGCGCGCGTACGCACTGAAGCTCACCGAGCGAGGCTAGCGGTCAGCGTCACGCTGGGCGGTCTTCGCTTCAGTGCGGTAGCTGTGCAGGGCGTCGGGCGGCCGTCTCGCACTCACCACCGATCCTGGCAGTCTCCGAGCCCCGCCCAGCACTCGTATCCTGCCGTGGTGGACCTGGAGTTCAGCGGGGAGATCTGGTTCTGGCGCGGCCCGGCGCCCTGGCACTTCGTCACCGTGCCGGACGAGCAGTGCGCCGCCCTGGAGGCGACCTCCACGCAGGTGAGCTACGGCTGGGGCATGATCCCGGTGACCGCCCGGATCGGAGTGAGCGAATGGAAGACCGCCCTGTGGCCCAAGGACGGCCGGTACATCGTGCCCGTGAAGACGAAGGTACGGAAGGCCGAGGACCTCGAGGTGGGCGACACCGTGACGGTGCGGTTGACCGTCGACGCCTGACCGAGAGACAGCAGGCTACGGCTGGCGCGCCTCGATCACCGCGAGGTCGCGCACCGCGAAGCGGCGGTGTTCGCAGTGTTCCTCCAGCACCACCCGGAGGCATTCGCCGACCGGGTGCGACTCCACGCCCCACTCGGGGGTCGGCGCGGCGGTGCGGATCTCCGCCAACTCGGCGTCGGTGACCGCCGCGACGACCTCGCGCACCCGCGCCCTGCGGTCGGCGTACAGCGCCACCACCTCGGCGTATGACGGGCGGGCGTCGAGGTCGAGCCCCAGCTCCACGGCGGCGGCCGCGGAGCAGTCCGTGGGCGGCAGGCCGAGCCGGTGGTAGGGCTTCGGCTCGTCACGGATCATCCGGCCCACCCACACGTCGACGGCGAAGACGAGGTGGCGCAGCGTCTCGACGAAGGACCACTCGTCGTCGACCCGCTCGTGGCGCGCCGCCTCGGGCAGCCGCTCGGCCCGGACGAGGGTGTCGGACCAGAGGCGTTCGACGGTGTCCCACATCGCGCGGTAGTCGTCGGCCGTCCGCACCGCTCGCAGTTGCACCCGCTCCGGGTGCCGCCGGTCGAGCTCGGCCGCCACGTACGCGGTGACGTCGACGTCGTCGACGACCACCCGGCCGCTGCCGACGTGCCGGGACACCCGGAGGTCGGCGACCAGCGAGGCGACGATCCGGACCCCGGTGAGGTCGCAGTCGCGGAACGTCGCGCCGGCGAGGTCCACGCTCCGGAACCCCGCACCTCGGAAATCGTCGGTGTCGGTGTACTCCGCTGCCATCGCGCCATTGTGTCCGAGGGGTCGGACATCGAAAGGCGTGTAACGCAGCGGGCATCGAGAGCGCCGGAGGGACGGAGGAGTTGATCTCCACATCGGCCGCACCTCCCGGCGCGGCCGATCCTGCGACGTGAGGACGCCATGCGATCCCCTTCCCGCTCCATCCGACGTACCTTCGCCACCTCGCTCTCCGCCCTCGCCCTGGTCGGGGCCTCGGGGGCGCTGCTTCCGGCCGACGCGGTGGCGGCCGGACGCGCCCAGCCCGACCTGTTCGTCAACCTGATGCTGACCGACCAGCTGAACCCGGCGGAGGGCGAGACCTTCCACACCCAGATCGACGTCCGCAACGGCGGCACCGGCGAATCGGCCCCGATCAGCGTCACCGTGTCGGTGCCGGCGGGGATGCGCACGACCAGCCTCACGCCCGGCGACAGCGGCTGGGACTGCACGGTGACCAGCGAGACGAGCTACACCTGCACCTACCCCGCCCTGGCGCCCGGCTGGGCGCGGCGCCTCTCGGTGCCGTTCGTGGTGGCCGGCGCCGAGCCGGGTTCCCGGCCGGCGATCACCGCGGCGATCGCCCCGCAGCGCAAGGAGATCAGCACCGAGAACAACACCGAATCGGTGACCGTGGCGATCTCCGGTACCTGCGTGGTGCGCGGCGTGGTCTGGCACGACCTGGACCGGGACGGGCAGCGCGACGAGGGTGAGCCGGGGATCGCCCCCGGCCCGGACGGCGTGCTCAGCGTGCGGGTCGGCGCGCGGCAGGGTCAGACCACCGGCGGGGGCTACGCCACCGTCAACCCGGACGGCACCTGGTCGCTCACCACCCGTACCGAGCTGCTCTACCTGGTCTGGCTGGAGGCGGCCGGCACGTACGGCCGTACGGCCTCGGACGTGGGCGACGACGCCACCGACTCGGACATGGTGACCACCTACCAGTCCGACCCGATCCTGCTCACCTCCAGCGCCGAGTTCCACGCGACGCACGGCGGCGAGTACGTGGTCGACGCCGGCCTGGTCACCCGTAGCTGACCGGACCACGACACGGAACGGCCCCGGCGGAAGCGCCGGGGCCGTTCCCATGGCCCTCAGCTCAGGCTCGACGGCAGGGCGTGGTCGGGTGCGGCAGCGGATGTCCGGCGGGGTCGTCGCCGGTTGACCGCCGGGTGGTCGCCGGTCAGTCGGCGGCGGTCAGCTCGCGGACGTGCCGCAGCCCGGGGCGGCCGCCGAGCACCACCTCACCGGCCGGGGTGAACCCGGTACGCCGGAGCACCGCGAGCGAGCCGGCGTTGTCCAGCGTGGCCGAGGCGACCAGCCGGCGCAGGCCGTACTCGTCGCGGGCCAGCTCGCAGACGCGGCGGACACCCTCGGTCGCCACGCCCCGCCCGGCGACCCGCTCGGCCACCCGGTAGCCCAGCTCGGCCTCGCCGTCGGCGACGTCGACCAGGTTGAACCGGCCGAGCACCTCACCGTCGTCGACCAGGACGTGGAAGTGGCACCGGCCGGTGGCCTGCTCGGCGAGGAGCGCGGCGTGCCGGGCCGCGAACCGCGCGAAGTAGTCGTCGCCCCGGTCCGGCACCGAGCGCGCGAACCACTCCCGGTTCTCCCGCTCGAACCGCAGCACCGCCGCGGCGTGCCGCTCGCCCAGCCGCTCAAGATCAGCCACCGCGCCACCCTACCGGCCACCCGCCCGCCACGCCCCCGGGTTCCGCACCCCGCTGCCGGGCACCGGGCTGCCCGCCGAGCGGGGTCAGCGCTCGCCGGCGGAGCGGCGGGTGGGGCGACGACCGGGAGGCGAGGGGGGTTCCGGCCCGGGGTCGGGAACCGGCGGCATCGGGCGGGCCACCGGCGAACCGCCGGTGACGCGGAGCCGCTCGCCGTGGTGCCACAGCTCCACCGCGGTCCGCGGGTCGGCGTCCGGCAACTCGTAGCGGGCCTCGTCCCGGGTGAGGGTGACCCGGAGCCGCTGGCCGCGCCAGCGCAGGTGGAACGCCAGCCGGTGGATCGCCGCCGGCAGCCGCGGGTCGAAGGAGAGCACGCCACGGTCGTCGCGCAGCCCGCCGAAGCCCTGCACCAGCGCCAGCCACGCCCCGGCCAGCGACGCCAGGTGCAGCCCGTCACCGGTCTTGTCGCCCAGGTCGGCGAGGTCCTGCAACGCCGACTCGGCGAACAGGTCGTACGCCAGATCGAGGTGCCCGACCTCGGCGGCGAGCACCGCCTGCGGGGAGGCCGACAGCGACGAGTCCCGGACCGTGCGGGCCTCGTAGTAGGCGACGTTGCGGGCCTTCTCGTCGGCGGTGAAGTCGCCCGGGCAGCGCTGCATGGCCAGCACCAGGTCGGCCTGCTTGACCACCTGCCGGCGGTAGAGCTCCAGGTAGGGGAAGTGCAGCAGCAGCGGGTAGTCGTCGTCGGAGGTATTCGCGAAGTCCCACTCCGGCTGTTCGGTGAAGCCGGCCGACTGCTGGTGCACCCCGCGCTTGCGGTCGTACGGGACGAAGACCGCGTCGGCGGCGGCCCGCCAGCCGGCCACCTCGGCCGGGTCGACGCCGAGCCGGGCGGCCGGCCCGGGGTGCCGCTCCACGGCGTCGGCGGCGCCGCGCAGGTTGCGCCGGGCCATCAGGTTGGTGAAGACGTTGTCGTCGACCAGGGCGGAGTACTCGTCCGGGCCGGTCACGCCGTGCAGGTGGAAGGTGCCGGTGTCGGACCAGTGGCCGAAGCCGTGCCACAGCCGGGCCGTCTCCACCAGCAGTTCCAGCCCGGTCTCGGCGAGGAACTCCTCGTCGCCGGTGGCCGCGACGTAGCGCAGCACCGCGTCGGCGATGTCGGCGTTGACGTGCAGCCCGGCGGTGCCGGCGGGCCAGTAGCCGGAGCACTCCCGGCCGCCGATGGTGCGCCACGGGAAGGTCGCCCCGGTCAGCCGCAGCTCCGCGGCCCGCTCCCGGGCCTCGGCCAGGTGGGCGTGCCGCCAGCGCAGCGCCGACCGGGCCAGCTGCGGAGCCAGGTACGTCAGCACCGGCAGCACGTAGCCCTCGGTGTCCCAGAGCACGTGCCCGTCGTAGCCGTTGCCGGTCAGCCCCTTCGCCGGGATGGTCCGGTCGCCGTCCGGCCGGCCGGCCTGGATCAGGTGGAAGACGGCGAACCGGATCGCCTGCTGCAACTCGGCGTCGCCGTCGAGCTGCACGTCGGCCACCTGCCAGGCGGCGTCGAGCGCCGCGCGCTGGCCGGCGAGCAGAGCGTCGAAGCCGTCCGCGCGGGCCGCGTCCGCCTCCCGGACGACCAGGTCGGCCAGTTCCTCCGGCGGGGTGGCGGCCACCCGCGCGCACTCGTACGCGGCGAACTTGACCAGCCGGGCCCGCTCGCCGGGGTGCAGCGTGCCGGTCAGCGTCAGGCGCAGCCGGTCCGGGCCGCGGTCGACGCCCGAGCCGAACCCGTCCGGCGTGTCGACCCGGTGGGCCACCGCGACGGCGACCCGCTGCCCGCTGCGTTCGGTGCGGTGCACCAGCACCCCGTCGTAACCGGCGCAGCGGCGGTACTCGGCGGTCAGCGGGTCGGTGATGACCGCCGCGGCCCGGGGGTCGTCGGAGCGCTCCGGTACCCGTTCGTTGGCCAGCAGGTCGGAGACGATCCGCACCTCGACCGCGGCATCCAGCGGTTCGACCTCCCAGCGCACCGCGGCCACCGGGCGCCGGGGCAGCGACACCAGCCGGGTGCTGCGGATGCGGACGCCGTGGCCGGCCGGCGAGATCCACTCGGTGTGCCGCTCGACCGTCCCGGCCCGCAGGTCCAGCACCCGCTCGTGGCTGCGCAGCGTGCCGGTGCGGACGTCCAGCGGTTCGTCGCCGACCCAGAGCCGGATCAGCGCGGCGTTGGGCGCGCTGACCACCGTGTCGCTGAGCTGCGGGAAGCCGTACCCGTCCTCGGGGTAGCCGATCTCGCGTTCCTCGTAGAAGCCGTTGAGGTAGCTGCCCGGCATGCCGTACGGCTCGCCCTCGTCGAGGTTGCCGCGCCAGCCCACCCAGCCGTTGCCGAGCGCGAAGATCGACTCGGTCTCGGCGAGCCGGTGCAGGTCCGCCTCGGTACGCCGGACCCGCCAGCTCTCGTCGTCCCCCGCCGCGGGCCCGGCCGGCGGTCGATCGGCGGTGGGGGTGTGCTGCACAGCGCCTCCCTGGATCGAGGTACCGACATCCATCGAAGCAGACCCGGCTGTGAGGTCACTGAGACGAAGGTCAGGGAGACGTCCCGACCATCGCACACTGCGGTGACCGTCGAGGTGTTCCAACCTCGTCTGCGCGGTAAACCCGGTATGAACAGTTGGTGAGGTGAGTCATGGTTGAGACCAGCACGCCGGATGTTCCGGAGATCAGCGTCGACTGGTACCAGAACATCGTCGACTTCGCTGCGGACACCCCGCAACCGGTGCAGTGGTTCGCCGGGCACTTCACCGAGGGGGCGATCCTGCTGCTCGGCGCGCTGCTGCTGGCGGCGGCGGTCGCCCGGCACCGTGGCGGGCCCCGGGACCGGGCGGTGGCGCTGCTCGCGCCGCTGTCGGTGGTGCTGGCGTACGGGTGCAGCGAGGGGCTGAAGTCGGTGGTGGACCAGGAGCGCCCCTGCCGGGCCCTGGCCGACGTGGTGATCGTGGCGAGCAGTTGCCCGCCGACCGGCGACTGGTCGTTTCCCAGCAACCACTCCACCATCGCGGGGGCGCTGGCCGCGGTCACGCTGCTGCTGTCCCGCCGGCTCGGGCTGATCGCGCTGCCGTTGGCGGCCCTGGCCGCCTTCTCGCGCACCTTCGTCGGCGTGCACTACCCGCACGACGTGGTCGCCGGCGCACTGCTCGGCGCGCTGGTGGCGACGGTGGTCACGATCGTGCTCGCCCCGCCGGGCGGCGACCTGCTGCGCCGCTGGTCCCGGCACGCCGAGCGTCCGGTCGCCGACGCCCTGGGCCGCCCGGCCCGCCGCTGACCGGTCGCGCCCCTGGCCCCCTGGTCGGAAGCTCCGCGCGGCTGGTCGGCGGTTACCGTTGCCGCTGTGCGGGCGGAGGCGGGCGAGACGATCGGCTTCTCGGTGCTCGGGTCGATCAGGGTCGTCCGCGCCGGCGCCGAACTGCGGCTGGGCGCCCGCCAGCAGCGCCTGGTGCTCGCGTTGCTGCTGGTCCGGGCCGGTTCGTCGGTGTCCCTGGCCGAGCTGGTCGACCTGCTCTGGGACGAGGAGGCCCCGGCCAGCGCCGCGAACGTCGTGCACCGGCACGTCGGGGTGCTCCGGCGGCTGCTCGAGCCCGGCCTGCCCACCCGGTCGGCGGGCCGGCACATCCTCCGGGAACTCTCCGGCTATCGGCTGCGCGCCGACGAGGACTCCCTCGACCTGCTGAAGTTCCGGTCGCTGACCCGGCTGGCGAGCCGGAGCCTGCAGGACGGCGACCCGGAGTCGGCGCTGCGGCATTCCCTCGACGGGCTGCGGCTGTGGCGCGGCCGGTGCGCCGCGGGCCTGGAACCGGCCTCCCGCCTGCATCCCGCGTTCCTCGCCGTGGAGGCCGAACGCGCCGAGGCCGTGCGCGAGGCCGCCGACGCCGCCGAGCGCTGCGGCCGGCTGAGCTCGGTGCTGGCGCCGTTGCGGCAGGCCGCCGAGCAGCACCCGCTCGACGAGTCGCTGCAGAGCCGGTTGCTGCTGGCGCTCGCCGCCGACGGTCGCCAGGCGGAAGCCGTCCAGATGTACCGGGTGGTGCGCCGCCGGCTCGCCGACGACCTGGGCATCGATCCGGGCGAGGAGCTGCGGGAGGCGTACGACCGGCTGCTGCACCAGCGCACCCAGCCGGCGCGTACCGAGTCGCCGTCGCCCCTCCCCCGGCCCGCGCAGCTACCGCCGGACCTGCCCTTCTTCAGCGGCCGGGACGACCTCATCGCCGAGGCCCGCGCGGCGGTCGCGCGCCCGGGCGGGCCGGCGGTGCTCGCGATCGACGGCATGCCCGGAATCGGCAAGACCGCCCTCGCCGTCCACCTCGCCCACGGGTTCGCCGCCGACTACCCGGACGGCCAGCTCTATGTCGACCTGCGCGGATACGACGGGCGGGAGCCGGCGATGAGCCCGACCGAGGCGCTGCGCGGCTTCCTCGGCTCGCTCGGGGTGCCCCAGCAGGGCATACCCGCCGAGCTGCACGCCCAGGCGGGCCTGTACCGCAGCAGCCTTGCCGGCCGACGCCTGCTGATCGTGCTCGACAACTGTCGGGACACCGAGCAGATCCGGCACCTGCTGCCGGGCAGCCCCGGCTGTCTGGTGATCGTCACCAGCCGCAGCCGGCTCAGCACGCTGCTGACCACGGCCGGCGCCCACCCGTTGCCGGTCGGCCTACCGAGCGTCGACGAGGCCCGCGCGGCGCTCCTGCGGCCGCTCGGCGCCGGCCGGGTTGCGGCGGACCCGGCCGCGGTCGACGCCATCATCGCCAGCTGCGGGCGGCTGCCGCTCGCGCTGGCCGTGGTGGCCGCCCGCGCGGCGAGCCTGCCCGGGACCCCACCGGCGCAGATCGCCGCCGAGCTGGCCCGAGCGCCCGGGAGCCTGGACGGCTTCGACGGCGACGACCCGCAGACCGGCCTGCGGGCCGGCTTCTCCTGGTCCTACCGGGCGCTCTCCGCCCCGGCCGCCCGGCTCTTCCGGCTGCTGCCGATCCATCCCGGCCCGGACATCTCGATCGCCGGGGCGGCGGGCCTGGCCGGCGTCCCGCTGCGGACCGCGCGGGCGCTGACCGGCGAGCTGAGCCGCGCGCACCTGATCAGCGAGGACCTGCCGGGTCGCTACCGCACCCACGACCTGCTGATGGCCTATGCCACCGAACTCGGCGAGGAGAACGACAGCCCGGCCGAGCGCGCCGCCGCGGAGCTGCGTTGCCTGCAGTTCTACCGGGCGACCTGTTATCAGGCGCACCGGCGGGTGCTGGCCTCCGAGCACCACCCGATGATCGAACCGGGGCCCGGCGAGACGCCGCTGCGCTTCGCCGGCCACGGCGACGCCATGCGCTGGTTCACCGCCGAGCGGCAGGTCCTGATCGCCCTGGTCGGCCGGGCCGCCCGGCAGGGCCGGCACACCGACGCCTGGCAGCTCGCCCTGGGCATGCAGCACTTCTTCGACCGCAGCGGCCGGTGGGTCGACTGGACGACGACCGGCGAGGTGGCTCTCGATGCCGCCCGGGCGGGCGGCGACCTGGTCGGGCAGGCCCGGATGCACCGCAGCCTGGCCGGGGCGGCCTACTTCCGGCACGAGCACGAGACCGCGGTCGGGCATCTCGACCAGGCGCTCGAGCTGCTCGCCCGGCTCGGCCTGCACGACGAGATGACCCGGGCCGGGATCAACCGGGCGATGATCCTGGCCGCCCAGGGGCGACATGAGGATGTCGTCCGGACGCTCTGCGCGGCGCTGGAGCCACGGGCGGCCGGAGACGACAGACTGCGCGCGGACGCCCTGGTGATCATGGCCGCGAGCAACGCCGAACTGGGCCGGGAGGAAGAGGCCGTGCGCTGCGCCGAGCAGGCGATGGCGCTGTCGCGCGGCGCGCGGTACAGGCTGGGTGTCGCCGAGGCGTGGGAGGTGCTCGGCCAGGTGCATTCCGCCCGCCGGGAGCCCGGCAAGGCAGTCGAGTGCTGGCGCGAGGCGGCCGACGCCTACCAGGAGGCCTCGGCGCCGGCGCCGGCCGCGGAGGTGCTGGCGCTGCTCGGCGACGCCCAAGCCGCCGCCGGCGACCAGGACGCCGCGGTGCGGGCATGGCAGGAGGCGCTGGCCCTGATCCCCTACGCGCAGACCCGGACCGGCCGGCGGCTGGCCGGCCTGCTCGCGGCGGTCACGTCGCGTCCGTGACCGGTTGCGATCGGCGACGGCACTCGATTCGCACTTGCACGTCAGTCCATTCGCATCGACCGTCCCTAGGCTCGTGACGCACTCACCGTTGCTCCTGCCTGTGGGGGTGAACCGTGCTCCGGGCATCCGACGAATCACCGGCCGGCCGGGCCGAGCGCATGACCGCGCTGCATGCGGACCACGCCCGTGCCGTGCTGCGTCTCCTGCTCCTGCTGACCCACGGCCAGCGGCAGACCGCCGAGGATCTGCTCCAGGAGACGATGCTGCGGGCCTGGCGGCACCTCGACTCGGTGCCGGCCGAGCCCGATGCCGCCCGTCGGTGGCTGCTCACCGTCGCCCGGCGGCTCGTCATCGATGGCGTCCGGCTGCGGCGGGGCCGCCCGGCCGAGGTCCATCTCGTCGACATGACCTGGATTCCCGCTGCTGACGACACCACCGGCACCGCCCTGGCCTCGTACGCCATCCGGCGCGCGCTCGGCCGGCTGAGCCCGGCGCAGCGCAGTCTGCTCTCCGAGGTCTATCTGGTCGGCCGGTCGCCGGAAGAGGTCGCGGGCCGGCTGGGAGTACCGATCGGCACGGTGAAGTCCCGGACCCACTATGCGCTGCGCGCCCTGCGGACCGGCCTCAAGGCGGCCTGAGCAGGCACGACTCCGGCGGCCGGCGATCCGGCCGCTGAGTCGAAGCTCACAGCCGCAACGCGCGCCCGTGTCTCGGCGGGCCCTGCCATGCTGTGGCGATCGTGGCAACAAACTCTCCATGGATCGCGTCCAGATGACCAGCCCGCTCTCTTTCGCCGTTCTCGGCCCGGTGCGGGCCTGGCGCGGCCAGTCCGAGATCGACCTGGGCACCCGGCAGCAGCGGCTGATCCTGGCGTTGCTGCTCACCCGGGCCGGCGGCGCGGTCAGCGTCGCCGAACTCGTCGACCTGCTCTGGGATTCCGACCCCCCACCCAGCGCGGTCAATGTGGTGCACCGGCATGTCGGGATGCTCCGGCGGCGCTTCGAGCCGGGCCTGCCGACCCGGGCGGCGGGCTCGGTGCTGATCCGCGACGGCGCCGAATACCGGCTACGGATCGACGGGGAGTCGCTCGACCTGCTACGTTTCCGGCGCCTGGTCGCCCAGGCCGGTGCCAGCTCCGGCGAGCCGGCCGTCGAGCTCTACCGGGAGGCGCTGGGGCTGTGGCGCGACCGGTGCGCCTCGGGCCTGCAGGCCGGCGGCCGGTCCCATCCTGAGTTCGTTGCCGTCGACTGCGAGCGGTTCGCGGCCGTCCGGGCAGCGACCGACGCCGCCTTGCAGGCCGGTCGCGTCCACGCGGTGCTGCCCGCGATCCGGCTTGCCGCCGAGTACGAGCCGCTGGACGAGGCACTGCAGGCGCGGCTGCTGCTCGCGCTCGCCGCGGACGGCCGGCGGGCCGAGGCCCTGGCGGCCTATGCCGACATCGAGCACCGGCTCGCCGACGAACTCGGCATCCTGCCGGGCGGCGAGCTACGCGCGGCCCGGGACAGCCTGCTCGACCTCGACGCCCCGGCTGACGGCTCCAGGTCGCGGCACGGCGTCAGACCGGCCTTCATTCGGCCCGGAGCACCGCCCAGCGGCGCGGAGGCCGAATCATGGCCGTCAGCCGAGCTGGAGTTGTCGCAGCCCACCCGGGCCGAACCGCTGGCGCAGCTGCCGGCCGACCACCCCTACTTCACCGGCCGCCGCGCGATCGTGGCCGCCGCGGAGGAGCTGCTGGCCGGAGACCCGCGGACCACCGCCCTGGTGATCGACGGAATGCCCGGCGTGGGGAAGACCACCCTCGCGGTGCACCTGGCCCACCAGCTGGCCGCCCGCTACCCCGATGGGCAGTTGCACGCCGACCTGCGCGGTTTCGACTCCGGCGACTCGGTGATGACACCGGCGGAGGCGCTGCGTGGCTTCCTGCGGTCGCTCGGGGTCGCGCCGGCCGCCATCCCGGCCGAGCTGCACGCCCAGGCCGGCCTCTACCGCAGCATCCTGGCCGAGCGCCGGATGCTGATCCTGCTCGACAACTGCCGCGGCTGGGACCAGATCCGGCACCTGCTGCCCGGCACCGGCGGCAGTCTCGTCATCGCCACCAGCCGCCGCCGGATCACCGGTGTGGCCGGCCCGGCGGGTGCCTACCCGCTGCACCTCGACCTGCTGACCGACGCCGAGGCCCGCGAACTGCTCACCCGCTGGCTCGGCGACGCGGCGGCCGCCGACCCGGCCGCCGTTGACGAGATCATCGCGCGGTGCGGCCGGCTGCCGCTGGCCCTGGCGCTGGTCGCCACCCGCAGCGTCGGCCGGCCCGGGCTCAGCCTGCCCGCGGTCGCCGGTGAGCTGGCCGAGGCCGACGGCCGGCTGGCCGGCTTCGGGGACGCACACGCCGATCTGGAGGCGATCTTCTCCTGGTCCTACCGGGCCCTGACTCCCGAGGCGGCCCGGCTCTTCCGGCTGCTGCCCCTGCACCCGGCCGGGGAGCTGAGCACGGAAGCGGCGGCCGCCCTGGGCGGCCTGTCCCTGCGCTCCGCCCGCTGCCTGCTCGCCGAGCTCGGGGCGCAGCTGCTGGTCCAGCCCGGCGACGGCCGGTGGCGGATGCATGATCTGCTGCGCGCCTACGCCGTGGAGCTCGGGGAGGAACACGACGACGCGGCGGAGCGGGACGCTGCCATCGAGCGGGTCCACGACTACTACCAGCTCAGTGCGTACGCGGCGCATCTGCCCTTGCAGCCGCAGGTGCCGCTGCCGGAGCCGGAGCCGTCCGAGCGCGGGGTGACCGGGCGCGGCTTCACCGGTAGGGCCGACGCGATGGCCTGGTTCGCCGCCGAGCAGCGGGTGCTGACCGACATCGTCGCGCGGGCCGAGGAGCGCGGCCGGCCGCGCACGGCCTGGCAGATCGCGCTGGCCCTGCAGAACTTCTTCCAGGACACCGCGCAGTTCAAGCAGTGGGCGACAGCGGTGAGCACCGCCCTCGCCGCGACCGGGGACGACGACGTCACCGCCCGGGCCCTGCTGCACCGCAGCCTCGCCGGCGCCTGCTACTTCCTGGCCGATCTCGACCGCGGGCTGTCGCATCTGCAGCACGCCCGGGCGCTCTTCGACCGGCTCGGCCGGCGCACCGAGCAGGGCCACGTGGAGAACAACATCGCCGAGATCCGGCTGGCCCAGCGGCGCTACCACGAGGCGATCCGGCATGCCGAGGCCGCGCGGGCGCTCCTCTTCGCCGAGGGCAACGTGCGAGGCGCCACCAATGCCCTGCTGATCATCGCCCGGGCCCAGGGCTGGCTCGGCCGGCACGCCGAGGCGCTGGGCATGTTCGTCGAGGCGTGGCGGCAGTTCGAGGCCCTCGGCGACCTGCACGGGCTGGGCACGACCCAGGCCTGGCTGGCGCACACGTACTCGATGATCGACGACCTGCCGCACGCGATGGCGACCTGGCAGCAGGCGATCGCCACTTTCCGCGACGCCCGCGCCCCCCACCACACCGCGGAGGTCCTGGTCTCCATCGGCGACTTCCACTCCGCCAACGGCGACCCGATCCTGGCCGGGCAGGCGTGGAGCGAGGCCCTCGCCGAACTCGACGGGACGGACTCCCCGATGACCCGACGGATCCGCGACCGGCTGCTCTGGCACCGGTGACCCGGACGCGGCGGCGGTGGGCGCCGCGTCCGGGGCCCACCGTCAGTACCGGTAGGCGCGGATGATGGTCTGCTTGACCGTGTTACCGCTGGTGTCCGTGGCGGCGGCCCGCAGCGAGACGAAGCCGGTGCCGGCCGGGTTGTACACCCGGACGACCGCCTTCTCGCCGGACCGCTGCACGGTCAGCTGCTGCCAGGTCTTGCCGTCGTCGAAGGACGCGTCGACGGTCAAGCTGCTGGTCTGGCCCGGCGCCGCCCCGACCTGACGGTCGAGCGAGATCGGGATCTCGAACAGCCGGTTGGCCGGCGCCCGGTTGTTGATGTTGAGCTCCGGAGTGAACCGGATCGCCGTCATCGGCAGCTTCACCAGTTCGCCGTCGCTCACGTGCTCGGACTTGAAGGTCCACTCCGCGTCGACCACGGTCGACAGGGTGAACGCCGGGTCGCTGCGGAAGGTCGCGGCCAGCCGGTAGTCACCCGTCTCCGCCGGTACGTTCCACACCCAGGGCGTCTCGTTCGCGTCGCCGATCTTGACCCCGTTGCGGTAGAGGTCCACCTGCACGCTGCCGCCGACGGTGTGCCGGAAGCCCATGTGCCCGGCGCCGTCGCCGTGCAGCGGCCCCGGCCCGCCGATCAGGTCGCCCCAGTAGCGGGTGGCGAACTGCTGGCCGAAGTTCGGCTCCGGGAAGACCGGCCCGGCCACCGCGTTGGCCCACTTCACGTTGTACGTGCGCCCGGGCTGGAAGCTGGTCCACGGCGACTCGTAGTACGTGTACCTCAGCTGAGCCGAGGTCGACTTCCACACCGCCTGCTTGTCCTGGTTGTAGTACTCCGTGATGGTGCTCGGCACGTCGTAGCTGAAGCTCGGCGGGATGTTGCGCTCGTCGCGGTAGATCGGCGAGTTGCCGGGCGCGTGCGCGACCGCGGTCCGCGCAACGGGCACGTCGGCCACGTCCGCGCTGATCTGGGAGCGGACCGTGGCGAAGTCGTCCCCGCGCAGCTTGCGGGTGAGCCCGGTCATCATCTTCTCCGGCTCGTAGAGGTAGACCCGGTAGGCGTACGGGCTGTTGTGCAGGCTGCCCTGGCGCACCTGGCCCCACATCCCGTTGACGTAGGAGACAAAGCCGGCCGTCTCGCCGGCCCCGATCTGCGCCGTTCGCAGGTGGTCGAAGGGGATGCCCATCAGCACGCCGAACGGGTCGTTGCTGCCCCAGATCTGCGGCTGCTCGATCCGGATCGTCCAGCCGAACTCCTGATGAACCGCGGTGGCCTTCGGGTTCGGCACCGACACCGCGATCGGCTTCGCCAGGCGGGCGTCCATGGTGAGCGCCTGGTCCGTGGTCAGGTCGAGGCTCGGGCGCATCAGCGAAGCGACGTGCGGGAGGTACGGGTCGCCGGTCAACAGGTAGGTCTGGACCGTGTAACGGCCCGGACGGATCCGGTGCTTGGTGACCACGGGGTTGTCGAAGACCAGGATGCCGTTCCGGTCCAGGTCGGTCAGGATGGTCACCCAGCCCTGCTCGGGCGTGGGCGCTCCGCCGTCCGGCCCGACGAGCTTGAGGGTCAGCTCGCTGCGGGCGATGTCGAGCGCGACCGGGGTCTGCACCTGCACGCCGCCGCCGGTGGCGGTCACCTCACCGCCGAAGTAGCGGTCGGGCAGGTCGGCGCCGGCCTGCACGCTGACGGTCACGGTGGCCGTGCCGCCGGCCGGGACCGTCACCGAGGAGGCGCTGAGGCTGAACAGGCCGGCCGGCGCCGGGGCGCCGTCGGCGTCCTTGGCGTCGAGGGACACAGCCAGGGTGAGGGCGGAGGAGCCGCTGTTCGCGTACGTGATCGTGCGCTGCTGCGCGGTGGCTGTCCGCTCGAAGGCGACGCTGACCGGGCTCGCCGTGACGGTCTGCTCGATCGCCCGGCCGACGTTGAGGAAGCCCGCACCCTGCTCGTAGACGCCGATGGCGGCGTTCGGTTGGGCGGCTGCCATCAGCGTGGACTTGATCCGCTCAGGCGTCCAGTCCGGGTGCTGCTGGGCCAGGATCGCCGCCGCGCCGGCCGCGTGCGGCGTGGCCATCGAGGTGCCGTTGAGGCTGGTGTACTGCGGGTTCTCGTAGTACGGCTCCAGGCCGGAGGTCGAGCTGCGGGCGGCGAGGATGCCGACGCCGGGCGCGGTGAGGTCCGGCTTGATGCCGGCGTCGCCCGTGCGCGGGCCACGGCTCGAGAACGAGGCCAGCCAGCCCGTCTTGGTCACGGCGCCCACGGTCAGCGCCTCGGTCACGCTGCCGGGCGAGTTCACCGTGGACTCGCCGGCCTCGCCGCTGTTGCCCGCGGCTACGACGAAGAGCACGCCGTAGCGGTGGGTGAGGTCGGCCACGGCCGCCTCGATCGGGTCGGTCTCCGGGCTGTCCGGTCCGCCGAGGCTCATGTTGGCGACCTTGACGCCCTGCTCCGCCGCCCAGGTCATGCCGGCCAGGATCGCCGACTCCGGGCAGCCCTCCTCCATGCAGACCTTGGCGCTGTAGAGGGTCGCGTCGGGCGCCATGCCCTTGTAGCGGCCCTGCGACGCGGCCGCGGTGCCGGCGATGGTGGAGGCGACGTGGGTGCCGTGGCCGACCCGGTCGAGGGGGTCCGGGTCGGCGGTGAAGTTCTCCGCCGCGGCGACGCGGCCGGCCAGGTCGGGGTGGGTCTGGTCGACGCCGGTGTCGATCACGCCGACCTTCACCCCCGCTCCCGTCCAGCCGGCCTGCCAGGCCTGCGGCGCGCCGGTCAGCGGGACGCTGACGTCGAGGGTCGGCTGGCGCAGCCCGTCGAGCCAGACCTTGTCGAGCCCGGCCCGCAGTTGCCGCTCGGTGCCGCTCCCGGCGGAGGTGACGTTGTTCCAGAAGGACACCGCGTCCGCGCGGCTCTCCGCGACAGCGCTCGCCCCGGAGAGCTTCCGGGTGATCCGGGCGCCGGTGAGGCCGGCGGGGGCGCCGCTGCGGTGCTGGACGATGAGCGGCAGGGTGGCCCGGGTGTCGTCGTCGTAGCCGAAGTCGACCAGCTTCGAGATGTCGAAGAGCCGCGCGTCGAGCTTGCCGCGGTTGAGCAGGCCGACGGCGTCCGCGGGGATGACCCGCACGTCTTTGCCGGCGCTGTGGGTGATGAACGGGATCTTCTCCCGTCCCTTGCCCGGCACGACGTCGACAGTCGTCTGGCCGTTCACGGTGCTGAGGTGGACGGTGTCGCCGGTGAGCAGAGTGACCGCCCGGGGCTTGGCCGCGACCGGGGGTGTGGTCGCCGGCTTGGTGGACCGGGGCTGCGCCGATGCCGGCACACCGCCCGGAGCCACCGCCGAGACGCCCAGCACCAGCAGTGCCAGCGCCGATAACTTACGAACTGAACGCATCATTCTCCCTGGATGAACGCGAGAGGTATCCGAGGGCTCCGGACGTGACGGGAAGGTGAAAGTTCATCTGATGTGACCTGGGTCACTCGCGCTGAACCGGTGCGGCGCCCCGCACGTCTGGACCGCCGAACCCCCGTCCGCACATCTGCGTACGGCCCGCGCGAGCGGGCCGATGCCCGCAAATCGCTACAACCGGGCCAGGAGCAGGGCGCCGGCGGTGCCGAGCACCAGGTACGGGCCGAACGGGAGATGGCTGGACCAGCGCACCCGGCGGGCGATCAGCAGCCCCAGCGCGACCAGCCCGGAGGTGGTGACGGCGAGCAGCAGCCCGACCACCGGCAGCGCCCCGTCGTACCAGCCGAGGAGGGCGCCGGCGCCCAGCGCCAGCTTGGCGTCGCCGAGGCCGAAGCCCCGGTGACCGAGCAGCAGCGTGCTGGCCGCGAAGAAGGCCGCCAGCCCGAGCCCGGCGGCGGTGGCCCGCAGCCAGGGCGCCGGACCGGCCCCGGCCAGCGCGGCCACCCCGAGCAGTAGCCACGTCCCGGCCGCGGCCGGCCAGGTGAGCCGGTCCGGCAGCCGGTGCACCGCCAGGTCCACGAAGACCAGCGGCACCGCCCAACCCAACCACCAGGCGATGGCGGGCAGCACGGCCGGCGGCGGGGCGGCCAGCGCCAGCAGCGCCGCCGCCGCGAGCGCGGCCAGTTCCACGGCGCCGGGTGGTGGGCCGACCCGGGCTCCGCAGCCGCCGCACCGGGCGCGCGGGGCGAGCGCCGGCCACGGGCGGTCCAGCCCGATCGGGGCGGCGCAGCGGTCGCAGCCGGTCCGGTCGGGCTCGCCCGGCGGTACGGCGTACCGGATCGCGGCCAGCCGAAGAAGCGGAGTGAGCGCCAGCGCGGCCAGGCGGCCCGGCCGGTGGCGCGGGCGGACCTCCGGCGAGGTCGGGGCGAGGTCGGGCCCGCCGCCGGTCGCCCGGTCGAGCCCTTCGGCGGGCCCGGTCACCGCCGTCCCCGCCCCTCGCAATGGCGGCCGGGGAGACCCGTGGCGCGGTGCCGACCGGGGACGGGATGCGCGACGGCCGACACGGACGGTAGTGCCAGCCACCGGAGGGTGTGACGAGCGGCGGCGCGTCGCGGGCGCCCGGCGACACAGTCCGCGCCACGTGGGAAGTCCAGCTTCTGCATTGACGGGATTCCCAGCGAGAGGAAGTAGCGCCTGGCCAGGGCGGCGCGACCGGGGGACGGATCGGGCCAGATGCCGCGTCGGGCCCGCCCCGCTCCGGCGGCGACACGGGCCCGACGGGGCGTGGGAAACCCATCACCCGAACGCCGCAACGTGATCACGTTCCCTCGGCTGCGCTCTTCCCGCCGCCCGACGCCGTACACCCGTCGCCACCACCCGTCATCACGCTCGGTATTCGAATGAATTGCCTCTGTTGCATCGGCGGACGTCAGCCCATGCTCGCCCCTTGGGTGTGACGCAGCACACGTTCAACCGACAGGATGCTTTCTGGAACGTGCATTCGTAAGTAATCCATAACGGTAAATGCGGCTGGGTAATTCACGGCACCGGATCTGGCGGATCCGGCCGCGCTGCCGCATGCCCGGAGGTCACCGCGACGGCGGCTCCCAGGTCATCACCGAGGAGGCACGACGGTGCTAGGACGGCAGCTCAGCCGCTGGATGGCGGGCCTGCTCACGGTCGCGGCGGTCGGTTCGGCAACCGCCTGCGGAACCGAGCAGGGGACGGCCGGCTGGCCGGCCGGCGACCGGAAGGCGCCCGCTCCGGCGGAGCGGAAGGCAGAGGAACAGGCGGCGGAGAAAGCGGCGCTGGCCGCGTATTCCGGTTATCTCGACGCATCCCGTACGGCCAGCCGACGAAGCGATCCGCATTATCCGGGACTGTCCAGATTCCTCGCCGATCCACTGTTGACCCGGGTCCGGGTGGCCATTCGCGAGGCGAAGGAGCACGGCGCGATGCGTACCGGGACGCTGCGTTCGCAGCCGACGGTGACCTCGATCAACCTGGCGGCCGAGCCGGCCACCGTGGAGATCCAGGACTGCCTGGACGCGACCGGCTACCGGCTGGTCTACGCCCCGACCAACAAGGTCGTCCCCCGCACCGGCGGTGGCCGGCACCTGGCCACCGCCACCGCCACCCGCTATCCCGACGGCCGCTGGCTGATCAGCGCCGGCGCTGGCCACCAGGACCAGCCGTGCTGACCTGGGGAGGAAGGGCCGCCCCGGGCCGTGGTACCCGGCCCGGGGCGGCCCGCCGCGCGCTCGTCGGCGCCGGCCTGGCGCTGCTGCTGGCCGCCGGGGTCACCGTGCCGGCGGTCGCCGCGGGGCGGGCCGACCCGGGCGTCGAGTGCCCGCCCGGCCAGCCCGACTGCAGCGTCTGGGACGACGACCCGGGTACGCCCGGCGACCCGGGCGGTGGCGGCGACACCGGCGGGGGTGGCGACTCCGGCGGCGGAGGCGGCGGCACGTGCCAGTGGCACGGCCGGACCATTCCCTGCTACGACGACCTGCTCGGCTGGTTCAACAACGGTGACGGCTGCTACTACAAGCTCGCCCAGCCGCAACCGGCGAACACGCCGCCCGGCCAGCAGTGGTACGTGCGCACCTGCAACGGCGGCGACCTGGGTGACCAAACCACCGTGCTGCGGGACTCCCCGCCGCCCGGGTTCGGCGCGCCGCCGGATCCGGAGGAGTTGGCCCGGCGGGCACTCGCCTCCATCCGGCTGCTCCCGCCCCGGGTGGCGGTGGCACCCCGCAAGAGCAAGGGGCCGGGGCTGGTCGGCCTGCCGGTGTGGATGTGGGCCAGCCCGGGCGAGGACTACTTCGGCCCGCTGCACGCCGACGCGGAGGACCGCGGACTGACCGTCTTCATCGAGGCGAAGGTGGACCGGATCGTGTGGGACATGGGCAACGGCCGGAAGGTGACCTGCACCGGCCCCGGCACGGCGTACTCGGCCACCGGGCCCCGCGCCGGGAAGACCTCGCCGGACTGCGGCTACCACGCCGGCTACCCGAAGGCCGGCACGTACCGGGTCAGCGCCACCACGTACTGGACGGTGACCTGGCGCGGCGGCGCGGTCCTCGGCCTGCGCCGCCGCCCGGCCACCGTCCGCGCTGGTGAAATCCCGATCGGCCGGCACCGCCGCGACCAGCCCGGCTGACCGGAGCGGGCGATACCTTCCGACGACCGCTCCGCGCCCGCCCGGGCGACCATCCGCACGAACCTGATGACGTTCCGGCACATTTGTGCCGGAGCGTCATCACGCCCTGGGCGTTGCCTGGCTCGGGAGGTCCGGCGCGCAGGGGTCCGCCGGCTTCGCCGCTCTGGACCCGACCGGCGCCCCGCGTGCCACGGATCAGGGCAGCCGGGCCTCCAGCACGCCCTCGCGCACCCGGGTCGGCAGGATCTGCTGGTCGTTGCCGGACGGGCCGTGCACGACCTCGCCGCCGTTGAGCCGGAACGTGCTGCCGTGCCACGGGCAGACCACGCACTCGTGCCCGTCGACGACCTGCACCTCGCCCTGGCCGAGCGGGCCACTCTGGTGCGGGCAGCGCTCCAGCATCACCGTCACGTCGTCGCCGTGCCGGTAGAGGATCACCGACACGTCGTCGATCTCCCGGGTGAGCAGTTGCCGCTGCGGCAGGGCCGCCATGTCACCCAGCGGGTGCCAACCGCCGCTCATCCGGTGCAGCTCGGAGATGCTCTGGTTGACCTGCGCACCCTGCTTGTACGCCAGGTGCCCGCCGATGTAGGCGCCCATGCTCGCCGCGCTGAGCCCCATCATGCCGAGGGCCCGGCCGAGCCCGTGCCGGCCGCGGAGACGCGCGCTCACCGAGCCGGCGTAGAACATCAGCGCGACGCTGTTCGACGCGGCGTGCACCAGGCCGACCCGGCGCTGGTCGGGGGCGAGTGCCGCCCAGTCGTTGAGGCCGGCGACCGCCGCCGGCAGGGCGCTCACCGTGCCCACCGCGGTCAGCGTGGTGGCCGCCCGCTGCTGCCCGGGCAGCACGTCCAGGATGGCCGCGCTGATCCACGCACCCACCGGCACCTGCACCATCGCGGGGTGCAGCGGGTGGCCCAGCCAGACGCCGTGCAACAGGTCGCGAACCCGCTGCGGGCGCAGGGTCGCCTGGACTGCGCGCTGCAACCGGTCACCGACCCGGTCCAGCCGGGTGTTCTGCTCGATCTTCGTCAACAGTGCTCGCACCCGTACCGACTTCCCGGCGTTCGCGGTCGCAAACCGGTCGCCGGTGACGGATCCGCAGCGGCGCGTGACGACCGGGCGCCGCTGCGGATCCGGCGGCGGTGGGGTCAGCCGGCCGGGGCGGCCCAGCGGTCGTGGTGGATCGCGTCGGCCAGCGGGCGCTTCCGCCGCCAGCCGTGCCGGGCCAGGTCGGGCACGGACTCGAGGTGGGTGACCGGGCCGAGGCAGAGCCAGGCCACCGGCCGGATGCCGGCCGGGATGCCGAGCAGGTCCGCCAGCCACGGCTCCCGGTAGAAGGACACCCACCCGACGCCGAGCCCCTCGGCCGTGGCGGCCAGCCAGAGGTTCTGGATGGCCAGGCAGACCGAGTAGAGCCCGGTGTCGGCGATGGCGTGCCGGCCCAGCACGGCCGGCCCACCCCGGGCCGGGTCGTAGGTCACCACGATCGACAGGGTCGACTCCAGCACCCCGTCGATCTTGATGCGGGCGAAGGTCTCGGCCGCCGCGCCGTCCAGCGTGGCGGCGAACGTCTCGCGCTCGGTGCGTACGTGGTCGTGGAAGCGCCGCCGCAGCTCGGGGTCGCGGACCACGACGAAGTCCCAGGGCTGGGAGTAACCGACGCTCGGCGCGGCGTGCGCCGCGGTGAGGATCCGGTGCAGGACCTCCTCGGGCACCGGCGCGCCGGTGAACTGGGCACGCACGTCCCGGCGGCGGTGGATGACGTCGTACAGCTCGGTGTTCAGGGCAGGCTCCCGCTGCGCTCGGCCCACGCCTGCGCGTGGGCACCGGACGCGAGGCCGGTCTTCGGACTCCCGGATCGACGCCTGGCCGTCCGCCTTCCCGGCCCTCGGGCCAGTGGCTGCGCTGCTGCGCGTGGACGGTGGCTCCCCGGTCACCGCGGCGGGCCCGTGCCGGATTTCCACCGGCTTCCCGATTCTCCCCGCTCGCGCGGGGCTCGCATGATCGTGCCGTCGGTCATGCTAGCCCTGCGCCCGGTCGCCGGAGACCGGCCGGGGGCCCACTGGCGTGCCGACAGCGCCGGGGGCATGCTGTCCCGATGGGCGTACGGGTCGAGCGTGACGGGCCGGTGACCACGGTGATCCTGGACCGGCCGGCGGCGCGCAACGCGGTCGACGGGCCGACCGCCCGGGCGCTGGCCGACGCGTTCCGCGCCTTCGACGCCGACCCGGACGCGGCGGTGGCCGTGCTCTGGGGCGCCGGCGGCACGTTCTGCTCCGGCGCCGACCTGAAGGCGATCGGCACCCCGAGCGGCAACCGGGTCGAGGCGGAGGGCGACGGCCCGATGGGCCCGACCCGGATGACCCTGACCAAGCCGGTGGTCGCCGCTGTCTCCGGGTACGCCGTGGCCGGCGGGCTGGAGCTGGCGCTCTGGTGCGACCTGCGGGTCGCCGAGTCCGACGCAGTGCTCGGGGTGTTCTGCCGGCGCTGGGGAGTGCCGCTGATCGACGGCGGGACGGTCCGGCTTCCCCGGCTGATCGGGGAGAGTCGTGCCATGGACCTGATCCTCACCGGCCGGCCGGTTCCGGCCGCGGAGGCGTACGCCATGGGGTTGGTGAACCGGCTGGTCGGGCCGGGTGAGGCGCGGGCGTCGGCCGAGCGGCTGGCCGCCGAGATCGCCCGGCACCCGCAGACCTGCCTGCGCAATGACCGGGCCGCGGTGCTGGCCGGCGCCGGCCTGCCCGAGCCGGCGGCACTGGCCACCGAGCTGGCGTACGGGATGGACTCGCTGGCCGTCGACGCGGCGGCCGGGGCGGCCCGGTTCGCGGCCGGAGCGGGCCGGCACGGCGCCCCGGCCGACTGAACCAGTCCTGCCGCAACCCGAGGGGCGGCCCGGAACGGCGGACGCCGCCGGGAGGGTGGGTCCTCCCGACGGCGCCCGGGTCGTGCCGCGTCAGCTGCGGTTGATGGTGAAGGTGGACGTGGTGTTGCGGATGTCCTGCCAGTTGTCGGTCAGCCGCAGGTTCACGAAGGTGGCCGAGCCGACGGCCGGGCCCTGGCCCGCCTCGGGCATCTCGTTGACCCAGATGCCGAAGCCCGACTTGGCGTCGAACGCGTCACCGCTGCGCCGCGCCCCCGAGATCGACACGTTGGTGAAGACCGTGTCGGTGATCGGGTTCTCCGGCTGGCCCCCGGTGTACTTGGTCTGGAACATGATTCCCGAGTACGTCGGGTCGACGATGTCCACGTCGGACACCCGGATGCCGCGGAACTCCTTGGACGCCGAGAAGACCCAGATCGCCGGGAAGGTCTGCGCGCCCCAGAAGTGGCCGCCGGCCCGGATCAGCGAGATGTTCTGGAACTGGGTCGGCGGGCTGGCCCCGAAGCCGATGAACGGGTAGCCGAAGTCCAGCGAGCTGATCGTGATGCCGGAGTACGTCAGCATGTCCGCGATGTAGAGGTTGCGGAAGATGTTGTCGTAGCCGCCGTACACCGCGATCCCGGCCGCCCGCCAGGTCAGCGTGGCGGTCAGGTTCTCGAAGACGTTGCCGTGGTTGGCCGTCGCCCCACCCTGGTCGATGGCCGAGAAGAGCGCGAACGCGTCGTCCCCGTTCGACCGGCCCTCGGAGTTGCTGACCAGGTTGTTCGTGCTGCCGTTGGTCATGTTCACCGCGTCGGCGAAGGTGTTCCGGAAGCGGCTGTTGGTGATCTTCAGGCCGCTGACGCTCACCCCCCAGTACGCGCAGACCGTGTGCTCGACCCAGACGTTGTCCAGGGTCATGTTGTCGACGTCCTTCAACTCGCCCCAGACCTTGCCCGGCCCGTCGATGCGGTTGGTGTAGTTGCCGAAGAAGGCCAGGTGCTCGAAGGACGACCCGCTCGCCGAGGGTTCCACCCGGAAACCGGCATCGGTGTTCTGCTGGCTGGTCGGCGTCTGGAAGCGGGTGAACCACATGCCCGCACCGACCACCTTGACCGGCTTGCCGTAGACCTGGAACTTCTGCGCGGTCTCGTACGTGCCGGCGGGCAGGTAGACGCCGACCAGAGTGCCGGTGGTGTCCATCCGGACCGCGTCCAGGGCGTTCTGCACGTCGGAGTGGCTGAACCCGTTCGGTACCCGGTACCGGGCCGGGTCCGGGTTGGCCCGCGGCGCCACCTGCTCCAGGTTGACGAAGTCGATGGCGTACGTGGTGCTGTTCGCCGGGTCCTTCTGGAGCCGGATCCGGCTGCCCGCGGGGATGGTGGAGTTCAGCAGCACGTTCGCCTCGTCGTAGATGTGCCGGGGCGGGCCGGCGCTGGGCGAGTCGGTCGGGCTGGCCTCCGCGCCGTACAGCCAGATGTGCTTCGAGGTGAGGCTGATCGGCTTGTGCAGGACGCCGTTGACGTAGATGTTCAACGTCGAGTCGATGCCCCCGCCGCCCGGCGCGTCCGGGATGGAGAAGCGGGTGACCAGGGCGTTTGCCGGGGCCCGGGTGGTCCACTCGACGTAGGCGCCGGTGCTGTTCAGGGTCACCGCCCGCCGCCCGGACGCCTCGCCGGCCAGGTCGCCGATGGTCCGGTTCGGCCCGACCACCTGCGCCCCGCCGCCGACCGAGCCCTCCTCGGCCTCGTACATGTCGTACGGCAGGTTGGCGCCGCGGCCCACGAAGAGCGACCGCTCGCTGGTGTTGTTCTGCCGCTTCACCGGCAGCTCGTTGGCGTCGTCGGCGAGCACCACCCGGACCGTGTACCGGCCGTTGGCCGCGGTCCAGGTGCCCAGGTTGACCGGGCCGGCGCTCGCCCCGGCGGCGATGGTGCCGCTGTACGAGCCGGTCAGCGTACGGACCACGGCGCCGGTGTCGTTGAGCACGGTCAGCGTGATGCCGTGCGCGCCGCTCGCCGAGGCGACCGTGCCCTGGTTGCGGATGGTCACCGCGAAGCTGACCGTGGCGCCCGCGCTCGGCGTGCCGGGTGACCAGGTCACCGCCGAGGCGACCAGGTCGGAGCTGGCCACCGGGCTGACCGTCAGCGGGCTCGGACTGGTGTGGCTGTTGTTCGCCTCGTTCTGCTCGATGACCGTGTTCGCCTCGTCGACCGTCGCGCTGAGCGGGTAGCTGCCGGCGTTGCGCGGGCCGATGTTCGCCGAGACGGTGGTCGACGCGCCGGCCGCCAGGGCGCCGACGGTGGCCGTGCCGACCTTCGTCGTACCCAGTTGGAAGCCGACCGTGGTGGCGGCGGAGGCCGCCGTGCCGGCGTTGCGGACGGTGGCGGCGAGGGTGATCGCGTCGGTCTCCACCGGCGCGGTGGGCGTGGCGGTGATCCCGGTGATCGTGAGGTCCGGGTTCGGCGCCGGCACGCCGATCACCTGGAACTCGGCGACCTGCCCGTTGGACGAGCCGGAGTTGGCGGTGAACTGGAGCCGGACGTCGGCCGCCGTCGCCGACACCGGGATGGTCACCGTGTTGCTGCTGGCCGGGCTGAACGAGTACGTCGCCGAACCGACCAGCGTGCTGAACCCGGACGCGGACTGCTCCCGGCCGAGCACCTGGAACGTCTGCGTGCGCGGCCCCCAGACCGGGTCGGGGTTCAGCTTGACCACCAGCGCGCTGATGCTCGCGTTCGCGCCCAGCGCGACGGTCAGCGTGCTCGGGTACGCCCCGGGAGCACCCTCCCAGTAGGTGGTGACGTCGTCGTCGTTGGCGTTGGCGGCGGTGAAGACGTGCACCACCGAGGACGCGGTGATCGGCTTGTCGACGGCGAGGTTGCTGCCGCCCGGCGTGCTGCCGGTCCGGGTCACCGTGTTGCTGTTCGCCGACTGGTTGCCCGCCGCGTCCCGGGCCCGGACGAAGTAGGAGACCGTGGCGCCGGCCGGCTGGCTGTCGGTGTACGTCAGCGTGGTCCCGCTGACGCTGGTCCGCAGCGCGCCGTTGGCGTAGACGTCGTACCCGGTGACCCCGACGTTGTCGGTGGAGGCGGTCCAGGTCAGCCGGATCTGCCCGGTCGCCGGCTGGGTGTACGCCAGGTTGCCGGGCGCGGTCGGCGCGACCGTGTCGCCGGTGTCGCCGGTCCGGGTCACCGTGTTGCTGTTGGCCGACTGGTTGCCGGCCGCGTCCCGGGCCCGGACGTGGTAGGAGACGGTGGCGCCGGCCGGCTGGCTGTCGGTGTACGTCAACGTGGTCCCGCTGACGCTGGTCCGCAGGACGCCGTTGGCGTAGACGTCGTACCCGGTGACCCCGACGTTGTCGGTGGACGCCGTCCAGGTCAGCCGGATCTGCCCGCTCGCCGGCTCGGTGTACGCCAGGTTGCCGGGCGCGGACGGCGGCTGGGTGTCGCCGGTCGCCGGCCCGTAGACCTCCAGCTCGGAGAGCTGCCCGGCGGGCCAGCCGGTATTGGCGGTGAAGAGCAGCCGCAGGTAGCGGGTGCTGGCCGCGGTGAACGTGATGGTCACGGTGTTGTTGGCGCCCGGGGTGAACGCGTACCCGGCCGACGCGACGATGGTGCTGAAGGTCGAGCCGTTGGTGCCGCCCTGCACGGTGATCGTCTGGGTGCGGGCGTTCCAGCCGGCGGGCAGCTTGAGCACCAGCCGGTTGACGCTCACCGTGGCCGCGAGGTCGACCTGGAGCCACTGCGGGAAGGCGTTGTTCGCGCTCTCCCAGTAGCTGCCCTGGTTGCCGTCGTTGGCGTTGCCGGCGACGTAGACGTCCGCGTGGGCGCTGGCGGTCATGGTCCGGCCCGACGCCAGGTTCGCCGACGAGGTCGCCGCGCCGTACACCTCCAGCTCGCCGAGCTGGGCCGCGGCCCAGCCGGTGTTGGCGGTGATCACGACCCGGACGTACCGGGTGGTGGTGGCAGGGAAGTCGAGCGTGACGGTGTTGCCGCCGGCCGGGCTGAACGCCCGGCCGGCCGAGGCGACGATGGTGCTCAAGCCGCTGCCGTCCGCGCTGCCCTGCACCGACAGCGTCTGGGTGCGCGCCTCCCAGCCGGCCGGCAGCTTCAGCTTCACCTGGTCGATCGACTGGCCCGAGCCGAGGTCGACCTGGGCCCACTGCGGGAGGGCGCCGTTGCTCTCCCAGTAGGTCGACGGGTTGCCGTCGGTGAGGTTGGCCGCGACGTACGGGCCGTTGACGCTGCTGGCCGCGGCGCTGCGACCGGCGGCGAGGTTGGGTCCGCCGGCGGCGACGGCCGGTGGCGCGGGCGCCGCGGTGACGGCGAGGCCGAGCACGGCGAGCGCCGCGACGACCCGGGTACGGAATCTGGACATGGTGGGGGGACACCTTCTTCCGGGGACGTGGAGAGGCGTGTGCGGGGGTGTGGTGCGGCGTGGGCGGGGGCCCCGGTCGGCGTACGGGGCCCGGCCCACACGTCAGGTGGCGTGGATCTCGAACTCGGCGAGCTGGCCGGCGGGCCAGCCGGTGTTGCCGGTGACGGTGACCCGGACGTACCGCCGGTCGCCGGCCGGCACGCCGATCGAGACGGTGTTGCCGCTGGCCGGGTCGAAGGTGCGGCCGGCCGGCGCGGCGAGCGTGCTCCACGACGAGCCGTCGGTGGAGCCGAGCACCGACAGCGTCTGGGTACGGGTCTGCCAGGCCGCGGACGGCGGCAGCTTCAGCACGATCCGGGCGACCGGACGGGCGGCACCCAGGTCGACCGTCAGCGACTGCGGGAAGGCGTGGTTGGCGCTCTCCCAGTAGGTGTTCGGGTTGCCGTCGACCGCGTTGGCGGCCACGTACACGTCGGCGTGGCTGGTCTCCGCGACCGGCCGGCCGAGCGCCAGGTTGCCGGTCGGCGGCGGTGTCGTGGTGGGGGGCGGGGTGGTCGGTGGCGGCGTGCCGCCGCCGTACACCTCGAACTCGGACACCTGGCCGGCCGGCCAGCCGGTGTTGCCGGTGACGGTGACCCGGACGTACCGCCGGTCACCGGCCGGCACGCCGATCGAGACCGTGTTGCCGCTGGCCGGGTCGAAGGTGCGGCCGGCCGAGGCGGCGAGCGTGCTCCACGACGAGCCGTCGGTGGAGCCGAGGATCGACAGCGTCTGGGTGCGCCGTTCCCAGCCGGCGGGCAGCTTCAGCACCACCCGGTCGACGGCGCGCGCCGCGCCCAGGTCGACGGTGAGCGACTGCGGGAAGGCGTTGTTGGCGCTCTCCCAGTAGCTGGCGGCGTTGCCGTCCACCGCGTTGGCCGGGCCGTAGGTCTGGGTCGAGCTGGTGGCGGTCACCGGCCGGCCCAGGGCCAGGTTCCCGCCGGTGGGCGGCGGGGTGGTCGGCGGCGGACTGGTGGTCGGGGGTGGGCTGGTCGGGCCGCCGCCCCACTGCGGCTCCGGCCATGGCCCGCAGTACGGGGTGGCCGTGTACCAGCCGGAGTTGCCGGCGCCCTGGGTGATCTGGAAGCCGCTGCCGACGCAGTTGTGGATCGGGTTGGCCCGGGCGATCCCGGTGGCCCGTACGTTGGTGAACGACACCTGGCTGGGCGCCTGCACCTGGAGGGCGTACGTGCCGGCGCCGTCGATGCGTACGTTGCTGAAGCTGATCCCGCTGGTGGCCCCCTCGATCCAGTGCAGCGCCGCGTACGAGCTGTCCAGGATGTCGGTGTCGGTGACGGTGATCGACGCGCCCTGGATCGGCTCGTTGAGCGCCGAGAACCAGATCGCGCCGACCCCGAAGCGCCAGTTGTAGTCGGAGTTGCCGTTGCGGATCAGGGTGTTCCGGGCGACGGTGATCGTGCCGGCGACGGCGGTCGGGCCGTTCACTCCGGGATAGCGGTTGGCGACGTGGATGCCGCCGCCGTTGGTGACCGAGTCGGCGGTCACGTTGTCGGTGATCCTGATGTCCCGCCCGCCGTAGGTGACCAGGTGGTTGGCGAGGATGGTCACGCCGATCGTGTTGAAGGTGAAGGAGTTGTTGACGTTCGGCACGCTCTGCGCCCACATGGCGAGGGCGTCGTCGCCGGTGTTGCGGACGAAGGTGTTGGTCACCGTGGAGGTGGTGACCCCCCAGTGGAAGTTCACCCCGTCCGCGGTCTGGTCCAGGATCCGGCTGTTGCGGATGGTGAAGTTGTCCATCGGGCCGTCCATCCAGGCGCCGACCTTGGTGTGCTGCATCCAGACGTTGTCGACCACCGAGTTCGACATCGCCCCGCCGATGGCGTTGACCTGGTCCTCGTCCACCCGCTCCCGGATGTCGCCGATGATGGCGAAGTCGCGCAGGGTCACGTTGCGGCTCGGGCCACCGGCCTCGTGCGGCCGGATCCCGCCGCTGTAGCCGCCGCCGGGGACGTACTTGCCGTAGATGCCGGCGGCGCGCTTGCGGTCGGTGGGGTGCCGGCCGCCGAGCACCGAGTACCACGGCCCGGCCCCGCGCAGGGTCACCCCGTCGACCACCACGTGGTCCCAGAGCGTGAAGGTGCCGGTCGGGATCCAGACCGCCCGGCCCTGGGCCCGGCCGGCGTCCACCGCGGCCTGGAACTTCGCGGTGGAGTCGGTCGCGCCGGTCGGGTCGGCACCGAAGTCGGTGACCACATCGAGGACGCCGGCCGGCTTGGTGATCGGGTCGCCGACCAGCTCGAAGTCGGCCAGGTCGATGGTGAACGTGGGCGACTGGGCGGTCGAGGAGACCTGGAGCCGGATCTTCGTGCCGGCCGGGTAGGTGGTCCCGAACATGGTCCGGGTCTCGTCGTAGAAGTGGTGCGGGTTGGTGTCGCCCGGGTTGTTGTTGAACGGGTAGCCGCCGTAGTACCAGCCGTACCGGGAGGTCACCGGCACCGCCCTGACCAGGGCGCCGTTGGCCCGCAGGTCGATGCTGGCGTCCCGGCCGGTGCCGGCGGCGTTGTCCGGCAGGCTGTACCGGAAGGTGACCGCGTTGGCCGGCGCGGTGAGGGTGAACTCGACGTACTCGCCGACCGCGTCGAGGGTGACCGCCTCCCGGCCGGAGGCCTCGGACGGCAGCGTGCCGTACCGCCGGTCCGGGCCGATCTTCGTGCCGGTGTGCGCGACCTCCTCGGCCTCGTGCTCGACGAAGGGGACGGTGGCGCCCCGGCCGGGAATGTCGAACGGGGAGAGCCCGGCCGCCTGGGCCGGGGTGGCGGTGCTGGTCAGCGCGATGACGGTGAGCGATGTCGCGGTGAGGGCGGCACCGGCGAGGGCGGCGACCCCCGTGCGGAGCCGGACGGTTCGGGGTGGGTGCGGGGTGACGGTGGCGTGGTCGGGCATGAGCTGGGCTCTCCCTTTCGTCGGTAGTCCAGATCCCCCGTGCGGTGCGGTGGCGCTGGGGCGACGTACCTCCTTCTCGGGTGCGGGCCGGTGGGGGCCGGCGGGGTGGGCGCGGTGCCGGCGGCCGGGACGGGGCCGCCGGCACCGCGGGTGGTCAGGCCGGTTCGGGTCCGGCCGCGGTCGGTTCGGCGGTACGCAGCCAGACGGCGGTGTCCGGCGGGAGCAGGTCGTCGTCGAGCGGGCCACTGGCCAGCAGCCGCCCGGTGTGCGGGGGCAGCGGCACCGCCGCGTCGGAGAGGTTGACCAGGCAGGTGAAGCCGGGCGGGCGGTGGTAGGCAAGCACCCCGGCCGGGGCCGGCAGCCAGGTCATCTCGCCGTCGCCGAGCGCCGGGTCGGCCCGGCGGATGGCGATCGCGGACCGGTACAGCTCGAGCATCGAGCGCTCGTCGCCGGTCTGGGCGCGGGCGGTGCGGTCCTTCCAGTCGGCCGGTTGGGGCAGCCAGGGGGCCGCCGTGGCGTCGTCCGGGCTGAAGCCGAACGGCGGTGTCTCGCCGGACCAGGGGATCGGGACGCGGCAGCCGTCCCGGCCGGGGTCGATCCCGCCGGAGCGGAAGAACATCGGGTCCTGCCGCAGCTCGCGCGGGATGTCCTCGACCTCCCAGAGCCCCAGCTCCTCGCCCTGGTAGACGTAAGCGGCGCCGGGCAGGGAGAGGGAGAGCAGCGCCGCCGCCCGGGCCCGCCGGGTGCCCAGTTCCAGGTCGGTGGCGATCCCCTCCCGCTTGGCCGCGAAGCTGAACGTGGTGTCCTCCCGGCCGTACCGGGTGACGTGCCGGGTGACGTCGTGGTTGGAGAGCACCCAGGTGGCCGGGGCGTCCACCAGGGCGTGCGCGGCCAGCGTCGTGTCGATGCAGGCGCGCAGGGCGTCCGCGTCCCAGGCGCAGCCGAGGAAGTCGAAGTTGAACGCGGCGTGCAGTTCGTCCGGGCGCAGGTAGTTGGCGAACCGCTGGTGGTCGGGGAGCCACACCTCGCCGATCAGCGCCCGCTCGCCGGGGTAGCCGTCGGTGATCCGCCGCCAGCTCCGGTAGATCTCGTGCACCGCGTCCACGTCGACGAACGGGTTCGGCCCGTCCGGCGTCGCCTCGGGCAGCGTCGGGTTCTTGGCCAGCATCGCCGCGGAGTCGATCCGGATGCCGTCCACGCCCCGGTCGAGCCAGAACCGCAGGATGTCCTCGAACTCGGCGCGCACCCGGGGGTGGTCCCAGTTGAAGTCCGGCTGCTCGGGCGCGAAGAGGTGCAGGTACCAGTCCCCCGGCGTGCCGTCCGGGTTGGTGGTGCGGGTCCAGGTGTCGCCGCCGAACGGGGAGACCCAGTCGGTGGGCTTGCCGGAGCCGTCCGCGCCGCGGCCCGGACGGAACCAGAACAGCTCCCGCTCGGGGGCGTTCGGGCTGGCCAGTGCCGCCTGGAACCACGGGTGCGCGTCCGAACAGTGGTTCGGCACCACGTCGACGATGGTCCTGATGCCCAGCGCGTGTGCCTCCGCGATCAGCGCCTCCGCCTCGGCCAGCGTGCCGAAGACCGGGTCGATGTCGCGGTAGTCGGCCACGTCGTAGCCGGCGTCGGCCATCGGGGACGGATACCAGGGGCTGAACCAGATCGCGTCCACGCCGAGGCCGGCGAGGTACGCCAGGCGCTGCCGGATACCCGCGAGGTCACCGATCCCGTCACCGTCGGCGTCGGCGAAGCTGCGCGGGTAGATCTGGTAAATCACCGCGCCGCGCCACCACCGAAGGTCGTCTACTGTGGACACGAGCACCTGCTTTCTGCGTCGGTACGTCGGCGGGTTCGCCGGACCTGGATGTGTCGGGCGAACGGTCGTCGTTCGCCGCGAAGGTCGCGCTGGTGGTACGCCGGCGCGCTCGGCCCTTCATCGAGCCCGCCCGCGGCCGCGCCGCTCAACGTCCGCATCGTCGGGTCATCCCTTCAGGCTGCCGGTGGTCAGGCCGGACATGATGTTCCGCTGGAAGATCAGGAAGACGATGACGGTCGGGATCGCGGCGATGACCGAAGCGGCGACCACCACGTTCATCGGCGTACCGCCCGAGAAGGCGTAGATCCCGACACTGACCGTCCGGGTCTCGGGCGACGGCATGACCAGCTTCGGCCAGAGGAAGTCCTTCCACACCGCGGTCACCGCGAAGATCGAGACCACGCCGAGGATGGGGCGCGACATCGGCAGGATGATCGACCAGAGCGTGCGCAGCGGCGTCGCCCCGTCCATGAGGGCCGCCGCCATCAGGTCCTCCGGAATCGAGTCGAAGAACCGCTTCAGCAGGAAGATGTTGAACGCGTTCGCGACCAGGGGCAGCCAGATCGCGAACGGCGAGTCGAGCAGGTTGAGGTGCAGGATCGGCAGGTCGATCACGGTCACGTACTGCGGGACGATGAGCACCATCGCCGGGATCATCAGGGTCGCCAGCATCAGGCCGAGGATCACGTTGCCGAGGATCGGTCGAAGCTTCGACAGGGAGTACGCCGCGGCGGTGTCGAGGACGAGTTGGAACAGCACCGCGCCGGCCGCGTAGTAGAAGGTGTTGAACAGCAACTTGGCGAGGTCCAGGTTGTTCCACGCGTCGACGTAGTTCTGCGGCTGGGGATCCTTCGGGAACAGCGACGGCGGGGTCTGCGCGATCTCCTGGCCGGACTTGAGCGCGCCGGTGACCATCCAGTAGAGCGGCCCGAGGAAGACGAGCGTGAACACCACCACGACGACGGTGAGCAGCGCCCAGTAGATCACCCTGCCGCGTCCCCGCCGGAGCTGGGCGTGGGAGATGAGCGTCCGGGTCCCGGAGTCCTGTGCCATTCCTCGTCCGTCCTAGTCCTGATTCGCGGTCAACCGCACGTAGACGGCGGAGAAGGCGGCCAGCACCACGAGCATGATCACGCCGAGCGCCGCGGCGCCGTTGAGGTCGTTCTGGAAGAACCCGTGCTGGTAGATGAGGTACGCGACCGAGGTCGCCGAGTCCTCCGCGCCCGCGCCGTTGGCCAGGATCAGTGGTTCGATGAAGAGCTGCATGGTGGCGACGATCTGCAGCATCGCCAGCAGCAGGAGGATCAGCCGGGTCTGCGGGATGGTCACGTGCCGGATCCGCCGCCAGATCCCGGCGCCGTCGAGCTCGGCCGCCTCGTAGAGCTCGCCGGGGATGTTCTGCAGCGCCGCCAGGTAGATCAGCACCGCGCTGCCCATGTTCATCCAGGTCGACGCGATCACCATCGCCGGCATCGTCATCTCGGGGGACTGCATCCACTGCGATGTCGGCAGGTGCAGGGCCTTGAGGATCGCGTTGAAGAGTCCCGCCTCACTCGGGTCGTACGCGTAGAACTTGAAGAGGAAGAGCGCCGAGGCCGGCGGCAGCATCACCGGCAGGTAGACCAGGATCCGCAGGTACCCCTTGGCGTGGCGGAACTCGTTGAGCAGGATCGCCACGAAGAACGGGACGGCGTACCCGAGGACGAGCGCGAGGACCGTGAAGTAGAACGTGTTCCGCCAGGCCGTCCAGAAGCTGGGGTCGTCGAGGATGCGGACGTAGTTGTCCCAGCCCACCCAGGTGGTCTCGCCGCGCCGGGTGCGCTGGAAGCTCATCACGACGCCGCGGACCATCGGGTACCAGGAGAAGACGGCGAAGCAGAGCACCGCACCGATCAGGAACGCGTGCCCGGTCAGGTTGTCCCGTACCTTGCGGCCGAGGCTCGTACGCTGCGGCCCTGCCGGGGACGGCGGGCGACGCGTCTTCCTGGTGGTCCCCGGGAGGGTGGTGATCGCCAAGACAACTCCTGCGAAGTCGGTGACCGGACGGTGCGGCGCGCTGGGGTGGGGGCCGGCGCGCCGGCCCCCACCCGTCGGGTCAGCTCTCGGCGGCGAGAAGCTGGTTGACCTTGTCTTCGGCCGTCTTGAGGAGCGCGTCGATGTTCGCGTTCGGGTTCGTCAGGACCCCGGACATCGCCGCGTCGAGCACCGCGTAGATCGCCTGCGCGTTGCGTGGTTCGCCCTTGATCGGGACCGGGTTCGCCTCGAAGACCGCGAAGTTCGCGGTGTCGACGTTCGCGTTCGCCTTGCGCAGCTCGAGCTCCTGCTTCTGCGCCTCACTGCCGTTGGCGAAGAGCAGCGGTTGGGGCAGGCCGACCGGGTAGTTCTGCGGCTTGGCCCGGACGTAGTCGAACTGGCCCTTGCCCGGCGTCAGCTTCTGGTACGCGATCCACTTCAGACCGGCCTTGACCTGCTCGGGAGAGAGGCCCTTCTTGAAGAAGTAGCCCTCGCCGCCACCGAGCGTCGCCTTCGCCGGGCCGTCCTGGCCGGGCAGCGGGCCCATCGCCCAGTCCTGGAACTTGCCCTGGAACTGGCTGACGATCGCCTGGGTGGTGTCCGGCGCGCCGATGAACATGCCCACCTTGCCCGCGGCGGCGTTGGTCAGCAGGTCGCCCCACTGCAGCAACTGGCGGCTACCCATGCTGTTGTCGCCGTACCGCATGTCCTTGAGGTTCTGCAGGACCTGCTTGCCCATCGCGTTGTTGAAGTCGGCCTTCTTGCCGTCCGGGGTCAGCACCTGGCCGCCCTGGGAGTAGAGCAGCGAGGTGAAGTGCCAGCCTCCGGTGTTGCCGGCGCTGTATTCGGCGTAACCGGCGATGCCGTTGCCGAGCGCGGAGATCTTCTTGGCCGCCGCCCGGACCTCGGGCCACGTCTTGGGCGGGTTGTTCACGTCGAGCCCCGCCTGCTGGAACAGGACCTTGTTGTAGACCAGGCCCATCGAGTAGTTCTTCACCGGGACGCCGTAGAGCTTGCCGCCGTCGCTGAAGACCTCCTTGAGCGCCGGGTCGACGCTGTCCCAGGTCGGCACCGTCTCCTTGTTGGCGAACTCGGTGATGTCCATCGCCTGACCGGAGTCCAGCACCTGCTGGAGGTCGGTCATGTACCCGTAGAAGACGTCGGTCACGGTGCCGCCGGCCAGCCGGGCGGTGAAGTCCGGCGGGTTGTTGCACTGCTCGCCGACGCTCACGCTCTTGATGACGATGTCCGGGTTCTGCCGCTGGAACTCCACGACATCGGCGTTCCAGTTCTGCAACAGCTCCTTCTGGGAGCCGACCGGCTGACAGTCGACCGTGATGGTGACCTTGCCGCCGGCGTTCGAGTCGTCGTCGTCGCTCTTGGTGGAGCATGCCGTGAGGCTGAGCCCCAGGCCGGCCACGAGCGCTAACGCCGCAGCCTTCCGGTACTGCGGTACGGACATCTGTCCATCCCTTCGGGAACGGGTGTCTGCATGACCTTCGCTGACCTGCGGTGATCGCCACCGCGACGATGCGCTGCTACTGCTCTGTATCCGCCCCGCAACCTGACCCTCCGTAGCTACGCCGGGGCCAGGTGTGAGTGGAGTCACTGTAGCGAGGAGGACTCATTACGGCAAGATTCCGACCCTGTTTTGAAAGGATGCGACTTTCGGGCGAGAGATGTGAACAGCTCCTGGAAGGCGACCGGAATCTGGGCCTTTGCGCGCCTTTTGGAGGCGGCGGCTCGACCGAGCGCGCCACCCCTGGTCGCCGCTCCACTCGGGGAACGACGAAAGGCCGCCGACCGCGAGGAGCGGTCGGCGGCCGGAGCGTCGTTCAACCAGCGAGGCGGCCGGTGGCCGGACCGTCGGTCAGCCTCCGCCGCGATGGTCGGCGGCGGGCACGGTGGCCGGCGGGCGACCGGCCGGGGTGGCCCGGGTCAGCGGCCGGGGGCGGGCGCGGTGGAACCGCGGACCACCAGTTCGGGCTCGAACAGCAACTCGTCGTGCAGCACGCCGGCCCCCTCGATCTGGGTGACCAGCAGGTCCACCGCGGCCTGCCCCATCGTCTCGATCGGCTGCCGCACCGTGGTCAACGGCGGGTCGGTGCAGGTCATGAACGCGGAGTCGTCGAACCCGACCACCGACACCTCGGTCGGCACCGTACGCCCCAGCCGCCGGGCGGCCCGGATGGTGCCCAGGGCCAACACATCGCTGGCGCAGATGATGCCGGTCACGCCCCGCTCGACCAACTTGGTCGCGGCGACCCGCGCCCCTTCCATCGAGAAGCTGGAACGCTCGACGTACTCCGTGTCGCCGGTCCAGCCCGCGGCCTGCACCATCGCGTCCAGCTTGCGTCGGGACGGCACGTGCCCCTCCGGGCCGAGCACCATCCCGATCCGCTCGTGCCCGAGCGAGCGCAGGTGTCCGTACGCCTGCTCCACCGCCACCGCGTCGTCCGTGGACACCCGCGGGAAGCCCAGCTCGTCGACGCCCGCGTTGACCAGCACCACGGGCAGCCCCCGGTCAGTCAGCCGGCGATAGTGCTCGTGCGGCGCGTCCGCCAGCGCGTACGAGCCACCGGCGAAGATGACCCCGCTGACCCGGTGGTCCAGCAGCATCTCCACGTAGTCGGACTCGGAGACGCCGCCGATGGTGCGGGCGCAGAGCGCCGGCGTGAAGCCCCGCTGGGCGAGCGAGCCGGTGACCACCTCGGCGAGCGCCGGGAAGATCGGGTTCTGCAGTTCGGGGAGGACCAGGCCGACCAGCCGGGCGCGCTCGCCGCGCAGCTTGGTCGGGCGCTCGTAGCCGAGCACGTCCAGCGCGGTGAGCACCGCGGTGCGGGTCGCCTCGGAGACACCACCGCGGCCGTTGAGCACCCGGCTCACAGTGGCCTCGCTGACGCCCGCCTTGCGAGCCACCTCGGTCAGCCGTTTCGTCACGGCCGCAATCCTACGTCGTCACGTTGCAAGAACTGAACAGCCCTCTGCCGTGCGATGACTCGACGACGTCAGCCGAGCTACGACAGCTTGCGCAACGCGTCCTCGATCGCCCGATGGAAGGTCGGGTACGCGTAGATCATGTGCCGGAGCTGGCTGAGCGGCACCGCCGCGTGCACCGCCACCACCAGCCCGGAGAGCACCTCGCCACCGGCCGGGCCGGCCGAGGTGGCCCCGATCAGCACGCCCTGGTCGGCGTCGGCGACCAGCTTGATGAACCCCTCGTTGCCGACCTTGTGGATCCAGCCCCGCGCCGAGGACGTCAGCGGCGTGACGCCGACCTGCACGTTGATGCCCCGGTCCCGGGCCTGCTGCTCGGTGATCCCGACCGCGCCGACCTCCGGGTCGGTGAAGGTGACCCGGGGCAGCGCCCGGTAGTCGGCCCGGGGAACCGAGGCGGCCGACCCGCTCGACCCGGTGGCGCCGAGCGCGCTGACCGCGCCCATCGCACCGCCGACCACGCTCGCGGTGCCGCTCGGGTCCGCCCCGGGCTGCGCGCGTCGGAAGTGGTCGAGCACGTCGGCCACCACGATCGCCGCCTGGTACATCGCGACGTGGGTGAACGCGCCCTCCCCGGTCACGTCGCCGACCGCCCAGATCCCCTCGGTGACGTGCAGCCGGTCGTCCACCGGCAGGTACCGCCGGTGGGTGTCCACCCCGACCGTGTCCAGGCCCAGCTCCTCCAGGTGGGCGCGGCGGCCGGTCACCACCAGCAGCCGCTCGGCGGTGAACTCCGCCCCGCCGGCCCCGTGCAGGGTGAAGTTCCGCCCGTCGTGGCTGACCCGCTCGGCGCGTACCCCGGTGTGGATCTCCACCCCGTCCGCGCGCAGCGCCGCGGCGACCACCTCGGACGCCTCCGGCTCCTCGGCGGCGAGCACCCGGTCCAGCGCCTCGACCACGGTGACCCGGACGCCGAACCGGGCGAAGACCTGGGACAGCTCCAGCCCGATCGCCCCGCCGCCGAGCACCAGCAGCGACTCCGGCAGCTCCTCCAGCTCGATCGCCTGGTGGTTGGTCCAGTACGGGGTGTCGGCCAGCCCGTCGATCGGCGGCACCGAGGGGCGGGTGCCGGTGCCCAGCACGATCGCGTGCCGGGCCTGGAAGACCTGCTCGCCGACCCGGACCCGGCCCGGGCCGTCCAGCCGGCCGCTGCCCCGGACGAACCGGCCGCCCCGGTCGGTGAAGCGCCGCACCGCGACCGTGTCGTCCCAGGTGTCGGTGGCCTCCTCGCGGATCCGCTTGGCCACCGGCGCCCAGTCCGGCTGCACCTGGGCCGTCCCGGCGAGCCCGTCGATCCGGCGCGCCTCGGCGATCGCGTTCGCCGCCCGGATCATCATCTTGCTCGGCACGCAGCCCCAGTAGGGGCACTCCCCGCCGACCAGATCCCGCTCGATGCCGACCACGCTGAGCCCGGCCTCGGCGAGTCGCCCGGCCACCTCCTCGCCGCCGACGCCGAGCCCGACCACGACCACGTCCACCTGCTCCGGCTCCGCCACCCCGTCAGCATCCCCCAGCCCGTCCCGGCGGACCAGCGACCGCGGCGAAATGAGTGACCGAAATCCCCGGGCGGTGCGACGGCCCGCCCGCCTACCGTGGCCGGATGCGCGCACGCTTCGCCCCCGTCCACGACTGCTTCGCCGACCTCCTCGCCACCGGCCGGGAGACCGGGGCCGCCCTGACCATCTGGTCGGACGGCCGCCCGGTGGTCGACCTGGTCGGCGGGGAACGCGCCCCGGGCCGGCCGTGGCGGCCGGACACCCTGGTCAACGTCTACTCGGTCGGCAAGCCGCTGGCCGCGCTCTGCCTGCTGATGCTGGTCGACCGGGGCCGGCTCGACCTGGACGACCCGGTCGCCGCGCACTGGCCCGGCTTCCGCGCCCCGGCCACCGTGCGGCAGGTGCTGAGCCACACCGCCGGACTGCCGGTGTTTCCGGTGCCCCGGCCGGCCAACGCGGTCGCCGACTGGGAGCTGCTCACCGGCGACCTGGCCGCCGCCGCACCGGAGTGGGAGCCGGGCACGGTCGCGGGCGAGCACGCCTGGACGTACGGGCACCTGGTCGGCGAGCTGGTCCGCCGGGTGGACGGGCGGCGGATCGGCCGGTTCCTGGCCGAGGAGATCGCCGGTCCGTGGCGGCTGGACCTCGGCTTCGGCCTGGGCGAGGCGGACCAGCGACGCTGCGCCGACCTGACCTACGGCGACCCGGAATGGCCGCGCCGGGCGGCGGGCGAGCCGGGATCGCTGCGGGCCCGGGCGGTGGACAACCCGCCGGGCGGCCGGGACCTGGCGGTGGTGAACAGCCCGCTCTGGCGGTCCGCCGAGGTGCCCGCGGTCAACCTGCACGCCACCGCGGCCGCCCTGGCCCGCTGCTACGCCGGCCTGCTCGCCGGCGGCGTCCTCGACGGCGTCCGGCTGTTCAGCCCGGACCTGATCGCCGAGGCGACCCGGGTGCAGTACGACGGCCCGGACCTGGTGCTGGGCCGGCACACCCGGTGGACGCTGGGCATGCAGTGGGAGGAGGACGGCAGCTGGGGCATGGGCGGGATCGGCGGCAGCTCCGCCTGGGCCGACCCGGAGCGCGGCTACACCTTCGCGTACGCCACCGCGCGGCTCGCCGAACACGACCGGGTCGAGGCCCTCGTCGACGCCCTGCACACCTGCCTCTGACCCGGCCCGCCCGGGCCGGGGCGCCAGGCCACGCGGACCCGGGCACCCGGCCGACCCGGGAAGGGACGCTCAGCCGACCCGGGCCGGGACGCGGGCCGGCCCGGGGACGACCACCGGGGTGCCGGCCGGGGTGCGCAGTGCGCGGGCGGCCACCGCGAGTCGGCGCCGCCGCGGCACCACCGCCCGGCGGGCGAAGACGTCGTAGCCCTGTGCGGCCACCTCGTCGAGGATCCCGCCGTAGAGCGCGTACGCGGTGCGCATGCAGGCCTGCGAGCCGGGGGCGAGCAGGGTGATCCCGGGAGCCGCGGCGGCGTAGTGCGCCCGGGCACGGTCCACCTCGTACGCGACCAGTTCCCGGATGCGCGGCGTGGCGCGGCCCCGGGCGCGGGCCTCGACCAGGTCCCGCCGGGTCACCCCGAACCGGTCCAGGTCCTCGTCCGGCAGGTAGGTCCGCCCCCGGTCCAGGTCCTCGCCGACGTCGCGGACGAAGTTGGTGAGCTGGAAGGCGAGGCCGAGCTGGCGGGCCGGCTCCCGGGCGGCGGCCGGATCGGAGCTGCCCAGGATCGGCAGCATCATGGTGCCGATGACCGCCGCCGAGCCTTCCATGTAGTCGAGCAGCTGGTCGTAGCTGCGGTACGAGGTGACCGTAAGGTCCATCGCCATGCTCTTGAGGAACGACGCGAAGTCGTCCCGGTCGAGGTCGAACACGGCGATGGTGTGCAGCACGGCGGGGAGCAGCGGGTCGTCGACCGGCTCGCCGTGCAGGCCGGCGAGGAAGCGGCCGGCCCAGTCGTCCAGCCGGGCCGCCCGCGCGGACGTCGGCAGGTCCTCGGTGCGGTCGACGATCTCGTCCGCGTAGCGGGTGAAGCCGTAGAGGGCGTGAACGTGCCGCCGTTTCCACTCCGGCAGCAGGCGGGTGGCGAGATAGTAGGTGCGACCGTGGCGTCTGTGCAGCTCACGGCAACGCTCGTAGGCAGCGGTGAGATCGAAGTCCACCGGCCCTCCTCAGAAATCGACGCACCAATCGACGCAACTCACAACCCTAGGGTACGCTCAGCCGCATGGCCAACGAGGCACCCGCGGGTAATGCGCTCCGCACCGCGCCGGCAGAACCGGCCGGCGGGGACGACCCGGTCCGCGCGGTCCTGGCCGCGTACACCTGCGAGCTGATCACGGCGGTGGACGACACCCTCGCCGCCTTCCTGGCCGCCGAGGTCGACGCGCTGGCCGCGATCGACGCGGCGATGGGCGGGTTCGCCGCCACCGCGCGGGACTGCGTGCTCGCCGGCGGCAAGCGGATCCGTCCGACGTTCGCCTACTGGGGCTGGCGCGGGGCGACCGACGGTGCCGAGCCGCTGCCGCCGGTGCTGCCGGCGCTCGCCGCCCTGGAGCTGCTGCACACCTTCGCGCTGGTGCACGACGACCTGATGGACGCCTCAACGACCCGGCGCGGCCGGCCCACCGCGCACGTGGCGCTGGCCGCCCAGCATGTCGCCGCCGGCCACCGGGGCGACCCACGCCGGTTCGGCGCGGCGGTCGCGGTGCTGATCGGCGACCTCTGCATGGTCTGGGCCGACCAACTGCTCTCCCGCGCGGCCCTGCCGCCGGCCCGACTGTTCGAGGTTCGCCGCTGCTACGACCAGATGCGGGTGGAGACCGTGGCCGGGCAGTACCTCGACGTGCTCGGCGAGAACGACGCGGCGGACTGGTCGGTCGACCGGGCGCTGCGGGTCGCCCGCTACAAGACCGCCAGCTACACGGTGCAGCGGCCGCTGCTCTTCGGCGCCCACCTGGCCGGCGCCGGGGCCGACGCCGCGCTGGTCGCCGCCTACACCCGCTACGGCCTGGCCGTCGGCGAGGCGTTCCAGCTCCGCGACGACCTGCTCGGCGTCTACGGCGACCCGACCACCACCGGCAAGCCGGCCGGCGACGACCTGCGCGCCGGCAAGCCGACGGTGCTGCTGCTGCTGGCCCGGCAGCTCGCCACCCCGACCCAGCGCCGGGCGCTGGACCGGGCGGGCGCGGGCACCGGCGACCGGGAGGTTGCCCGGCTGGCCGAGTTGGTGGCCGACACCGGCGCGGTCGACCGGGTCGAGCGGATGATCGCCAACCGGGTCGCCGAGGCGCTCGCCGCGCTCGGCGACGCGTCGATCGACGAGGCGGCGCGGACCGCGCTCACCGGGCTCGCCGGCGCCGCCACCCACCGGCGGGCATGATGGGCGACTTCGTGGAGGAGGCGATCGCGTGCGGACCGTGAGCGGACCCACCGACCGGGTGGTGGTGGTCGGGGCCGGCCTCGGCGGGCTGGCCTGCGCGCTGCACCTGGCCGGCAGCGGCCGGCAGGTGACCGTGCTGGAACGCGAGCCGGTGCCGGGCGGCCGGGCCGGCCGGCTCGGCGTCGACGGCTACGAGTTCGACACCGGGCCGACCGTGCTCACCATGCCCGACCTGATCGCCGAGGCGCTCGGCGCGGTCGGCGAGGAGCTGGCCGACTGGCTCGACCTCACCCCCCTCGACCCGGCCTACCGGGCGTACTACCCGGACGGCTCGACCCTGGACGTCATCACCGACACCACCCGGATGGCCGCCGAGATCTCCCGGGTCTGCGGCCCCCGCGAGGCCGACGGCTATCTGCGCTTCGTCGACTACGCCCGGCGGCTGTGGCAGCTGGAGCGGGCCGACTTCATCGAGCGCAACCTGGACGCGCCGACCGACCTGCTCACCGGCAATCTGCTGAAGCTGCTGGCCGGCGGCGCGTTCCGGCGACTGCAGACCAAGATCGACCAGTTCTTCCGGGACCCCCGCACCCGACGGATCTTCTCCTTCCAGGCGATGTACGCCGGGCTCGCCCCGCACGACGCGCTGGCCATCTACGTGGTCATCGCGTACCTCGACTCGGTGGCCGGGGTCTACTTCCCGCGCGGCGGCATCCACGCGGTCTCCCGGGCGATGGCCGGCGCGGCGGAGAAGCACGGCGTGCAGATCCGGTACGGCACCACGGTCAGCCGGGTGGAGACCGTGGGCGGGCGGGCGACCGGGGTGCTGACCACCGACGGCGAGCTGGTCCCGGCCGACGTGGTGGTGCTCAACCCCGACCTGCCGGTGGCCTACCGCGACCTGCTGCCGCCGGCCCGGCAGCGCCGGCTCAGCTACTCGCCCTCCTGCGTGGTGCTGCACGTCGGTTCAACCCAGGGGTACACGAGGATCGCCCACCACAACATCCACTTCGGACGCGCCTGGCGGGGCACCTTCGACGAGGTGATCCGGCGCGGCAAGCTGATGAGCGACCCGTCCCTGCTGGTCACCAACCCGAGCCGGACCGACCCGTCGGTGGCGCCGGCCGGGCGGCACACCTACTACGTGCTCGCGCCGGTGCCCAACCTCGACCGGGCGCCGCTCGACTGGCGCGGCGACCTCAGCCGCCGGTACGCCGACCAGCTCGTCGCCACCCTGGAGGAGCGCGGCTACGTCGGTTTCGGCGCGGGCGTCGAGGTGCTCCGGACGATCACCCCGGCCGAGTGGGCCGAGCAGGGCATGGCCGCCGGCACGCCGTTTGCCGCCGCGCACAGCCTCTTTCAGACCGGCCCGTTCCGCCCGGCCAACCTGCACCGGACGCTGCCCAACGTGGTCTTCGTCGGCTCCGGCACCCAGCCCGGCGTGGGGGTGCCGATGGTGCTCATCTCCGGCAAGCTCGCCGCCGGCCGGATCACCGGCGGTGGCCGGTGAGCCACCCCCTCGGACAGAAAGGGCAGCAACCGGTGACCTCCCGGGAGACCCACCTCGTCGAGCTGGTCAACGACGCCGGCCGCGCCGTCGGCGAGACGACCGTGTCGGCCGCGCACCAGCCGCCGGGCCAGCTGCACCGCGCCTTCTCGGTGCTGCTGGTCGACCCGGACGGCCGGGTGCTGCTGCAACGGCGGGCCGCGGCGAAGACCCGCTTCCCGCTGCGCTGGGCCAACTCCTGCTGCGGCCATCCCACCCCGGGGCAGTCGCCGGTCGAGGCCGCCGACCGCCGGCTCCGCGAGGAGCTCGGCGCCGGCCCGGTCGAGCTCACCGAGGTGGGGGTGTACGTCTACTACGCCGAGGACCCGGTCACCGGGCGGGTCGAGTTCGAGTACGACCACGTGCTGCGCGGCCAGTTCCGGCCGGACAGCCCGCTGCTGCCCGACCCGGACGAGGTGGCCGAGCTGCGCTGGGTGGACCCGGTCGAGCTGGCCGCCGCCATCGACGCCGACCCCCGGTCGTACGCGCCGTGGCTGGGCGGGGTGGTGAACCGGCTGCTGAACCCGAACGGCCAGGTGGCCGACCCGGCCGTGATCCCGTCCGGGCTGCCGGCCGACGACGCGCCGGAGCCGCCGGGTGGCAGATGAGGCGCTGAGCGCGGGGGCGGTCGCCCGGCGGCTCGGGGTCGCGGTGACCACGCTGCGCACCTGGCACCAGCGCTACGGTCTCGGGCCGAGCGAGCACGTCCCGGGGCAGCACCGCCGCTACACGCCGGCCGACCTGGCTCGGCTGGAGGTGATGCGCCGGCTCACCGCCGCGGGGGTGGCTCCGGCCGAGGCGGCCCGCTGGGCCCGCCAGGCACCGGACGCGCTACCGGCCGACGCCGTCGTACGGGCGCGCCCGGCCGGCGGTCGCGACGGCGGACGGACCATCCCGGTGGGCCGGGCCGGGCCGGCGGCCCGGGGCCTGGCCCGCGCCGCGATGCGGCTGGACTCGCTGGCGATCGACGAGACGATCGCCCGCGCGGTCGAGGCGAACGGGGTGGTCGCCACCTGGGACGGGCTGCTGCGCCCGGTGCTAGTCGGCATCGGCGAGCGGCACGAGGCAACCGGGGGCCTGATCGAGGTGGAGCACCTGGTGTCCCGATGCGTCTCCGAGGCGCTCGCCGCGGTCGCCCGGGCCGCCGCACCGGCCGGGCCGCCGCACATCCTGCTCGCCTGCGCCGACGAGGAACAGCACAGCCTGCCGCTGGAGGCGCTGGCCGCCGCGCTCGCCGAGATCGGGGTCGGCTACCGGATGCTGGGCGCCCGGGTGCCGGTGGCGGCCCTGCTGGAGGCGGTCAACCGGACCGGACCGGCCGCCGTGGTGATCTGGTCGCACACCCGGCTCACCGCCAACCCGGACCAGCTCGACGCCCTGCTGACGGCGCACCGCCGGCCGCTGCTGGTGCTCGCGGCGGGGCCCGGTTGGCGAGCCGACACGCTGCCCGCGGGGGTGGTACGGCCGGTCGATCTCACCGAGGCGTTGTCGCTGGCCGTGGCCGTGCGGGACTCGCTCGACCGGCCGGCGGCCAGCTGACCGGGCTCCCGGAGCGCACCGAGGGTCCACTACGGTCGTGGGGTCCGCGAACCCCGACCCCTCCGGGAGCGAACGATGCGCCACCGCGCCCTGCCGGCGTACGCCCTGGCTCTGGTGCTCGTCCTCGCCGGCTGCGGCGAGAGCACCGCGACCGGCCGGCCAGCAGCCGGCCCCACCCCGACCGTCGCCAAACCGGTGCCCCCCGCGCCGAGCGCCGCCCCGACCGTACGACCGACCCGCCCCGCCCCGCCCCGTCCGCCGCTGCGGCCGCTGCCGAAGACGCTGCCGGCCGGGTTGCAGCGGGGCACCGGGGTCCGGCAGGTGGCGCTCACCTTCGACGACGGGCCCGACCCGGTCTGGACCCCGAAGGTCCTCGACCGGCTGCGGGCGGCCCGGGTCACCGCGACGTTCTGCGTGGTGGGGCGGAACGCGCGGCGGCATCCCCAGCTGATCCGCCGGATCGCCCGGGAGGGGCACCAGCTCTGCAACCACAGCTGGAACCACGACCTGGACCTCGGCCGGCGGCCGGTCGCCGAGATCCGGGCCGACCTGGTCCGGACGAACAAGGCCATCCAGGCGGCCGTCCCCGGGGCGCGGGTGCCGTTCTACCGGCAGCCCGGCGGGCGGTGGACGGCCGAGGTGGTGGCCACCGCCAAGCAGCTCGGCATGCGGTCCCTGCACTGGACCGTGGACCCGCAGGACTGGGGGAAGCCACCGGCGGCGACGATCGCCAAGCGGGTGCACGTCGCGGCCCGGCCCGGCGCGGTGGTGCTGCTGCACGACGGTGGCGGCAACCGGGGGACCACCCTGGCCGCCTGCACCAGCCTGATCGCCGACCTGAAGCGCCGCTACGGGGTCACCAAGCTCCGCTAGCCCGTTGAGCTGCCGTTTCGTGGCTCGCTGCGGCTACAGCCATACCGGTTTGGCCGACCGGTCGGGCATCACGTATGCTTTCCAAGCCTCCGGCGGGGCCGGATGGGAGCAAGTCCGCTTGAAGTTGCGAATGTGCAATGATGGCGGGGCCGCCCTCATCGTCTAGCGGCCCAGGACGCCGCCCTTTCAAGGCGGTAGCACGGGTTCGAATCCCGTTGGGGGCACGACCGGCGCAAGCCGGAGCAACATAGCTAGGTCCTGTGGAGCAGTTGGAGTGCTCGCCGCCCTGTCAAGGCGGAGGTCGCGGGTTCAAGTCCCGTCAGGACCGCCAGCGCTGACGCCGCGCACACCATGCGCGGCGTTCTGCGTATCGGAGCGTGCGACCCTCGCGGCGGAAACGCCGCCATCCGGGTAGCATGAGCCGAGCACGGCCAGGTAGCTCAGTTGGTACGAGCGTCCGACTGAAAATCGGAAGGTCGGCGGTTCGACCCCGCCCCTGGCCACATAGCCTTTCGCCGGGCTACAGGAGCGCCGACCAGCGGAAACGCGGTCGGCGCTCTGCTTTGTGCGCCGAAAGTCCGTCTGTCCGGTCTGACCCTCGTTGACCGACCGCGTTGAGCGCCTGGTCCAGGTCGGCACCGCGTACCTCAGCCGCGACGACATGGCCGCCCTGTTGCGGCAGATGGAGGCGATGGTGCTCGACTCGGCGCTCGGCGAGTGATCTGACTCACTGATGTCACAACCCGCCGGACGCGCGGTGTCTTGAGGCCGGACCTTGGAAAACGAAGGAGAGGCCATGGCCGAGAACACCGATGTCATCGTGGTCGGGGGCGGATACGCCGGCGTGATGGCGGCCAACCGCCTGACGCGGCGCGACGGCGTGACAGTGACCCTGATCAACCCGCGTCCGGCCTTTGTCGAGCGGATCCGCCTGCACCAGCTCGTCGGCGGGTCGGACGACGCGGTTGTGGACTACCAGAGGATTCTGGCCGGCGGCGTCGGGCTGGTGGTCGACACCGTGACCCGGATCGACACCTCCGGGCGTCGCGTGACCCTGGCGAGCGGCGGCACGCTCGGCTACGACTACCTGGTCTACGCCGTGGGCAGCGGCAGCGCCGACCCGAGCGTGCCCGGAGCGGCAGAGCACGCCTACCCGATTTCCACCCTGGAGGAGGCGCGGCGGCTGCGGCCGGTCGTCGACGCCGCGCCCGCATCGGCCGCGGTGACGGTGGTGGGAGCCGGGCCGACCGGCCTTGAAACCGCTTCTGAACTGGCGGAGCTGGGCCGGAAGGTGACCCTGGTGTGCGGAAAGGTGCTCGGGCCCTACCTGCATCCCCGGGCCCGGCGCTCGGTCGCCGAGCGGCTCGCCAAGCTCGGCGTGACCGTGATCGAGGGCCCCGGCGCGACGGTGACGGGCGTGACACGCGATGCCGTCCAGCTCGCCGACGGCCGCGAGCTGGGCAGCGGCGTGACCATCTGGACCGCGGGATTCGGCGTGCCGGATCCGGCCGCCCGCAGCGGGCTGAGCACGGATGCCTTGGGGCGCCTGCTCACCGACGAGACGCTCACGAGCGTGGACGACACACGCGTCGTCGCGGCCGGGGACTCGGCGGCGGCACCGTCGAACCTGCCGGTGCGGATGAGCTGCCAGTCCGCGGTGCAGCTGGGCCCGCAGGCCGCCGAGACGGTGCTGAGCCGGATCGCCGGCAAGCAGCCCGCCGACTTCAACGTCGGGTTTTTCGGGCAGTGCATCAGCCTGGGGCGCCGCGCCGGAATCGTCCAGTACGCCAGGAAAGATGACACCGCGACAGGGGTGTTTTACCTGGGTGGCGGGTCCATGGCGATGCTCAAGGAGACCGTGTGCAAGAGCACCGTCTGGCAGCTGGCGCAAGAGGCGCGCAGGCCCGGCTCGCTCAATTTCTGGTTCAAGGATCGCCAGCGCCAGGAGTTGCGGCGCGCCAGGGCCGGCGAGGCGCCGGCGGTCACCGGCCGGCGGGCCTAAGGAGAGGTGCCGAGATGAGCGACCACGCCGGTGACCCGGCGACCGAGACCTTCGTTGCCCACCGAAACCTGCTCTTCACCGTCGCCTACGAGATCCTCGGATCGGCGGCCGACGCGGAGGACGTGCTGCAGGAGACCTGGCTGCGGTGGGTCAAGGTCGATCTGGATCAGGTACGCGATCAGCGCGCCTACCTGATCCGGATCACCACCCGCCAGTCGCTCAACCGCCTGCGCACCATGCAGCGGCGCAAGGAGGCGTATGTCGGCCCCTGGCTGCCCGAGCCGCTGCTCACCCCGCCGGACACGGCCGAGGACGTCGAGCTGGCCGAGAGTGTGTCGATGGCGATGATGCTCGTCCTCGAGACGCTCTCGCCGACCGAGCGCGCCGTCTTCGTGCTGCGCGAGGCGTTCGAGGTCAGCTACGACGAGATCGCGGCGGCCGTCGACAAGAGCCCGGCGGCCGTACGCCAGATCGCGCACCGCGCCCGGCGGCACGTCGATGCCCGCCGTCCCCGCAAGGTGGTCTCCCCGAGCGAAAGGCGGGCAGCGCTGGAGGCGTTCCAGCGCGCGGTCGAGACGAGCGACCTGAGGGGCCTGCTCGACGTGCTCGCGCCCGAGGTGGTCGTGGTCAGCGACGGCGGCGGCGTCAAACAGGCCGCGCTGCGGCCGATCGTCGGCGCGGAGATGGCGGTCCGCATGTTCATCGGCAGCATGCAAAAAGTCGGAGGCACGCTCACCACCGAACCGACCGTGATCAACGGCAGCCCAGCACTGCTGTTCCGCCTCGACGGAGAAATCGACGGCGTCGCCGCGCTGCGGATCGAGGACGCTCGCGTGAGCGGCATCTACTACGTCCGTAACCCGGAGAAGCTGTCCCGCATCGAGTCCGAAACCCCGCTCACCCTGCATTGAGACGACCTTGAGCATCGATCAAGGCCCACGGCCACCACGGACGGCGCAAGCTGAGGGCCGCCTGACACGAGCTCCACCGTCACCTCGTCAGGATCTGAGGCTCCAACCGGAGGGGCCCGCCCCACCATCATCAACCCGCAACCCTTCCCGACACGGGGCATGAGCCAGCCTGACCACCGGCACACCCACGTCAGGTCGGCTCCACTGCCAGCGGTCCCTTCGACCGACATGGGCCACGAGCACCTTGCCACCAAAGTATCGGATGTCACTGATACGTTCGCCCCACGGACCGGGACGCGGAGCAAGGTCTGCACCAGGCAAACGAACCGGACACGAAGGAGAACACCGGGTGGCGGAGGTAGCACTGCGGCCGCTTGACGACGCCGACCTCGACACGCTGTTCGACCAGATGCGTGACCCGGAGTCGGTCCACATCGCCGCCTTCACTGCGAGAGATCCCGACGACCGTCAAGCGTTCGACGCCCACATGGCCAGAGTGCGGGCCTTGCCCGACGTCACCATGCGCGGCGTCACCCGCGATGGACGCCTCGTCGGCAGCATCGCCAGCTTCGTCATCGATGGCGACACGGAGATCACCTACTGGATCGACCGCGCCGTCTGGGGACAGGGCATCGCCAGTCGCGCCCTCGCCGCCTTCCTCGACACGGTTCCCACCCGGCCGCTGCATGCCCGCGCCGCCAGCGACAACATCGGGTCGCTCAAGGTCCTGCAAAGAGCAGGCTTCCGGATCATCGGCACAGAGATCTCGTACGCGAACGCACGTCGGACCGAAATCGAGGAGACCCTCCTGCGCCTCGATTAGCCACTGCTACGGGATTAATCGTCCACTGCCATCCCTTGGAATCGGACGTGCGGGCCTGGATCAGGGCGCACGGCATACCTACCGGGCGTCGCAAGGACGCTGACCGCGGGAACGGGGTGGTGACCGATGCACGGGGCGAGGCGGTCGACGAGTCCGAAGCTGGGTGCCGTCGCAGCGATGAGTCTGCCGGCGCCCACAGGTCTACCTCCCGACCGAGACAACCAACTCATCGGGAGTAAGGCATGGGCCTCATCCACATCGAGCTGTTCGCAACCCTCGACCTCGTCGGGCAGGCGCCCGGCGGCCCCGACGAGGACCCGGTGGGGTTCCCGTTCGGCGGCTGGCAGGCGCCCCTGCTGGACGAGGTCGCCGGGGCGCAGGTCGGTGCCGCGTACGAGGGCACGGACGCCCTCCTGCTCGGCCGGCGGACGTATGACATCTTCGCCGCCTACTGGCCGCACCAGGAGGGCGGCGAGGACAACGAGATCGCCACGCTCTTCAACAGCGTCCCGAAGTACGTGGCCTCCCGCGGCAGGCCAGACCTCTCGTGGGCCGGGTCCACCCAGCTCGGCCCGGATCTGGCCGGCGCGGTGCGCGAGATCCGTGACCGGCACGAGCACGTGAAGGTCGTCGGGAGCCTGAACCTGGTGCAGACCCTCCTGCGCGAGAAGCTCTTCGACCGTCTCGACCTCTGGGTGCACCCGATCGTGCTCGGCGTCGGGAAGAAGGTGTTCGACGGTGGCGCGGTGCCCACGAACGTCACACTCCTCGAACCGCCGGTAGCCAATCCGAAGGGCACCGTCTACCTGCGCTACGGGCTCGCCGATGGCACGCCCGGGACGGGCGACATGAGCGCACCCGATCGCGGTGCCGGACGCGACGACTGACGCCGCCCCACGCCAGGTGGGTCCGTATCGTCGACGGTGAATCCACCAGGTCGCCGCCGTCACGCAATGGTCTGGCAGGGCCCCGTCGCCCTAGCCTCGTTGCACCTTAGTTGCATGGCTGCCTCCGCCGGTTCTCTGACCTGCGAAATGCGGGTGCCTGAAAATCGGAAGGTCGGCGATTCGACCCCGCCCCTGGCCACTCAGCCTTCGCCCGGCTACAGGAGCGCCGACCAGCGGAAACGCCGGTCGGCGCTCTTCTGTAAGCGGAAGCGTCGATCTTGGCAGGTTGACCGTCGCCGCCCCCAGCAGCCGCCGGTCGCCGGCCTGTATCGCACGTCTATCGCACGCCGTCATGACCTGGGGAGTGTCATGAGCCTCGCAGATGACATCAGCGATGCTGTCGACGACATAGTCTCCGCAGACTTGCACCTGGAGCAGTAGGCACGAACCGGCTGTTCTGTCAGCCGCAATGGAACCCGCTGCGGGGCAACACCTTGTATCAAGCGTTCGTCCGGGCGCGGAAGCGAGTCGGCCTCGATGACGTCACCTTCCACGACCTGCGGCACACCGGTCAGCCCCTCGCCGCCCAGACCGGCGCGCCCCTGGCTGACCTGATGAAGCGACTCGGGCACTCGTCCATGGCGGCTCGCCGGTACCTCGACGCCGTCGACGGGCGCGACCGCGAGATCGCCAAAGCCCTCGCGGAACTCGCCGCACTAGTTCGACGCCGGAGGGGGGCACTCTGCCTCACCTTCCCTGGCGCCAGCCCTGGGTGGCTCCTTCGGGGCTGCTGACGGGCCGGACAGCACCGCCGGCTTGACCGGCCTGGCTGACGTCACCTGTCGCCCCGGGTCGGGTGCGCCCGGCGCCTTTGCGGCGCCGTACCGCCGCGGCTCCGGCCGCTCCCGCCGCAAGCAGCGCCGCCATCAGTGGCCATCGCGGGCGGCGACGAGTCACGGCTGGTTGCATCTTCGGAGTAAGACGGCGAGCCGCGGCTTCTTGCCTCTTCTGCAGGAACCTCTGCGCTCTCATTTCCTCATTGTCGGCACCCGCGCCGGCCCAGGCGACGAAATCGGTGCCTGCAAATGGTCCGGCTGACCCTGCCCGCCGGTTGGTGGCGAGGACAAGGGTGGCGGTCAGGTGCACCAGGCGGAAGGCGCCCAACACCGGTTGTGGAAGGCTCCAAACCATCGCGGTATCCGGCTATCATCGCTTCATGGCGATTGGTTGTGCTCCCGGGCTGGCTCCAGCCGTGGCGCTGTTCCGGTCCCTCGGCGACCCGACCCGGCTGGCGATCCTGCGCCGGCTCGCGTCGGGTGAGGCCCGGGTGGTAGATCTGACCGGCGAGTTGGGGCTGGCGCAGTCGACGGTGTCGAAGCACCTGGCATGCCTTCGGGACTGCGGTCTGATCGACTACCGGGTTGAGGGTCGCCAGTCGTTCTACGCCCTGGCCCGGCCGGAGTTGTTGGACCTGCTCCGCTCGGCGGAACAGGTTTTGGCCGCCACCGGTGACGCGGTCGCTCTGTGCCCGGTCTACGGCACTCCGTCCGGCTCTCCTGCGGAGGTGACGGCGTGAGCGTGTCGCTGCTGACTCCGGAGCGTCGGGCGGTGCTGTCGCGCCGCAGTCTGTGGCTGGCCTACGCCACCGCCGGCTACAACCTGCTGGAGGGCCTGGTCGCGATCGCCGCCGGCACGGCGGCCTCCTCGACCGCCCTGATCGGCTTCGGCCTGGACTCGTTCGTCGAGGTGTCCAGCGCCGCCGTGCTGATCTGGCAGTTCCGCTCCCGGGTGCCGGAGGATCGGGAGCGGCTCGCGCTGCGGCTGATCGGCGTGTCGTTCTTCGCCCTGGCCGCCTGGGTCACGTTCGACGCCGTACGGTCGCTGCTGGCCGGCGGGGACGCCGACGCCAGTCCGGTCGGCATCGGCCTCGCTGGCGCGTCGCTGGTCGTGATGCCGCTGCTCGTACGGGCCAAGCGGCGCACCGGCCGGGAACTCGGCTCGGCCACCGTCATGGCGGACTCGACGCAGACCCTGTTGTGCACCTACCTCTCCGCGGTACTGCTCGTCGGCCTGGTCCTCAACGCCGCGTGGGGCTGGTCGTGGGCCGACCCGGTCGCCGCGCTCGTCATCGCCGCGGTCGCGGTCAAGGAGGGCGTGGAAGCCTGGCGCGGCGAGCACTGCGACGACTGCGCGCCCCTGCCCGCCGCCGGCGCGCCTGTCAGCCAGCCCTCGGACTGCGCCGACGGCTGCTGCACCGACGGGAAGGCATGACGACCGGCCTGCCGCGCCTGCCCGGCCTGGGTGATTTCCCAGGAATGATTTCCCAGGGATGAGGGCACAGGTCCACCGACCCAGCGGCGGTCAGCGCGGCCGGTGCTGGCTCACCCCCGTCTGGATCGCCTCCCAGACGCTGCGCCCGGCCTGCCGGAGTGCCTCGCTGGCCTGGGCGGCCAGGTCGGTCGGGCTCGGGGCCTCGCCGCCCTGCTGGCCCGGACCGCCACCCGGCCCGCCCTGACCCTGCTGCGCCCGCTCCCCCTGCCCGCCGCCGCCCGGCTGGCCCGGTGCGCCACCCGGCTGCTGCTGCCCCTGGCCACCGCCACCCGGCCGACCCTCGCCCGGCCGCCCCGGCTGTCCCGGCCCGCCCTGGCCCTGCGCGCCGCCCGGCGCGCCCTGCCGGCCCTGCTCGGCCGGGCCGCCGGCCTGCTGCTGGCCACCCTGTGCCGCGCCCCGGGCGACCGCGCCCGGTCCCTGGTACTCCGCCCGGGCGCTGATCGAGCCGATCTGCTGGCCGAGCCGGTCCACCACCGTGTCGAGGTGCTCGGTGCTGCCGGTGACCTGCTGGGCCGTGCGGTGCACGTCGTCGACCACCCCGCCGTCGCCGCGGGCCAGGTTTTCGATGATCTGCGGGTTCCGGTCGACCGTGGTCAGCGCGCGATCCAGGATTTCCATCACCTTCTCCAGCCGCACCTTGAGCAGGAGTTCGGCGCGCACGTCGGTGATGTCCAACTCGACGCCTTGCAGGTCGACCCGTACCCCGGCGTCGAGATGCACCATGTTCGCCAGCCGGGCCTTGAGCGAGATGTCGGCGCGCAGCGTGTCCACGGCCAGCCGGAGGGACTCGACCCTGAGGTCGGGCACGTCCAGCAGCACGTCCGGCTCACCCGGCCGGTCCGACCGGCGATCCGCCGCGTCCGGCTGCTCGCCGTACCGCGCCTGCCGCGTGCGCCGCTCGCCCTCCGGCTGCCGGCCTGGGCGCTCGCCCTGCCCACCCGGCTGCTCGCCCTGCCCACCCGGCTGCTGCTGATCCTGGTGACCCGACCCGGTCTCGCTCATCATCCCCACTCCCCGCTGCCAGCCCGACGGCCGGGTGACAGCCCGGCCGTCGCCGGGCGCGCTTACCCGCTCGCCGGGGCGCCATCCCTCGCCGCTGGCGGCAGCCGTCCGGCCCCGCCGTGGCGCCCTGCCGTTCACCGTCGCGTCAGCCGCCGCAGGGACGGCGGCGACCGCACCGGCCCACGACCGGGGCTGCGCCGGCTGTCCGGAACCGGGCACCGCTCGAAGCTGCACACCCGGGCATCAGCCGGTATGGTCCGGGCCTATGGGACAGGGGACGGCTGATCCGAGAGAGATCCGGCAGGATTGCCAGCGGTTCTCGCTACGCAACCGCCTCCTCGTCCCCGCTCCGCCCGCGCGGGCGTTCGCGGTGTTCACCGGGGCGTTGGCCGACTGGTGGGTGACCGAATACACCTGGTCCGGGCCGGCGCACCTGGCCGAGCTGGGGATCGAGCCACGGGCCGGCGGCATGCTCTATGAGATCGGCCCGTACGGCTTCCGCAACGACTGGGGCCGGGTGCTGACCTGGGACCCGCCCCGGCGGCTGGTCTTCACCTGGCAGATCGGCGCCGACCGGGTGCCGGTGCCGGACCCGGCCCGGGCCAGCGAGGTCGAGGTGCTCTTCCACCCGGAGGGGTCGGGGCAGACCCGGGTGGAGGTCGTGCACCGGCACTTCGACCGGCACGGCGACGCGGCGGAGGGCTACCGGCAGGCGCTGACCGCCGGCTGGCACGAACTGCTCTCCCGCTATGCCGCCTCGGTCGGCCGGCACTCCGACAGCGACTGACCCGCCCTCAGCGCCCCAACCCGGGCCGGCCGCCGGGCGCCGGGACCACCCGGCCGCCCAGGTCGGCGCGGCGACCCGCGGCCGCGCCGGAGCCGAATCCGGAACCGGCCAGCCGGCGCGGCGGTGCGGTGCGCAGCCGCGGGTAGACCTCGGCGAGCCGGCGCCGCACCCGGTCGGACCGGTCCGCGAGCACCAGCGCGACCGAGGGGGTGCCAACCTCGGTGGCCGCGTCCTCCTCGGCCGCGCGCAGCCGGCCCCCGACCACCTGGGCGAAGCCGGCCACCCAGGACCGCCGGAACGCGGCCGGGTGCTCGCCCGGTGGCACCACCGCGCCCGCCAGGCCGTGCGCCGCCTGCACCAGCAGCGAGGTGAAGAGCAGGTCGACCCGTTCCAGGTCGCTGGCGAACCCGAACAGGTGCATCGCGAACCCGCTGCCCTGCCGGCGGCGTACGCAGCGGCAGCGCAGCGGCTCCGCCACCGCGGCGAGCAGGCCGGCCTTGTCCCGGGCGTACGGGGCGACGACCTCGACCACCTGGTCGCCGACCGGGTCGGTGGCGGGGTCGCGGGCGGCGAGCAGCGCCCGGTCCATGCCGTAGCGGGCGATCAGCTCGGTCGCCTTGGCGGTGAACGCGGCCGCCTCGGCGGGCGTGCAGGCCGGGTCCTCGGCCTGGGCCAGCAGCTTGCGCACCTTGCTCAGCATGGCCTCGGACATCCCACAGACCTATTCACGGCGGGCCGACGGCCGGGACGCAGCGCCGTCCGAGGGCGGAGCAGGCGGCGCACCGTCCACACCGGAGCCTGAGACGCGGCGCCCGCCCCCCGACGGGCGCCGCGCACTCAGCCGGCCCGGTGGCGCAGCGTGGCCACCGTCGAGCCGGCGAGGGTGAGCAGGCAGTCCGGGAGCAGGCCGTCGGCGACCGCCGCGCCGAACAGCGCCTCGCCGGTGTCCGCGTCGGCGTTGGCGTACGCGCTGACGAAGCGGGCCACCCAACGGGTGTCGTAGCCGGCCTGGTCGATGCCGGGAAAGTCCAGGGCGCACGCCCCTCGCGGCGCCTCGTCGCCCACCATCGCGGCGGCCAGGCACCACGCCACCCCGTACGCGCCGGCCAGGCCGGACCGGTCGACCACCGCGTCGAAGGTGCCCACCACCGCGTCGCCGTCGCCGGCCAGCGCGGAGTGGAGCACGGCGGCCGCGTCGTCGAGGATCTGCTGTGGTGAGTTCGTCACCCCGTGCACGGTAGGGGGGCGGGTCAAGCCACCACCTCCGGCCGATCATCACTCTGTGTAGGCAGGGCGGGCTACCTGCGGATTGACCGGGCTCCACGGTCCCGCCGTTTCGGCCGGCACGCTAATGTGCGCAGCGGACCTTCGCCGGAGGAAGGACGACCATGCTCATGTCACGCGCCTCGCGGGCGGCCACCCTGGCCGCCTGCGCGACGTTCCTGCTCGCCACCAGCGCATGCGGGACCGACCAGCCCGAGGAGACGACCACCCACCAGGTGCGCCTCTACGGGACCGACGGCAACATGCTCAACTCGTACCCAGCCGAGTTGAAGGAGCGGGCCAATCTGGTCGACGGCATGAAGGGCACCACGCCGCTCACGCCGCTGCCGGAGGACTTCAAGAACCGGCTACGCACCGTGGACCCGAAGCTGACCGACTTCCTCTACTCCGCCGAGGCGTACGACGCGGTCGTGATCAGCGCGCTGGCCGCCCAGCTGGCCGGCACCACGAACCCGGCCGCCATCGCCAAGCAGATCGTCGGCGTCACCAACGGCGGGCAGCGCTGCGAGGACCCGGCGACCTGCCTCGCGCTGGCCCGCAACGGGCAGGACATCGAGTACCGCAGCGTCTCGCTCACCCGGGCGGGCTTCACCGACGCCGGCGAGCCGGCCACGGCCAGCTACGCCACGCTGCACTTCGACGGTCAGCAGCTCAACGACGGCAAGACCGAGTTCGTCGGGGCCGGTGACGAGTCGGCGGCCAGTACCAAGGCGCCGCCGAAGGCGAAGAAGCAGCGCGGCAAGGCCGCGGACGCCCCGCTGGTGCTGGGCGGCCTGCTGCCGAAGACCGGTGACCTGGCCCTGGCCAACCCGCCGATCGCGGCCGGCGCGGCGCTGGCCCTCGACGAGATCAACGGGGCCGGCGGCGTGCTCGGCGAGAAGGTGACCTGGATCGACGGCGACGACGGCACCAACCCGGAGGTCGCCAAGGCGACCGTGGCCAGCCACGTCGAGGCGGGCGTCCACGTCATCATCGGCGCCGGCGGTTCGGGCATCTCCCGGGCCGTGCTGCCCGACGTGGTGAAGGCCGGCAAGGTGATGATTTCCCCGTCGAACACCGACGCCAGCCTGACCGAGGTGGACGACAAGGGCCTCTACTTCCGTACCGCGCCGCCGGACAGCCTCCAGGGCCGCGCGCTCGCCGACGTGATACTCCGCGACGGCCCGCGCAAGATCGCTCTGGTCGCCCGGAAGGACTCCTACGGTGAGGGCCTCCAGGGCAACGTCCGGGAGGAGCTGGAGCGGGCCGGCTTCGGCCCCGACCGGGTGAAGCTGCTCACCTACGACCCGGGGGAGGGCGCCGAGGCCCCGCCGGTCGACTTCACCAGCGGCGCCAAGGAGATCAAGGACTTCGGCGCGGAGGCCGTGCTGATCATCGGCTTCGCCGAGTCGGCGCAGGTCATCCGGGCGCTGGCGGACGCCGGAGTGCAGATCCGGCACTGACCGCCGCACAGCCGCGGGACGGCCGCACCGGTTGACCGGTGCGGCCGTCCGTCGTTACGGGGAGTTCAGCGCGGGCGCCGCCGTTCGAGGAACTCGGTCATCCGCCGGTGCTTCTCCTCGTCCTCGAAGAGCACCGCCTGGCTGACCAGGTCGAGCTGCGGGTGGGCGGCGGCCGGCGCGTCGACGGCCAGCTTGGTCAGCCGCAGCGCCAGCGCGGAGCCCTTGGCCATCTCGTCGATCAGGCCGTGCGCGGCCGGCAGCAGGTCGCCCGGCTCGGCCACCACCCGGTTGACCAGCCCGATCTGCAGCGCCTCCGCCGCGTCCACCCGGCGCCCGGTGAAGAGCAGTTCCTTGGCCCGGGCCTCGCCGACCAGCGCCGGCAGGCGGTGGGTCGCGCCGGCGCCGGCCAGGATGCCCAACCGCACCTCCGGCTGGCCGAAGACCGCGCGCTCCGTGCAGACCCGCAGGTCGCAGGCGTACGCCAGCTCGGCGCCGCCGCCCAGCGCCGGGCCGTCCACGGCCGCCACGGTCGGCATCGGCAGCGCCCGGATCCGGGCGAACGCGGCCGAGTTGATCGCGGCCAGCGCCTCCAGCCGCCCGCGTTCGCGCAGCTGCCCGATGTCCGCGCCGCCGGCGAAGATGCCGTCCGTCCCGCCGGTGAGCAGCAGCAGCCGGGGGCGCGCCTCCAACTCGGCGCAGACCGCGTGCAGCGCGGCGATCAGATCGGCGTCGATCGCGTTGCGCTTCTCCGGCCGGTCCAGGGTCACCACCAGCCGGTCCGGATGCTCCTCGACCCGCAGCCCGGTGCCGTACGCCGCCGCGCTCACGGTGTCGCCTTCGTTCGCGACTGCGGGGCTCGCAAACCCGGCTCACTCCTCGCGCTCACGCCTTCACCCCGTTTTCCCAGCGGTAGAAGCCCTGCCCGGACTTCTTGCCCAGCCGCCCGGCGGCCACCATCTCCACGAGCAGCGGCGGCGGCGCGAAGCGGTCCCCGTACGCGGCCTGGAGGGTCCGCGCGATGTCCAGCCGGACGTCCAGCCCGACCAGGTCGGTCAGCTCCAGCGGCCCGACCGGATGCCGGTAGCCGAGCACCATCGCCTTGTCGATGTCGGCCGGTGAGGCCACCCCGTCGGCCACCATCCGGATCGCCTCCAGGCCGAGGGTGACGCCGAGCCGGGAGGTGGCGAAGCCGGGCATGTCGCGTACCACGACGGGGTCCTTGCCCAGCCGGCCGGCGAGCGCGACGGCCGCGGTGGTGGTCTCCGCGGCGGTGGCCGGGCCGACCACGACCTCCAGCAGCGCCATCGCCCAGACCGGGTTGAAGAAGTGCAGCCCGAGGAAGCGCTCCGGCCGGGCCAGGCCGGTGGCCAGCTCCGCGATCGGGATGCTGGAGGTGTTGCTGCCCAGCAGCGCCGGCCCGAGCGCCTCGGCGTCGCGCAGCACCGCCCGCTTCAGGTCGAGCCGCTCCGGCACCGCCTCCACCACCACGTCCGGCGCCTCGGCGACCTCGCCGAGCGCGGCGCGGAGGGTGACCCGCGCCCGGTCCGCCCCGGCCTGGTCGGCGGTCAGCCTGCCGCGCTCCACCGCCCGGTCCCACAGCTCGCCGAGCCGGGTCAGGGCTGCCGCGCCCCGGCCCGGGTCGACCTCCACCAGCTCGACGGCGTGCCCGGCGCCCGCCGCCACGTACGCGATGCCGAGCCCCATCGTGCCGGCCCCGACCACGACGAACCGATCGCTCACCACGCCTCCCCGCTGCGTCCGGCGGCGACGCGGGGGTCACCCGCGCCCGACGGCCCGCTCCACTCGCTCATGCTGCGACCCTATGAGCCCCGACCGTGGCCGCACGCGTGGGGGCGCGGCGGATCGGGTACAGACGGCGGTCAACCGAGGGAAGGACGAGTCGAGATGAGCCAGGCACCGGAGACCGACCGGAGCGAGGGCGCCCCGGAGACCGTGGAGACCCGCGGGGACGAGCGGATGGAGCTGCTGCGCGCCGACACCAACAACGACGGCCAGACCGACGTCTGGGTGGTGGACACCGACGGGGACGGCAAGGCCGACCTGTTCCAGTTCGACACCGACCACGACGGCAAGGTCGACGTCACCATGGTGGACCTGGACGAGGACGGCACCCCGGACGAGGTGGTCGACGGCGACGGCGGTCTCCCGCCCGAGCAACTGCCGCCGACCGTCCAGGTCTGAACCGGACGCTCCCGGGCCCTCGCCGCGCGGCGGGGGCCCGGCCGGGTCAGCCGGCCAGCCGGAGCGTGGCCAGGTAGTACGGGGCGTCCCGGTCGTCCACGTCGGCCAGTCGCCAGTCGGTGCCCCGCACCAGCGCGCCGAACTCGTCGGGCGAGCAGACCAGGTAGTCGAACCAGGGGGTGCCCAGCTCGCGGTAGCGCAGCCGGAGCCGCAGCTGACCGCCGAGTCGGCCGCGGCGGCGGTTGAGCTCGTGGTAGCCGGTGTGCACCGGGTCGCGGGTGCCGTACGGGTCGGTGCCGTGCGCGATGACCTGCGCGCCCGGGCGGGCCAGCGCGGCGAGCGCGGCCAGGAAGGCCGGAGCGCGGTCCCGCCCTTCGATCAGGCCGAGATTGTTGCCGAGCAGCAGGAAAGTGTCGTACCTCCGGCCGTCGGCAACGTGGTCGTCGACCGTGCCGTGCACCAGGTCGCGTACGCCCCGGCGCCGGCACACGTCCAGCGCCCCGGCCGAGGTGTCCAGCCCGGTCACCGGCACGCCCCGCTCCTGCAGCTCCAGCGCGATCCGGCCGGCGCCCACGCCGACGTCCAGGGTGGCGCCCCGCACCCGGTCCACCGCCCGCCGGTCGTACGGCTGCCAGTCGGCGGGACCGTCCAGGTAGTGCGCGGCGGGCGCGCCGTTGATCAGCCCGTCGTCGCGCTCGATGATCTCGATGACCGGACGCGGCAGCCGGCCGCCGGCCAGCGGCCGCGGGCCGACCCCGGTGGCCACGGCGTACGCGTCGCGCAGCAGTTCACCGAACACGTCACCGATCCGTGGCTGGCCCGTCACGGGCTTCACGCTATCCGGCCGGTCAGTCAGCCGCGCGGTCGTATCCTGGCGGCGTGACCACCTTGGACCGCCTCGCGGCGGAGAAGTACCTGCTGCTCACCACCTTCCGCAAGGACGGTCGGGCGGTGGCGACCCCGGTCTGGGCGGTCCGCGACGGTGACGCGCTGGCGGTGTGGACGGCGGCGAACTCCGGCAAGGTGAAGCGGATCCGGCGCAGCGGCGAGGTCACGGTGGCCCCCTGTGACGTGCGGGGCCGCCCGCACGGCGAGCCGGTGGCCGGCCACGCGACCCTCTGCGACCCGGCCGGCACCCGCCGGATACGCGGCCTCATCAAGCAGAAGTACCGGCTGATCGGCCGCCTCAGCCTGCTCGGCAGCCGGCTGCGCCGGGGCGAGGGCGGGACGGTCGGCGTCCGCGTCACGCTCGCCGGCTGAGCGCCGGCCGGTCAGTGGACGGCCATCGGCGGACACGACGAAGGGGCGGTGGAATGCTCCACCGCCCCTTCGGCAGTTCGTCTGCTGGCTTGCGGCCGTCAGTCCCCCTGGCGCTGCTGGGGGATCTGCCCCTGCAGCAGGGCCCTGACCTCCGACTCGCGGTACCGGCGGTGGCCACCGAGCGTCCGGATGGCGCTGAGCTTGCCAGCCTTGGCCCACCGGGTCACCGTCTTCGGGTCGACACGGAACATCGACGCCACCTCGGCCGGCGTGAGTAGCGGCTCTGGTTCGTGCGTTCGCGATGCCATCGGTCACTCCTCCACATGTATAGACATCGGCCGGGGTCCCGCCGGCCGACGCGTCTCCCATGGTCCGGCTAGTCCCCGATGTCCGACATGGGCCGAACGGCCGAACGTCCCTAGACGGACGGATGAACCATGCCCGATTTATGCGACTTTTACACGGCAGAAAGTACCTTATTCGGACTCATGATCACGGTTCGTGATGCGCTAACTACGAGCACGCCTCGCCTTGGGCACGCTCCCTGACCGGTTGGTGATCAGTTGCACCTTTCCAGCAGCTGCACCGCGCGCCACCGGGCGACCAGCTTGTCGTAGGCGGCGGACGCTTCCTCGGCCTCGCCCCGGGAGAGCCCGGCCAGCCCCGCCGCGACCAGCTCGGGCGAGTCGTCCGCGGCCAGCGTCTCGTCGGAGAGCAGCTCGACCAGGCCGCCGTAGTCCAGCTCGACCACCGAGCGCGGGTGGAACTCCTCCAGCCAGCGGGCGGCCTCCTCGACCGCCTCGGTGATCGGCGCCTCGCCGACCGACTTGCGCAGCACGGACAGCGCCCGGGACGACCGGCGTCGGGCCTTGGAGATCTCCGTCCGGTAGCGCAGCGCCCGCCGCCCGGGCCGGGTGACCAGGTCCCGCTCGGCCGGCTCGAAGAGCACGAACCAGCGCAGCGGCACGCCCCAGGTGGCGACCTGCTCGTGCACCCGGGGCACGCCGTGCTCCAGCACCCGGGCGCCGCTGCGCCAGTCCTCCACCACCGCCTTGGCCTGGCCGGCGAGCACCGGCGGCACGAACGCGTCGGCGAGCACCGGGGGCACCCCGTCGCGCGCGCTCAGCGCCGCCTCGGCCACCCGGATGCGCAGGTTCCACGGGCAGACCAGCAGGGTGTCGTCCGTCTCCAGGACGTACGCCTCGTCCGGCGGATCGGGCAGCCGAGTCCAGCCGGCGCCGAGGGCCTCGATCACCGATGTCCGTTGCCGGCCCGGCCCTTCCACCGGGGCCACCGCCCGCCCCTGTTCGACGTAGCGCCGCCAGTACGACTGGCGGTCCCGGTCGAAGGCGGTCAGCGGCTCGTACACGCGCAGGTATGAAGCGAAGAGCGACGGCACGGCGCGATCCTCCCACGAATCGGGACCCGAGCGCCGTCGCGCGCGCCCCACGTGCCGCGGGCGACCGGACGGCGTCGGCCGATACTAGGCTCAGCGGCACCGGCAGCATCCCCGCCGGCGTCCCACCAGGTCCGCGCCCCACAAGGGCGCCCACCGACACCAGGAGCAAGCCATGGGCGTTTTCGCCAGCACCGACGACCCGGGATCGACCGGTCACGAACAGGTCGTGTTCTGCCAGGACAAGCAGACCGGCCTCAAGGCGATCATCGGCATCTACTCCACCGCGCTCGGGCCCGCGCTCGGCGGCACCCGGTTCTACCCGTACGACAGCGAGGAGGCGGCCGTCGCCGACGTGCTCGACCTGTCGCGCGGGATGGCGTACAAGAACGCGCTCGCCGGGCTGGACCTGGGCGGCGGCAAGGCGGTCATCTGGGGTGACCCCGAGCAGATCAAGTCCGAGGCGCTGCTGCGCGCCTACGGCCGCTTCGTGGAGTCGCTGGCCGGGCGCTACTACACCGCCTGCGACGTCGGCACCTACGTCGCCGACATGGACGTGATCGCCCGCGAGACCAGCTACGTCACCGGCCGCAGCGTCGAGCACGGCGGCGCCGGCGACTCCTCGATCCTCACCGCCTGGGGCGTCTTCCAGGGCATGCGGGCCGCCGCCGAGCACGTCTGGGGCGTCCCGACGCTGCACGGCCGCCGGGTCGGCGTGGCCGGCCTGGGCAAGGTGGGCAAGTACCTGGTCGGCCACCTGCTCGACGACGGCGCCGAGGTGGTGGCCACCGACGTCAACCCGAAGGCGCTGGAGTGGGCGCGCACCACCCACCCGCAGGTCACCCTCGTCGACGACGCCGCCATGCTGGTCGCCGCCGACATCGACGTGTACGCCCCGTGCGCGCTGGGCGGCGCGCTCAACGACGACACGGTGCCGGCGCTGCGCGCGAAGGTGGTCGCCGGCGCGGCGAACAACCAGCTCGCCCACCCGGGCATCGAGAAGCTCCTGGCCGACCGGGGCGTCCTCTACGCCCCCGACTACGTGGTGAACGCCGGCGGTGTGATCCAGGTCGCCGACGAGATCGAGGGCTTCAACTTCGAGCGGGCCAAGCTGCGCGCCACCCGGATCTACGACACCACCCGGGAGATCCTCCAGCTCGCCGACGCCGAGGGCGTCCCGCCGGCGGTCGCCGCCGACCGGCTGGCCGAGCGGCGGATGGCCGACGTCGGCCGGCTGCGCACGATCCACCTGCGCTGACCGTCGCCGGGGGCGGGCCACGCCGGTTCCGCCCCCGGATCCGGGCACCCCGTTAAGCTGAGAATCGGGTCGGTTCGTGGGATTCGTCCGGTGTCATGGGTGCTCGCCGCACCGCTCCTTACCGGGTACACTGTGTGACGACCGGACAACCGCGACGCGCAGGGCCGGTCGACGGTAACCCGAGGTGCCGAACGGCGGCATCCCCATGTACCGTAAGAGCCACGAGAGATGCCTGACGTCATCGGGGCCCGCCTTCGGGCTGCCCCGCATTCTGTGCGAGGGGGTCGAGCCATGGGGCGCGGCCGTGCTAAGGCCAAGCAGACGAAGGTGGCCCGGGAGTTGAAGTACCACTCCCCGAACACCGACCTCACCGCCTTGCAGCGCGAGTTGGCGGGTGCTGGTAAGTCTGAGCACAACTTCGACGACGACTACAAAGAGTATGTCGACGACGATGATGAGGATCACGCGGACGAGGACCCGGACACCTGGGTCCGTCCGACCCGCTGACCTCTCCGGTCGCAGCTGAGCACGCGGTAACCTCCCGCGTGCTCACGCATGTGCCCATCTAAGCGGCGCCACGACCGACGATCAGGGACCTGACCGCGCCGGAGGCTACTCCGGTCGATCGGCAGGTCCCTGATCCCGGTCCGCCTCAGCGGGGCCGGTTGTTCCAGTTGTAGAACGTCGGGATGTTCTCGAAGTGGTTCCAGGCGCAGACCGCGCTGGCACCATCGCCGCCCGCCACCTCCGCCCGCAGCCGTCGCGCGGCCTCGGCCTCGTGGAGCAGCGTGGTGAGTCCCGGGGCGGCCTCCCGCACCCGCTCGGCGACCCCGTCCGGGGCGGCGCCCGCCACGCGCTCAGGCTGCCGGTGACTGGTGGTCTCGGGCATGCTCCAACACTCCCTCCAATAGGCGGATCTTGCTGTTGCGGCAGTGCTCGGTCTCCGTACCGTCAAAACGCCCCAGCTCGAAGTAACGGTTGGCCGCGTGGCCCCCGCCACAGAAGCCGAAGTAGGGACAGGACGAGCGGCACGCCTCGACGCCGGTCAGGAACTCGCCCACCCAGGGCGTACCCGCCGCCCCGGCGAGGATCTCGGCCAGCGGGGTGGCCAGCACGTTGCCGCTGCTGAAGTCGCCGTACCGGGCGTCGGTGAAGCCGGCCAGCTCCGGGGAGAGCACGGTCACCGAGCCGTCGTGGCCGACGGTGGGGATCGGGTCCAGCCGGCGCGGCAGCAGGCCGTCCGCCGTGCCGTCCAGCACCGCCGCGGCGTACCGCAGCGACCACTCGACCTCCCGCAGGTGGATCCGCGGGTCCCGGCGCCAGGCCGCCACCAGCTCCGCCCAGAAGGCGGTCACCACACCGGCGTCGTGGGAGTTGTCGCGGGTGTTGACCCCCTCGGTCTCCTCGATGTTGATGCCGAGCACGTCGCAGCCGAGCGCGAGGAAGTAGTCGTACAGCTCGGTGGCCAGGCCCGGCTCCGGGCGGCTCACCACCGCCAGCGCCGAGAACGGCAGGCCGTTGCGGCGCAGGGCGGCCACCCCGCGCAGGATCCGGTCGTACGCGGGCCGGCCCGCCCGGGTCACCCGGTCGCCGTTGCGCTCCCGCGGCCCGTCCACGCTCACGCTCACGCGCACCCGGTGCTCGGCGAAGAACGCGCACCAGGCGTCGTCGATCAGCGTGGCGTTGGTCTGGACGTGGTGCTCGACCTCCGGCCCGAACGGGGCCAGCAGCGCCGCCAGGTGCTCCCGGCCGGCGGCCAGCGGCTCACCGCCGTGCCACACCACCGAGAACCGGCCGGTCGCCGCCCAGGGGTTGACCGACGCGGCCACCGCCTCGGCCACCGGCACCGGCATCCGCCGGTCCGCCGCCCGCAACGGCAGGTAGCAGTACGCGCAATCCAGGTTGCAGAGGGTGGTGGGCTGCATCACCACGTACGACGGAACGGCGGCCAGGCCGCGCATTCCGCTGAACGACTGTCCCCGAGCAGCCATTGCCCTCCTCCGCTGTGCCTGAGGGTGCCCTTCAGGCTAGGCGGCGATGGCCACTCGGGTGAAGCCCTGATCAGGTGCCCGTACGATCACCAGAGCGTGATCATCCGCGGGTGTGCTGGCCGATCATCTGCACGTTGCCGGAGCCCTCGATGATCTCGCCGGCCTGCCAGGCGTCGACGCCCCGGCCGGTCAGCGTGGCCAGCGCGCGGTCGGCGTCCTCGGCCGAGACGATCGCGAACATGCCGACGCCCATGTTGAAGGTCGCCTCCATCTCCGGGTCCTCGATCCGGCCCTTGGACTGGATCAGGTCGAAGATCGGCTGCGGCTTCCAGGTGGAGCGGTTGACCACCGCGTCGACGTGCTCCGGCAGAACCCGCACCAGATTGCCCGGGATGCCGCCGCCGGTGACGTGGGCCAGCGCCCGCACCTCGGCCTCGGCGATCAGCTTGAGGCAGTCCTGCGCGTAGATCTTGGTCGGGGTGAGCAGCTCCTCGCCGAGCGTCCGCTGCCGGCCGAAGTCCTCGATCACCACGTCCAGCCGCATCCGGCCGGCGCCGAGCAGCACGTGCCGCACCAGCGAGTAGCCGTTGGAGTGCAGCCCGGAGGAGCGCATCGCGATGACCACGTCGCCCACCTCGACCCGCTCCGGGCTGAGGATCTCGCTCTCCTCCACCACGCCGACGCCGGTGGCGGAGATGTCGTACTCGTCGGGGCGGAGCACGCCCGGGTGCTCGGCGGTCTCCCCGCCCAGCAGCGCGCAGCCGGCGTACCGGCAGCCGTCGGCGATGCCCGCACCGATCTCGGCGACCTTGTCCGGCACGACCTCGCCGGTGGCGATGTAGTCCAGCAGGAAGAGCGGCTCCGCGCCGCAGGCGACCAGGTCGTCGACGACCATCGCGACCAGGTCGATGCCGACCGTGTCGTGGATGTCCATCTGCTGGGCGATGACCAGCTTGGTGCCCACCCCGTCCGTGGAGGAGGCCAGGATCGGGTTCTTGTACTTGGTGGTGTCGAGCCGGAACAGGCCGGCGAAGCCACCCAGGTCGCCCAGCACCTCCGGGCGGCGGGTCTGCCGCACCTTGGACTTGAGCAGCTCGACCGCGCGGTCACCCGCGTCGATCGACACGCCGGCGTCCGCGTACGAGACCGAGCGTTTGCGCGCCTGGCGGCCGGTGCCGGCCGTCCACGGCTGGCGCTCGCCGCCGGCGCCGGTCGGGCTGCTTCCTGCGCCGCTGCGCTCGGACACGTGCGTCACGGTTCTCCCCTTTGTGGTTCTCGGCGCCGTCGGCGGTGGCCGGTGGTGCCGGGCGGTGCTACGGGCGGTGTGCGGTCGCGCCGCCCGGAGTGGCGACGAGTGTCGGGGCGGTGCGCTCCAGGGCGTCCGGGGTCGCGTTCGCGACCCGCCGGCCCACCCCTTCGAGCACGTGCTTGCCGATCAGGTTGCCGGCCGGCAGCTCGATCGGGTACTCCCCGTCGAAGCAGGCGCGGCACAGCCGGGTCTTCGGCTGTTCGGTGGCGGCGATCAGGCCGGAGAGGGACACGTAGCCGAGCGTGTCGGCGCCGATCGAGCGGCGGACGCCCTCGGTGTCCAGGCCGTTGGCCAGCAGCTCGGCGCGGGTGGCGAAGTCGATGCCGTAGAAGCACGGCCACTTGACCGGCGGCGAGGAGATGCGGACGTGCACCTCCAGCGCGCCGGCCTCGCGCAGCATCCGGACGATCGCCCGCTGGGTGTTGCCGCGCACGATCGAGTCGTCGACCACGACCAGCCGCTTGCCGCGGACGTTCTGCCGCAGCGGGTTGAGCTTGAGCCGGATGCCGAGCTGACGCAGGGTCTGCGACGGCTGGATGAAGGTCCGCCCGACGTACGGGTTCTTCATCAGGCCGGCGCCGTAGGTGATGCCGGACTCCTCGGCGTAGCCGATCGCGGCCGGCGTGCCCGACTCGGGCACCGGGATGACCAGGTCAGCCTCGACGGGGTGCTCCTTGGCCAGCTGGCGGCCGATCTGCACCCGGGCGGCGTGCACGTTCCGCCCCGCGATGGTGGCGTCCGGGCGGGCGATGTAGACGTACTCGAAGAGGCAGCCCTTGGGCTCTGGGACGGCGAATCGGGTGGAGCGCAGCCCGTCCTCGTCGATCGCGATCAGCTCGCCGGGCTCCACCTCACGGACCACGCTGGCGCCGACGATGTCCAACGCCGCGGTCTCGCTGGCCACCACCCAGCCGCGTTCCAGCCGGCCGAGCACCAGCGGGCGGACGCCGTGCGCGTCGCGGGCCGCGTAGAGCGTCGACTCGTCCATGAAGACGAAGCTGAACGCGCCGCGCAGCTGCGGCAGCACCTCCAGCGCGGCGGCCTCGACGGAGAGGTCGGGGCGGCTGGCCAGCAGCATGGTCACCAGCGAGGTGTCGTTGGTCGAGCCGTCGGCGACCAGCCCCCGTTCGGCGACCTCACGCTGCAGCTCGGCGGTGTTGACCAGGTTGCCGTTGTGGGCCAGCGCGATCGTCGTGCCGGAACTGGTCGACCGGATGGTCGGCTGGGCGTTCTCCCAGGTCGAGCCGCCGGTGGTGGAGTAGCGCGCGTGGCCGATCGCGACGTGCCCCCGCAGGCTGGCCAGGGTCGGCTCGTCGAAGACCTGGGCGACCAGGCCGAGATCCTTGTAGACCACCACGCCGGAGCCGTCGCTCACCGCGATCCCGGCCGCCTCCTGACCGCGGTGCTGCAGCGCGTACAGCCCGAAGTAGGTCAGGTTGGCGACCTCCTCCCCGGGCGCCCAGACGCCGAAGACACCGCACGCGTCCTGCGGGCCGGGTCGTTGGGGGTCAAGGTCGTGGCTCAGCCGGCCGTCGCCTCGGGGCACCTGCCGCTCCCTCATGCTGATCTGGACTGGCCTGGCGGGATCACGGGGGCGACCCACACGTCTCGGCCGGGACCTCTGTCGTCGCCTGACAGTGTACGCGAATCAGCGTCGATACAGAAAGTCACGAAACGGCTCCGGTCCGTTACCAAGATCGGCTGCCGTCCCGCCTACAGCGGCAGGTGACCGGAGAGATCCGCCCGGATGCCGCTCACCGATACGCGACCCTCCGTGACTGCCCGTTCCCAGTCGAGCCGGCCCGTGGCAAGCTCCAGCCAGGTCCGCGGATCCGTCTCCACCACGTTCGGCGGGGTGCCGCGGGTGTGTCGGGGACCGGGAATGCACTGAACTGCACCGTAAGGTGGGACACGCACCTCCACCGATCGGCCGGGGGCGCGGTCCGCGAGGGCGGTCAACAGGGCACGGACCGCCTCACGGAGCACCGACCTTTCGGGGGTACGGCCCTCGTCGAGCGCCGACAACGCCGCCGCGACCGCGGCGGACTTAATGTGCGGAGAGGACACCACGGGACGATACGACTCGCTCGCAGCCGGTCCGACGCTGGCCCTGGGTCGCGCCGATCCGGTCAGACAAGGCATAGTGGCCGACGGCGTATTCGTACCGTGATGATCCCCGGCCCGGCGCCCGCCGGTCCAGGGAAGTCAGCCCGGAAGGCGGTGGACGTGTCAACACACCGACGTGCCTGGAAGCAGCGGGCCGGTGTGGTCGTGGCGCTGGTTGTCGGCGCCCTGCTCGCCGTCCCCGCCACACCAGCCTCGGCAGCCCCCCCGGACGTCAGCGACGTGTCAGCCTCGCCCGGTTCGGTCGAGGCGGGTAAGACCACGACGGTCAGTTACACCCTCACCTTCGAGCCTGGCGGCGGATCAGCCGACATCAGTTTCACTTCAAGCAACTCGAAGCTGACCTGTGTCGACAAGTGCGCCCGCGGCAATGTCAAGGCGAGTGGCACCTATGACGCCACTTTCAAGCTTGCCGACGATGCCGCCAGCGGAACCGCGCGGATCACGGTCAAAGCCACCGAATCCGGCCTCCTTGCGGGAACGAGCGAGGGTTCCACGACCGTCACCCTCGTCGGGAAGCCGAAGGAGGTCCAGACGGTCCAGGCGGTCTCCGGCAAGGTGGTCAAGCAGGCCGACGGCAGCTCCGTACCGAACGCCGTGGTGATGCTCCAGGACGGCAACGGCAAGCGGTTCGAGAAGATCAGCGACGACAGCGGCAACTTCCGGTTCACCGGCACCAGCGACAAGCCGATCGCCCCGGGCCGGCTCGCCCTCGGCGCCAGCTTCGACAACGTGGTCGCCACCAAGAGCTTCAACGCCAGTGCCGGCCAGAGCATCACCGGCCAGCGGCTGTCCCTGGCCCTCAAGGTCGAGGTGACCCCGAGCGCCACCCCGTCGGCGTCCGAGGAGCCGCTGCCGACCGACGAGGCCACCGACGAGGCCGAGGAGACCCCGGAGGCCACCGCCGGCGCGGCGAACAACGCCAGCAACTCCGACGGCGGCGGCATGGGCTCGTACCTGATCATCCTGCTCGGCGGCCTGCTGGTCGCGGCGGGCGTCGGCACCATCGTGCTGCTCTGGATGAAGCGCCGGGAGAACGCCGACGACGGCGATGCGGCTGCCCCGGCGGGTGCCGCCGCGGCAGCCGGCGCAGTCCCGGCGGCCCGGGGCGCGTACCGGGGGGCGGACGACCAGACCCGGGTGGTGAACGGCGTCGGCGCCGGGCCGGACCGGACCATGGTGGCCGGCGGCTCGCTCGCCGACGCGCCGACGATGATGCACCGCCCGGTGGTCGACGACGTGCCGCCGGACCCGTACGGCGCCCCGCCGTCGCAGCAGTACGGCGCCGGGGGCCCGCAGTCGGGCTGGGCGGGCAACGGCTACGGCGACGAGCCGGCCGGCCCGGGTGGCTACGCCGGCGGCTACGGCAACGCCCCCTCCTCGGGCGGCGGCTACGGCAACGCCCCCTCCTCCGGTGGCGGCTACGGCAACGCCCCGTCCTCCGGTGGCGGCTACGGCAACGCGCCCTCCTCCGGTGGCGGCTACGGCAGCCGGGACTACGGCGCTCCGGCCGGTGGCGCGGCGGGCTACCCGCCGCCGCCGGCGCCGGGCGGTGCGGGCTACGGCGAGCGGTACGACGAGCCGACCGGCCGGTACACCGGCGATGCCACCCAGTACCCCGCCCCGGCCGACCCGTACGCGACCGGCACCTACCAGCCGGAGCAGGGCGGCTACGGCCAGCCGGACCCGGCGCCCTACGGCCGGGGCGCGGAGCCGACCGGCGGCTACGACCAGGGTGGCTACGGCGAGCCCGACGCCGCGCCCTACGGCCGGGGCGCGGAGCCGACCGGCGGCTACGGCCAGCAGGGTGGCTACGGCCAGGAGCCGCCAGCCCAGCGCGGCGGCTACGACCAGGGCGGCGGCTACGAACAGGGCGGTTACTACGGCGACCAGCCGCACGGCGGGCGCGGCCGGCCGGACGGGCCGCCGCCGCAGGACCGGGGTGGCCGCCGGCTGGACTGGCTGGACGACTGAGCACCGGGGCCGTTCCGGCCCGCACGACCACGACGAAGGGCCGCCCGGCTGACCGGGCGGCCCTTCGCATTCAACTCGTCGACACAGCTGCGCCCGAGTCGGTCAGGCGGCGGAGAAGACGCCCTGGCGGAGCACCGGGACCACGTCCGAGACGCCGACCCGCACAGCGATCTCGACGTCCTCGGCGAAGCCGCGCTCGATCAGCTCCCGGCCGGAGACGCAGCCCCGCACGGCGGCCGGTACGTCCGGCGTGCTGGCCAGCGCGGCGAGCGCCATGGCCGCCTCAACGGAGAGCCCGCCCGGCACGTTCGACGCGGCGTCGAGCACGCAGGCCGCCCCGAGCTGGTCCTCCACGGACGGGCGTAACGACCCGTCCGGCCAGCGTTCGCCGGCCGCGATCACGCCCACCGGCGCGTCCGTCGAGCCGTACCCCTGTCGCTGGAGCCAGCGCCCGACGGCGCGCGCGTTGCGCAGGCAGGCCGCGACCACCGGCAGCCCGGTGGCGCTGGCCGCGGCGCTGATCGCCGAACCGTTCGGCGACGGCAGCACCAGGTCGGCGACGACCGGCGCGGCGCTCAGCGCGGCCGGCGAGAGTGACCACGGGTGCTCCGGGGTCACCTGCCGGCGGCCCACCGCCGCGACCGCGCCCACCCGGCGCGCGTAGTCGGCCGCCTGCTCGCCCCAGGGGAAGGGGTGCACCCGCATGCCGCGGCCGACCGCCACCTCCACGGCGGTGGTGAACGAGAGCACGTCCACCACCACCAGCATCGCGCAGACGCGGCCGAGCTCGGCCGCCCCGGCCAACCCCCAGTCGAAGCGGGCGCCGGAACCGGGTTGCGTGTAGACCGCCGCGGCCAACGCCTCAGCGCTGGTCGGGCGCGGCGGGCGGCTCGGTGTCACCGGAGTCGGACTCGGACGCCTCGGCTGACGCCTCGGCCGGCCCGTCGGTGGCATCGTCGGCCGGGGCGACGGGCTCCGCCGCACCGGTCGCCGGGACCGGCGCCGCCGACGCGATCGGCTCGGCCTCGACGGTCGCCGGGTCCACCGGCGCCACCTCGGCGGCCGGCTCCGTGGCCGGCAGCGGCACCGCCTCGACGGCGCCCGCCACGCCGGTCGCCGGCGCCGGCACGTCCACGACCTCGGCGCCCCCGAAGAGACGCGGCAGGGTAGCGGTGTGCGCGGCGCGCAGCTCGTCCAGGCCGATCCGGAACTGCCCGTGCACCTCCAGCGCGCCGCCGGCCGGGTCGGTGACCCCGATCAGCTCGAACGGCACACCGCGCTCGGCGCAGAGGGCGGTGAACGCCTTCTGGTGACCGCGCGGCACCGAGACCAGCACCCGCCCGGCGGACTCGCTGAACAGGTAGACGAACGGCATCGAGCCGCCGGCGAAGCGCTCCGGCACCGCGATCCGCGCACCGACCCCGCGGCGCAGGCAGGACTCGACCAGGCCCTGCGCGAGACCGCCGTCGGAGAGGTCGTGCGCGGAGCTGAGGTGCCCGACCCGGGCGGCCTCCGCGAGCAGTTCGGCCAGCGACCGCTCGTGGGCCAGGTCGACCTGCGGCGGTACGCCGCCGAGGTGCTCGTGGGTGACCCAGGCCCACTCGGAGCCGGAGAGCTCCACGTGCGTCTCGCCGAGCAGGAAGAGCTGGTCGTGGTCGCCGCCCGGCCGGGGCACGAAGCCCATCGGCACCCGGTTGGCCACGTCGTCGAGCACGCCCAGCACGCCGACCACCGGAGTCGGGTGGATGGCCGCCGCGCCGGTCTGGTTGTAGAAGCTGACGTTGCCGCCGGTCACCGGGATGCCCAGCTCGGCGCAGCCGTCGGCCAGGCCGCGGACGGCCTCAGCGAACTGCCACATCACGCCCGGGTCCTCCGGCGAGCCGAAGTTCAGGCAGTTGGTGACCGCGATCGGCTTCGCGCCGGTGACCGCCACGTTCCGGTACGCCTCGGCGAGCGCCAGCTTGGTGCCGTGGTACGGGTCGAGTCGGGCGTACCGGCCGTTGCCGTCCACCGACAGCGCCACGCCGAGCCCGGTCCGCTCGTCGATCCGGATCACGCCGGAGTCCTCCGGCTGGGCCAGCACGGTGTTGCCCAGCACGTACCGGTCGTACTGCTCGGTGACCCAGGTCTTGTCGGCCAGGTTCGGCGACGCGATCATGCGCAGCACGGTCTCGCGCAGCGCCTCCGGGTCGGCGGGCCGGGGCAGCGTCTCGGCCCGGTCGGCCTGGAGCAGGATCAGGTCGGCCGGCTCGCGCATCGGGCGGGCGTAGACCGGACCGTCGTCGACCAGCGAGCCCGGCGGCACGTCGACCACCAGGTGGTCCCGCCAGGTGATCACCAGCCGGCCCGGCTGGCCATCGGGCGCCGGCGGGGTGACCTCGCCGATGGCGGTCGCCCAGACGCCCCACTTCTCGGCGGTCTTGAGCACCGCGTCGAGCTTCTCCGGCTCGACCACCAGCAGCATCCGCTCCTGGGACTCGCTGGCCAGGATCTCGTGCGGCTCCATCGAGGGCTCGCGCAGCGGCACCCGCTCCAGCCAGACCCGCATGCCGGTGCTGGCTGCGGCGGCGGTCTCGGTGAGCGCGCAGGTCAGGCCGGCGCCGCCCAGGTCCTGGATGCCCACGACCAACTCGGCGTCGTACAGCTCAAGACACGCCTCGATGAGCAGCTTCTCCATGAAGGGGTCGCCGACCTGGACGGACGGGCGCCGCTCCTCGCTGCCCTCGTCGAAGGTGGCGCTGGCCAGCACCGAGACACCGCCGATGCCGTCCCGGCCGGTCTTGGCGCCCATCAGCACCACGATGTTGCCGGGCCCGGCGGCGGCCTTGTTCTGCAGCCGGTTCACCGGCAGCACGCCGAGGCAGAGCGCGTTGACCAGCGGGTTGCCCTGGTAACACGGGTCGAAGACGACCTCGCCGCCGATGTTCGGCAGGCCCAGGCAGTTGCCGTAGCCGCCGACGCCGGCGACCACGCCGGGCAGCACCCGGGCGGTGTCCGGGTGGTCGGCGGCGCCGAAGCGCAGCGGGTCCATCACCGCGACCGGGCGGGCGCCCATGGCGAGGATGTCCCGGACGATGCCGCCGACGCCGGTGGCCGCGCCCTGGTAGGGCTCGACGAAGCTCGGGTGGTTGTGCGACTCGACCTTGAAGGTCACCGCCAGCTCGTCGGAGACCTGCACCACGCCGGCGTTCTCGCCGATGCCGGCGAGCAGCCGGTCGCTGGGCGGCGCCTTCTCACCGAACTGGCGCAGGTGCACCTTGCTGGACTTGTAGGAGCAGTGCTCGCTCCACATGATCGAGTACATGGCCAGCTCGGCCTGGGTGGGCCGGCGGTCGAGGATGTGCCGGATCCGGTCGTACTCGTCGTCGCGGAGCCCGAGTTCGGCGTACGGCTGGAGTTCGCCCGGGGTGCCACCGGCGCGCGGCACGGTGTCCACGCCGTCGGCCCAGTCGGCGGGCGCCGGCTCGGCGTGCCCGGCCGGCGTGGCCTGCGGCACGACGGGGGCCGGCCGCGGCTCCACCGGCTGCGCCGGGGCGGCCTCCGGGGTCTCCCGTACCGGGTCCGGATGGGTGGTCATGACCTCTCCTCGCTGCGCTCGTGGCCGCCCTGCGGGCGGGTGAGCCGACCGATGATCCCGCCGCGACCGGTCACGCCGGCGCCCCCACCAGGTGCTTGAGGACCGAGGTGAAGAAGCCGAGACCGTCCAGGGAGGGGCCGGTCAGCTCCTCCACCGCGTGCTCGGGATGCGGCATGATGCCGACGACGTTGCCGGCGGCGTTGCTGATCGCGGCGATGTCGCGCTGCGAACCGTTCGGGTTGCCGCCGATGTAGCGGGCGACCACCCGGCCCTCGGCCTCGAGCTGGTCCAGCGTCGCGGAGTCGGCGACGTAGCAGCCCTCGCCGTTCTTGACCGGGATCAGCACCTCCTGGCCGGGCTGGAACGCGTTGGTCCAGGCGGTGCCGGCCGACTCGATCCGCAGGAACTGGTCGCGGTTGCGGAAGTGCAGGTGCTGGTTGCGGGTGAGCGCGCCGGGCAGCAGGTGGGCCTCGCAGAGGATCTGGAAGCCGTTGCAGATGCCGAGCACCGGCAGGCCGCCCCGGGCCGCGTCCACGATCGTCTCCATCACCGGGGCGAACCGGGCGATGGCGCCGCAGCGCAGGTAGTCACCGTAGGAGAAGCCCCCGGGCAGGACGACCGCGTCCACCCCGTGCAGCGCCGGGTCGCCGTGCCAGAGACGGACCGGCTCGGCGCCGGCGATCCGGACGGCCCGCGCCGCGTCCCCGTCGTCGAGCGAGCCGGGGAACGTCACCACACCGACCCGCGCGGTCACGAGCGGGCGTCCGCGGTCTCGTCGGCCTCGACCAGGCGGACCGTGAAGTCCTCGATGACCGGGTTGGCGAGCAGCTTGTCGGCGATCTCCCGGGCCCGGTCCAGGTCCGGTTCACCGGTGAACTCGATCTCGATCCGCCTGCCGATCCGGACCGAGGCGACGTCGCTGACGCCGAGCCGGGGCAGCGCGTTTGCGACGGCCTGGCCCTGCGGATCGAGGATCTCGGGCTTGAGCATGACGTCGACGACGACGCGAGGCACTGGGCACTCCTGACTGTGTACGCAGTTGGGTGCCGACCCACAACGGGCGAGCGCAGCCAGCCTACCTGGCAGATCCCGCCCCGGCCGCACCGGCCGGACGCGGTTCAGGCAGTGATCGACATTGTCGGCGTGGGGCCCGGTGGACCGATGCCGAGTCGTTGTGATCCCGATGCGTGTTCGTTGCCGGGTGGGGCGTTTCGCCCGGTTCGGCCGGCTGGACGCGCGACCCCCGGCGGGCCACCGCATCTCGACCCCAGATCATCGATTAATTTCGATGAAACTCTTGTGAACGACATCTCAGCGCCCTACCGTACATCGTCGGACGTCGATGATAGTCCCCGGGCGGCGGGCCACCCCCGCCCGCCGACCGGCAGGCCGGACCCGGCGAACCCGGGTCCAACCCCCGAAGGAGCCCCCCATGCGCATCCGATCCCTGGTCGCGGTCGTCGCCACCGCCGCGGCCACCCTGCTCGGCGCCAGCTCCGGCGCCGTCGCCGCCCCGGCCGGCCCGGATCCCATCATCGGCGGCAGCACCGTCTCGTCGGCCCCGTGGGCCGCCGCGGTGTTCAGCAACGGCTCGTTCACCTGCTCGGGCACGATCATCGCCCCGCAGTGGGTGCTCACCGCCCGGCACTGCCTCGGCGGCTCGATGTCGGTCCGGGTGGGCAGCGTCTACCGCTCCTCCGGCGGCGTCACCCGCACCGTCAGCGCCACCTACGGCCGCTACGACCTGGCGCTGATGCGGCTGTCCAGCTCGGTGAGCACCTCGTACGTCACGCTGGCCAGCAGCAACCCGCCGATCGGCTCGACCAACTCGATCTACGGCTGGGGCATGACCTGCTACAGCGGCTGCTCGGCGTCCAGCCAGCTCAAGACCGCCTCGGTCCAGGTGACCAGCAACAGCGCCACCGACGCCTACGGCGGGCAGGCGATCCGGAGCACCCGGATCAACGGCAACGCCTGGCGGGGCGACTCGGGCGGGCCGCAGTTCTACAACGGCCGCCAGGTCGGCGTCGCCTCGACCGCCGACGGCCAGAGCATCCAGAACTACGGCAGTGTCGCGTACAACCGGGCCTGGATCACCTCGGTGGCCGGTGTCTGACGGTTAGCGCCCCGGGCGGCGCGGATGGTCGGCGCCGCGCCGGCCGTCCGCGCCGCGCCGTTTTGCAGCATCCGATCAGGTGAACAACCCTCACGATGGGGTGCCGGGTCGCCTGACAGCATCGGAAACGTGCTGGTCGTGACGACGGAGCAACTACCCGGGTACGAGATCCGCCAGATTCTCGGCGAAGTGGTGTCATCGATGGCCAGGACGCGGAACCCGTACCGCGAGGGGGTCAAGAACCTGCGCGGTGGCGCGTACGACCCGATGGCGCCGGACAACCTCACCCGGTGGCGGACCGACTCGGTGGCCCGGCTCGGCGAGGAGGCCCGCCGGCTCGGCGCGAACGCCGTGGTGGGGATGCGGTTCGACAGCCGCGACTGCGGCGAGATGTGGATGGAGATCTGCGCGTACGGCACGGCGGTGATCGTGGTGCCCAAGGTGCCCGACGTCATGCCGCCCGACCAGCCGCTGGTCGCCGCGGAGACCGCCCACGAGGGCGAGATCGCCGAGGCCCCCGGCGGCATCGCCGAACCGGCCAGCGCCCCCAACCTCCGCACCGCCGCCGAAACCCCCACCCGCGACTCCTGACCCCTCCCGCCCGTCCCCCTTCAGGCGTGTTGATCATGGAGTTTGCGTCAGTGTGAAGATCGAAGCTGACGCAAACTTCATGATCAACAGGTGAGGGGGGGTGGGGTTAGAGGATGGGGGGTGGGGTGTAGGTGGCGGCGGTGGGGTGGGCGGCCACTACGGTGGCGACGCGGCGGGCGACGGCGTCGACCTGGGCGGGGGCGGCGCCGACGAAGGCGGTGCGGTCGGCGACCAGCGCGTCGATCTCGCCGCGGGACAGGCCGAGCCGGCCGTCCGCGGCCAGCCGGTCGAAGAGGTCGTTCTCGGCGGCGCCCTTCTCCCGCATGTTCAGCGCCACGGCGACCGCGTGCTCCTTGATCGCCTCGTGCGCCATTTCGCGGCCGACGCCGCGCCGGACCGCCGCCACCAGGATCTTCGTGGTGGCCAGGAACGGCAGGAAGCGCTCCAGCTCACGGTTGATCACCGCCGGGTACGCCCCGAACTCGTCCAGCACGGTGAGGAAGGTCTGGAACAGCCCGTCGGCGGCGAAGAACGCGTCCGGCAGGGCCACCCGGCGCACCACCGAGCAGGAGACGTCCCCCTCGTTCCACTGGTCGCCGGCCAGCTCGCCGACCATCGACAGGTAACCCCGGATGATCACCGCGAAGCCGTTGACCCGCTCGCTGGAGCGGGTGTTCATCTTGTGCGGCATGGCGCTGGAGCCCACCTGGCCCGGCTTGAAGCCCTCGGTGGCCAGCTCCTGACCGACCATCAGCCGGATCGTGGTGGCCAGCGACGACGGCGCGGCGGCGATCTGGGCCAGCGCGGAGAGCACCGCCAGGTCGATCGAGCGCGGGTAGACCTGGCCGACGCTGTCCAGCACCCGGGTGAAGCCGAGGTGCCCGGCCACCCGGCGCTCCAGCTCGGCCACCCTGTCGGCGTCGCCGTCGAAGAGGTCGAGCTGGTCGGCGGCGGTGCCCACCGGACCCTTGATGCCGCGCAGCGGGTACCAGTTGATCAGATCGTCCAGCCGCTCGTACGCGATGAGCAGCTCCTCGGCAGCCGACGCGAAGCGCTTGCCCAGCGTGGTGGCCTGCGCCGCGACGTTGTGCGAACGGCCGGTCATGACCAGGTCGGAGTGCTCCACGGCGAGCCGGGCCAGCCGGGCCAGGGTGGCCACCACCCGGTCCCGGATGAGCTCCAGCGAGCGGCGCACCTGGAGCTGCTCGACGTTCTCGGTGAGATCCCGCGAGGTCATCCCCTTGTGCACGTGCTCGTGCCCGGCGAGCGCGCTGAACTCCTCGATCCGGGCCTTCACGTCGTGCCGGGTGACCCGCTCCCGCTCGGCGATCGAGGCCAGGTCGACCTGGTCGAGCACCCGCTCGTACGCCTCGACCACGCCGTCCGGCACCGGCACGCCGAGGTCACGCTGGGCCCGGAGCACGGCGAGCCAGAGCCGCCGCTCCATCCGGACCTTCTCCTCCGGAGACCAGAGGGCGACCAGTTCGGGCGAGGCGTAGCGGTTGGCGAGCACGTTCGGGATCGTCGTCACGTACCTCATTCTCCCGTACGCCGCGTCCGTCCCCGACCGAAGCCCCCTGCCGGATATACTTCACAAGGTTGCCGTATATAGGGGGCCTGGATGACCAAGATCCTGGTAGATGTCGACGACGAGGCGCTTGCCGACGCGGCCGAGGCGTTCGGCACCAAGACCAAGAAGGAGACGGTCAACGTGGCGCTCCGCGAAGGGGCGGCGCGGGTGCGCCGGGCCCGAGCGCTCGCCGAACTGGCAACTCGCGGGCAGGCAGGAGACTTCGACGAGCTGCTCGACAAGAAGACATACCGTTCGTGAAGCTCGCTGACTACCTGGTCGACACCAGCGCCCTCGTCCGACTGTTCCGGGACCCGGCGGTGCTGGCCCGCTGGGAGCCGGCCATCACGGCTGGCCTCGTCGCCGTCTGTCCCCTCATCGAGTTGGAGTTTCTCTACTCGGCCCGGTCCGTCGCCGACCGCGCTCGACTCGAGGAGCAACTGCGGATCGCCTTCGGCTGGGTGGCCATGCCCGACCGGATCTACGAGCGAGCAACCGAGACCCAGGTTGAGCTGACCGGGCGGGGCTGGCACCGGTCGGCCGCACCTGTGGATCTCCTGATCGCCGCCACGGCCGAATACCACGGGCTGTCGGTGCTGCACTACGACCGCGACTTCGACCAGATCGCCACCGTGACCGGCCAGCCCATGCGGTGGTTGGCACCAGCCGGGTCGGTGAAGTAGACGAGCGGAAGGGTCAGTGTTCCAGGATCGCGGTGACGCCCTGGCCGCCGGCCGCGCAGATCGAGATCAGGCCCCGGCCGCTGCCCTTCTCGGCGAGCAGCTTGGCCAGGGTGGCCACGATCCGGCCGCCGGTCGCCGCGAACGGGTGCCCGGCCGCCAGCGACGAGCCGTTGACGTTGAGCCGCTCCCGGTCGATCGCGCCGAGCGGGGCGTCCAGGCCGAGCCGGTCCTTGCAGAACTCCGCCGACTCCCAGGCGGCCAGGGTGGCCAGCACCTGCGAGGCGAACGCCTCGTGGATCTCGTAGTAGTCGAAGTCCTGCAGGGTGAGCCCGGCCCGGGCCAGCATCCGCGGCACCGCGTAGGCGGGGGCCATCAGCAGCCCCTCGTCGCCGTGCACGAAGTCCACGGCGGCCGTCTCCGACCAGCTGAACCAGGCCAGCACGGGCAGGCTGTGCGCGCGGGCCCACTCCTCGGAGGCGAGCAGCACGGTGGAAGCCCCGTCGGTGAGCGGCGAGGAGTTGCCGGCGGTCATGGTGGCCCGCTCGGCGTCCGGACCCTTGGCGCCGAAGACCGGCTTGAGCGAGCCGAGCTTCGCCAGGCTGGTCTCCGGACGCAGGTTCTGGTCCCGGGTCAGGCCGAGGTAGGGCGTCATCAGGTCGTCGAAGAAGCCCCGCTCGTACGCGGCGGCGAGCCGCTGGTGCGAGCGGAGCGCCAACTCGTCCTGGGACTGCCGGTCGACGTTCCAGCGCAGCGCGGTGCGGGCCGCGTGCTCCCCCATGGACAGTCCGGTGCGCGGCTCGGCGTTGCGCGGGATCTCCGGCTTGAACGGCTGCGACGGGCGCAGCTTCGCCGCGAGCCGCAGCCGCTCGCCGAGGGTGCGGGCGCTGTTCAGCTGGATCAGCGTGCGGCGCAGGTCCTCGTTGACCGCCAGCGGCGCGTCCGAGGTGGTGTCGACGCCGCCGGCGATGCCGACGTCGATCTGCCCGAGGGCGATCTTGTTGGCGACCAGGATGGCGGCCTCCAGGCCGGTGCCGCAGGCCTGCTGGATGTCGTACGCCGGGGTGTGCGGGTCGAGCCGCGAGCCGAGCACCACCTCACGGGTGAGGTTGAAGTCCCGGGAGTGCTTGAGCACCGCCCCGGCGACCACCTCGCCGACCCGCTGACCGGCCAGGCCGTAGCGGGCGATCAGCCCGTCGAGCGCCGCGCCGAGCATGTCCGCGTTGGACGCGCTGGCGTAGCGGGAGTTGGAGCGGGCGAAGGGGATGCGGTTGCCACCGATGACCGCGACCCGCCGGATGTTCTGCACGATCCGCCTCCTGGAAAGTCTTGCCCGAACCCTACTCGTCAGTAGGCTACGCCTATGACCGACAGGTACGCGAGCTTCGTCCAATCGGGGGCCGGCCGCGCGCTGGTCAAGCGCCTCGGGCTGCCCGACCCGCCGCGACTGCGCCGGCACCGCCCCGGCGACCCCCTGCTGCCCGGGCCGGCCCTGCTCGGCACGGCCACCGGCGGTCGCCTCGCCGCGCCGATCGGCAAGATCCTCGCCGCCGCCGGGGTGGAGGTGCGCGATCCGGCCGCCGACGGCGACGCCACCGACCGCTTCGGCGCCCTGGTGTACGACGCCACCGGGATCACCGACTCGACCGGGTTGCGGCAGCTCTACGACTTCTTCCACCCCCGGGCCCGCTCGGTGCTGCCCAGCGGCCGGGTGATCGTGCTGGGCACCCCGCCCGCCGAGTGCGGCACGCCCCGGGAGGCGACCGCGCAGCGCGCCCTGGAAGGGCTGACCCGCAGCATCGGCAAGGAGTTCGGCCGCGGGGTCACCGCCCAACTGGTGTACGTCACCGCCGGCGACGGCCCGGACCTCGCCGCCGGCACGGCGACCAGTCTCGAAGCGACCCTGCGGTTCCTGCTCTCCGGCCGGTCCGCGTACGTCTCCGGGCAGGTGATCCGGGTCGGCGCCGGGCGGGCGGAACCGCCGGCCGACTGGGACCGCCCGCTGGACGGGCAGGTGGTGCTGGTCACCGGGGCGGCCCGGGGCATCGGGGCGGCGCTGGCCCGGGTGCTCGCCCGCGACGGCGCCCGGGTGGTGGCGCTGGACATCCCGGCCGCCGGGGACGAGCTGGCCGCGGTGGCGAACGAGATCGGCGGCAGCGCGGTGCAGCTCGACCTGACCGCGCCGGACGCCCCGACCCGGCTCGCCGAGCACCTGGCCGGCCGGCACGGCCGGGTGGACGTGGTGGTGCACAACGCCGGCATCACCCGGGACAAGACCCTCGGCCGGATGGACGCCGACCGCTGGGACTCGGTGCTGGAGGTCAACCTCTCCAGCCAGGAGCGGATCAACGACGTGCTGCTGGAGCGGGAGCTGATCCCGGTTGGCGGGCGGCTCGTCTCGGTCTCCTCGATCGCCGGGATCGCCGGCAACCGCGGCCAGACCAACTACGCCACCAGCAAGGCGGGCGTGATCGGGCTGGTCGAGTCGCTCGCCCCGGCGCTGCGCGACCGGCAGATCAGCGTCAACGCGGTCGCCCCCGGGTTCATCGAGACCCGGCTGACCGCCCGGATCCCGCTGATGCTGCGTGAGGCGGGCCGGCGGATGAACAGCATGTCCCAGGGCGGCCTGCCGGTCGACGTGGCGGAGACCATCGGCTGGCTGGCCTGGCCGGCCTCCGGCGCGGTTAGCGGCAACGTGGTCCGGGTCTGCGGCCAGAGCCTGCTGGGGGCCTGAGATGGCGACCACCGAGGACCGGCCCGCCCCGACCCGGGCCCGGGCCGAGCTGCCCGCGATGCCCGCGGCCGGCGCGCTCTACCGGCGCGCCCTGCTCGGCGCGTTGCCCGGCGTCGGCGGCCGGCGTGGCGAGACCGTGCCCGCGGTCGAGCTGGCCGTCACCGGCGCCACCGTCGACCGGGCCCACCTGGCCGACTACGACCGGGTCTGCGGGTTCCGGCTGGCCGACCGGCTGCCGGCGACGTATCCGCACGTGCTGGGCTTCCCGCTGGCGCTGCGGCTGATGACCGCGCCGGACTTCCCGATCGCGCTGGCCGGCGTGGTGCACGTGGCCAACCGGATCACCGTGCACCGCCCGATCGGCGCCGAGGAGACGCTCGACTTCACCACGTACGCGGAGAACCTGCGCCCGCACGACCGGGGCCGCCAGCTCGACGTGGTCCTCGTCGCCACGGTGGGCGGCGCGGAGGTGTGGCGGGGCGTCTCGACGTACCTCGCCAAGGAGCGCGGCCCCGGCGGCGGCGAGCGGCGCGACCGGGGCGAGCGGCCGGCCCCGCCGCCCGCCTCCGCGCACTGGCGGGTCGAGCCCCGGGTGGGTACGGACTACGCGCGGGTCTCCGGCGACCACAACCCGATCCACACCTCCCGGCTGGGGGCCCGGTTGCTCGGCTTCCCCCGCCCGATCGCGCACGGGATGTGGAGCAAGGCCCGCTGCCTGGCCGCGCTGGAGAGCCGGCTGCCGGACGCCTTCACCGTCGACGTGGCGTTCAAGCTACCGGTCCCGCTGCCCGGCACGGTCGCCTTCAGTGCCGTCCCGGCCTGGGAGTTCGCCCTGCACGACGCGCGCACCGGCCGCCCGCACCTGACCGGCACGATCCGCTGACTCAGCCCCCGCAGGACCGTCTCCCGGCCAGCATGGGGGCATGGAAGCCGTGCTCGACCTGCTCCGGGAGACGGTCGCCTCGCCGTGGGTGTACCTGGTGCTCTTCGGGGTCACCGCGGTCGACGCGTTCTTCCCGGCGGTGCCGGGCGAGACTGCGGTGATCACCGCCGCGGTCCTCGCCGCCGGCGGGCACCCCGACCTGGTGGGCGTGATCGCGGCGGCCTTCCTCGGCGCGCTCGTCGGCGACCACGTCTCGTACGCCATCGGCCGGGGCGGCGGCGCCGGACCGCTGACCCGACTTCCGCAGGAAGGCCGGCGGCGGGCCAGCTCGGAGTGGGCCCGGCGCGCCGTCGAGCGGCGCGGCGGGCTGATCCTGACCACCTCCCGGTACCTGCCGGGCGGGCGGACGGCGGTCACCCTGACCATGGGCGCGCTGCGCTACTCCCGCCGGTCGTTCCTGCTCTTCGACGCGATCGGGGCGTTCACCTGGGCCGTCTACTGCACGCTGCTCGGCTACTTCGGCGGGTTGGCCTTCGAACGCGACCCGGTCCGGGGCGTGCTGGTCGGGGTGGGGTTCTCCGTCGTCCTCACCCTGCTGCTGGAGGCGGCCCGGCGGCTGCGCGACCGTCGCCGCCCGGTCGCTCCGCGCTGACCACCGCCGCCGGCCTCCCTTGGCCGGCTCAGGGCAGGTCGGCGTCGTGCACCAGGATCGCCACCTGCACCCGGTTGCCCACGCCGAGCTTGGCCAGGGCGCGGCTGACGTGCGCCTTGACCGTGGCCTCGCTCATCCCCAGCCGGCGCGCGATCCCGGCGTTGGCGTGCCCCCGGGCCACCTCGCGGACGATCTCCAGCTCCCGCGCGGTGAGGTCGCCGAGCCGCTGCCGGGCGGCCGTCCGCCGGTCCGGGCCCCGCTCGGCGAAGGACTCGATCAGCCGCCGGGTCACCGTGGGCGCCAGCATCGCGTTCCCGGCGGCCACGGTCCGCACCGCGGCGGCGAGGTCCCGGGGTGGGGTGTCCTTGAGCAGGAATCCGACCGCGCCGGCACGCAGCGCCCGGTGCACGTACTCGTCCCGGTCGAAGGTGGTCAGCATGATCACCTTGGCGCCATCGGCGACGATCCGTGGCGCGGCGGTCAGCCCGTCGGTGCCGGGCATCCGCACGTCCAGCAGCACCACGTCGGGGCGGAGCCGGCGGGCCTCGGCCAGCGCCTCGGCGCCGTCCGCCGCCTCGCCGACCACGGTGATCTCGGGCGCCGCCTCGAGGATCAGTCGCAGGCCGGAGCGGACCAGCTGTTCGTCGTCGGCGACCAGGACCCGGATCACGTCTCGTCCTCCACCGGGATCAGCGCCCGGACCTGGAAGCCGCCGTCGGCCGGGCCGGCTTCCAGCCGCCCGCCGAGCAGCTCCACCCGTTCCCGGAGGCCGACCAGGCCGAGCGCGGCGCCGGGCAGGGCGGGGCCGGGCGTCGACGGGCCGTTGCGGACGCTGACCTCGATCCCGCCGGCCAGGTGGTGCACCCGCACGGCCGTCTCCGCGTCGGCCGCGTGCTTGCGGACGTTGGTGAGCGCCTCCTGTACCACCCGGTGCACGGTCCGGTCCACCGTCGCCGGCAGCGGTCGGGGCGTCCCCTCGTCGTGGCGATGCACCCGCAGCCCGGCCGCGCGCGACTCGCGGACCAGCTCGTCGACGCCGGCCAGGCCGGGCGGTGGGGTGGTGTCCGGCGCTTCGCCGGCGGTCGGGGTGGGCTGGCGCAGCACGCCGAGCACCTCGCGCAGGTCGGTGAGGGCCTGCCGGCCGGTGGCCCGGATCAACGACGCGGCCTCGACGGTCGCCGGGTCGGCGGCGGTCACCTCCAGCGCGCCGGCGTGCACCACCATCAGCGACACCCGGTGCGCCACCACGTCGTGCATCTCGCGGGCGATCCGGGCCCGCTCCTCGGCCCGGGCCCGCTCCGCCCGGGCCTCCTGCTCCCGCTCCAGCCGCGCGGCCCGGTCCCCCAGCGCGTCGAGGGTGTCCCGGCGGGCCCGGATCCAGAGCCCGATGACCAGCGGGAAGACCACCAGCCAGGCGGCCATCGCGATGGCGTTGCCCGGAGTGGCGGTGGTCAACCGGCGCTCGCCCCCCACCGCCCGGCCGATCAGCACGCCCAGCGTGAGCACCAGCGCGGCGCCGGCCAGGAAGCCGCCGAGCCGGCGGCGACCCCGCAGCCGCAGGCCGGCCTGCCAGGACGCGGCGACCGCCGCCGGCCAGGCGGCCAGCAGCAGCCAGGCGACCGCCGCCGCGGCGAACAGCGGCCAGCGCCGCCGGTGGACCGTCGCGGCGGCCCAGCCGGCCGCCACGGCGACGACCAGGACCACCACCCCGGGCAGCGGCGAACGGACCCCGAGCGCGCCGGCCGCCGAGTACCAGACCCCACCGCCGACCAGCACGGCGAGCCCGAGCGGGAGGTACCGCTCGACGGCCCGCCGGAGGACGGCGGCGCTGGAGGTCACGCTCCGAGCGTAGGCGCTGGCCCGCCGGCCGCCGGAGCACCGACGGCCGGGATCGACCCGGCGCCGGGGGTTACCCCGACCGGCCGGGCCTGCCGCCCCTGAGCCGGCTCGGGGGCGGCCGCTACTTAAGTAGCGGCCGCCGGCTGACGCACGGCCGATGGCGGCGGGCCGCACCGGCAGCAGCATCGGGATCATGGATTCGCTGCTCGACCTGCTGCACCAGACGATGTCCTCGCCCTGGGTCTACCTGGCGCTCTTCGCGATCGCGGTGGTCGACGGGTTCTTCCCGGTCGTGCCGAGCGAGACCGCGGTCATCACCGCCGGCGTGTTCGCCGCGACCGGCCAGCCGGACCTGCCGGCCGTGATCGCGGTCGCGGCGGCCGGCGCCCTGGTCGGCGACCACGTCTCGTACGCCATCGGCCGTGGCGGCGGCGGGCGGCTGCTCGCCCGGCTGCCGGCCGGCGGTCGGCGGCGGACGGCGCTCGACCGGGCCCGGAGGGGCATCACCCGGCGCGGCGGGCTGATCCTCACCGTCGCCCGGTACATCCCGGGTGGACGGACGGCGGTCACCCTGACCATGGGCGCGATCCGCTTCCCCCGGCTGCGGTTCCTCGCCTTCGACACGCTCGCCGCGGTCTCCTGGGGGGTCTACTCGGCGCTGGTCGGCTACCTGGGCGGGCTCGCCTTCGAACGGGACCCGCTGCGCGGCCTGCTGCTCGGGCTCGGTCTCGCGCTCACCGTGACCCTGGTGGTCGAGGTGGCCCGCTGGGCGCGGGGCCGGCGCCGGGCGCGCGCCACCGACCCGGGACCGGAGTACGCCGGGCTGCGGCGGTGAGCGCCTCAGCCGGCCGGCGGCCGCCAGGTGGCGCCGCGCAGCAACTGGCCGGCCCCGAGCCAGGCGACGTTCATCATCCGGGTGGCGGTCTTCTCCGGGTCCGCCTCCGGGTGGTCGGCGAGCCAGTCGGCCAGCGACTCGGTCGCCCCGACCAGGGCGTACGCGACCACCTCCAGGTCGGTCTCGCCCACCTCGCGCCCCTCGGCGCGCAGCGCGTGGTCGAGCATCCCGGCGACCACGTCCACCAGCCGGGCCCGCATGGCGGCGAGTTCGCCGGCGAACGGCTGCTCGCCCCGGGCCTGCCGGTAGAGCACCGCCCAGCCGTCCCGGTGCGCCCCGACGAAGCCGAAGAACGCCCGCAGCCCGCGCCAGAGCCGCTCGTCGGCCGGCAGGTCGGGGGCGGCCGCCCCGGCGATCGCCTGCATCATCCGGGTGCCCTCGCGGTGCAGGCAGGCGACGAAGAGCTCCTCCTTGGTGCCGAGGTAGGCGTAGACCATCGGCTTGGAGATGCCGGCGTCCTCGGCGATCTCGTCCATGCTGGCCGCGTGGAAGCCACGCCGGGAGAAGACCTTGACCGCGGCGTCGAGCATCTGCTGCTCGCGGACGGCCCGGGGCAGGCGCTTGAAGGTCGGGGTGCCGGACACCTTGCGAGCATACCTACTCGTGCGTAAGGTTACGCCAGAGTAACCAGATTCGGTCGCCCGAGAGGTGTTCCCCCATGACTGACTTCGACCCGGCCAACTTCGCCAACGTCGGCCCCAAGGAGTTCGCCCAGCTGGTCAAGTCCACCCCCGACGACAAGATCGCCGAGGTGATGTCCGGCGACCTGCGCGGCAAGATCCTCGGCGAGGTCTTCAACCGGATGCCGTCGCTGTTCCGGGCCGACCGGGCCGGCTCCACCAACGCGGTCATCCACTGGAACATCACCGGGCGCCCCGACGGCGGCACCGACACCTACGAGGTGGTCATCGCCGACGGCGCCTGCACCGTCAACGAGACCGCGCAGCACGACCCGAAGCTGAGCCTCACCATGGGCCCGGTCGAGTTCCTCAAGATCGTGTCGGGCGGCGCCAACCCGGTGATGATGTTCATGACCGGCAAGCTCAAGGCGAAGGGCGACCTGGGCCTGGCCGCCAACATCGCCAACCTGTTCGACATCCCCAAGGCCTGAGCATGGCCGAGTTCTCGCTCGACCTGAACGAGGAACAGCGGGACCTGCGCGACTGGGTGCACGGCTTCGCCGCCGAGGTCGTGCGCCCGGCCGCGGCCGAGTGGGACGCCCGGGAGGAGACCCCGTGGCCGATCATCCAGGAGGCCGCGAAGGTCGGCCTCTACGGCTTCGAGTTCCTCGCCACCTGCTGGGCCGACCCGACCGGCCTCTCCCTGCCCATCGCCAGCGAGGAACTCTTCTGGGGTGACGCCGGCATCGGGCTGAGCATCTTCGGCACCTCGCTGGCGGTGGCCGCCATCTACGGCGCCGGCACCCCCGACCAGCTGGTCGAATGGGTGCCACAGTGCTTCGGCTCGGTCGACGAGCCGGCGGTGGCGGCGTTCTGCACCAGCGAGCCGGAAGCCGGGTCCGACGTCAGCGCGATGCGTACCCGGGCGGTCTACGACGAGGCCACCGACGAGTGGGTGCTGCGCGGGCAGAAGGCGTACGCCACCAACGGCGGGATCGCCGGGGTGCACGTGGTCACCGCCTCCGTCGACCCGGAGCTCGGCTCGCGCGGGCAGGCCGCGTTCGTCGTACCGCCGGGCACGGCCGGGCTGACCGCCACCCGCAAGCTGCGCAAGCTGGGGCTGCGCGCGTCGCACACCGCCGACGTCTTCCTCGACGACGTACGGGTGCCCGGGCGCTGCCTGCTCGGCGGCCGGGAGGCGCTGCTGGAACGGCTGGACCGGGCCCGCTCCGGCAAGCGGGCCTCGGCGCAGGCCGCGATGCGCACCTTCGAGCTGTCCCGGCCCACCGTCGGCGCCCAGGCGCTCGGCGTGGCCCGGGCCGCCTACGAGTACGCGCTGGACTACGCCAAGGACCGGGTCCAGTTCGGACGGCCGATCATCGAGAACCAGGCGGTCGCGTTCGCGCTGGCCGACATGAAGATGGAGATCGACGCGGCTCGGCTGCTGGTCTGGCGCGCCTCCTGGATGGGGCGCAACAACCGGCCGTTCACCGCCGGCGAGGGCTCGATGTCCAAGCTCAAGGCGGGTGAAGTGGCCGTCGCGGTGACCGACAAGGCGGTGCAGCTGCTCGGCGGGGCCGGGTTCCTGCGCGACCACCCGGTCGAGCGCTGGTACCGGGACGCGAAGATCTACACCATCTTCGAGGGCACCTCGGAGATCCAGCGGCTGGTCATCTCCCGGGCGATCTCCGGGGTCCAGATCCGCTGACCCGGTGTGCGGCGGCGGCCGGCGCCGGCCGGTGCCCGCCGGGTGGCCCGGGTCACCGCCGGGTGGGTCCGGGCCGGCGTCCGGTGCATGATCGAGGGAACCGCTCACGGAGGGCCCCCAGCTCGGGGGCCCTTCGCGCACCGTCGAAGGAGGCCTGTGGCATGGACCTGCCGTTCATCGTCGCCACACTCACCCGTCGCGGACTACTCACCCCCGGCCGCCCGATCCGGGTCGCCTCCCAGCTCGGTGCGCTGCGCAAGTGGGGCTGGAGCCTCGCCGGCGAGCTGCGCCAGGCGGCCGCCCGGGACCCGGGCCGCACCGCGATCGTCGACGAGCAGGGCGCCGAGCTGACCTACCAGGAGCTGCTGGACCGGTCCGAGCGGCTGGCCCGGGCGCTGCGCGCGGCGTACGGCGTGCAGACCGGCGACCGGATCGGGGTGCTCTGCCGCAACCACCACGGCCTGATCGAGACGATCGTCGCGGCGACCCTGCTCGGCGTCGACGCGGTGCTGGTGAACACCGGGCTCTCCGCCGCCCAGTTGGCCACCGTGGCCGACGAGCAGGCGCTGCGGGTGCTGGTGCACGACACCGAGTTCGCCGAGCGGGTCCTCGGCCTCCCCGCCGAGCTGCACCGCGTCGACGAGCGGGCCTGCGAGGAGCTGATCGCCGGCGCCCTCCCCGGCGAGCTGCACCCGCCGGAGCGCGACGGCCGGATCATCGTGCTCACCTCGGGGACCACCGGCACGCCGAAGGGCGCCCGCCGGCCCACCCCGAACGGGTTCGGCCCGCTGGTGTCCATCATCGACCGCATCCCGCTGCACACCCGGGACCGGGTGATGATCGCCGCGCCGGTCTTCCACACCTGGGGGTTCGCCGCCCTGCAGGTCTGCTTCGCGCTCCGCGCCACCATCGTGCTGCACCGGCGCTTCGACCCGGCCGCCACGCTGGCCGCGCTCGTCGAGCACCGGTGTGACGCGCTCTTCGCCGTACCGGTGATGGTGCAGCGGCTGCTGGAGGTGCCGGCGCCGGACCCGCGGCCGCCGCTGAAGGTGGTCGCGGTCAGCGGCTCCGCGCTGCCCGGCAACCTCGCCCACCGGTTCATGGACGTCTACGGCGACGTGCTCTACAACCTCTACGGCTCCACCGAGGTCTCCTGGGCATCCATCGCCGGCCCGGCCGACCTGCGCGCCGCGCCCACCACGGCCGGCCGACCGCCGCACGGCACCCGGCTACGGATCCTCGACGACGCGGGCCGGCCGGTGCCGGACGGCCGGGTCGGCCGGATCTTCGTCGGCAACGAGATGCTCTTCGAGGGCTACACCTCCGGGGCGAAACGGGAGAGCCAGGACGGGCTGCTGGACACCGGCGACCTGGGTCGGGTCAACGCCGACGGGCTGCTCTTCGTCGACGGCCGGGCCGACGACATGATCGTCTCCGGCGGGGAGAACGTCTTCCCGTCCGAGGTGGAGGACCTGCTCGCCCGGCTGCCGCAGGTACGCGAGGCCGCCGTGATCGGGGTGCTGGACCCGGAGTACGGCCAGCGGCTCGCCGCGTTCCTCGGCCTGCACCCCGGCGAGACGCTCGACCCGGAGGCCGTCCGCGAGTACGTCCGGCACTACCTCGCCCGGTTCTCCGTGCCCCGAGACGTCATCTTCGTGAAGTACCTGCCGCGCAACGCCACCGGCAAGGTGCTCACCCGCGAGCTGCGCCGCTACTACGGCTGACCGGCCGGGGCGGCGGTACGACCGGCCCAGCGTGCTGCTCGACCGGCCGGGGCCGGTCGGGGGGCCGGTCCCGCTCGGCGGGCGGCCGCCGCCGGGCCCGCCTCGCCGCTGTCCCCGGTACGCGGGCGCCCTCGGCACAACGGTCAGGGATGGAGCGTCAGCCCGGGGGTGGTGGCGATCTCGGTCAACTGGTCCACGGTGAGCACCGGTGGCGGGCCGAACTCCAGCGTCGGGGTTCCGTCGGGCTCCTCGACGGTGTGGATGTTGTCCGTCGTCACCGTGACGGACGTGCCGTCCGCCCGCTGCACCAGCACCCAGCGCTGCTCGGCGCCCTCGTTCCCCCGGGTGTCCGCGCTGGTGGCGAGGATGCCGCCGTCCGGGAGGCGGGTGCTCGTGCAGGCACCCGGGTCGGGAGCCGCGGCGCATCCGGCGGGCGCGTCGGCAGCCGTCGGAACCAGCGCCACCGTCAGGTTGTCGACCTGGCCGCCCCGGACCAGCCGGGCGTGGGCGTAGTAGTGCCAGTGGCTCTTCTCGTAGGTGAACTGCACCTGGTCGCAGCCCGGTATCGTGCCGTCCACCCGTAGCCCGGCCGGCACGACGGCCGCCAGCACCGGACGCAGCGCGGCGGTCAGCCGGGGCACGCCGGCGTCGGGGCGTTCGGTCGGGCGGACGCGCACCGTGTCGTACGTCTGCTGAGGCGCCGGAGAGCCGCTGGGCGGCGGCGTCGGCACCGCGCAGAGCGACGGGCCGGCGGACGGGGGGCCGACGTCGCCCGGCAGCGTGAGCCCGCCCGGGTCCGGGGCGGGGTTCGCGAGCAGGGCCGGCGTAACCGCGACCGCGACGACCGCCAGGGCGGCTCCGGTGCCCGCCATCGTCCACGTCCGGTGACGGCGCCGCCGGTCGGCGGCGATCAGCGCGTCCACGTCGATCCGGGTCGGCGGCGAGGCGGCCACCGCCGCGCGCAGGTGCTGCGACAGGTCATCCATCGGTGCGTGTCCCCTCGACTCGGGCCGGCGCATCGACGAGACGACCCCGCAGCGTCTCGATCGCCCGCGCCGACTGGCTCTTCACGGTGCCGGAGGTGCAGCCGAGTTCCCGGGCGGTCTCCTCGACCGACAGGTCGCAGAAGTAGCGGAGCACCAGGACCGCGCGGCGACGCGGCGGCAACTCGGCGAGCAGGGCGAGGATGGTCAGCCGGTCCGCGGCGCCGTCGGTCGCGGAGCGCGCCGGGCCGTCCGGGACCTCGCCCCAGGCGGCCTCGCGCCGCCACGGCCGGCGGCGCTCGTCCAGCCAGACCCGCAGCAGGGTACGCCGAAGGTAGGCGTCCGGACTGTCCATCGCGGACACCCGTCGCCAGTGCCGGAGCAGCTTGACCAGCGCCGTCGACACCAGGTCGTCGGCGGTGTGCCAGTCACCGCAGAGCAGGTACGCGGTGCGGCGCAGCGGCTCCAGCCGCGCCCCGACGTACTCGCGGTAACCCTCGATGTCGGCCGGCAATCCCGCCACCTCCTCGCCTCACCGGTCAAACGGAGGCGGGAGCGGTGGGGGTTGCCCCGGTCAGCCCGGAAGCGTGATCCGGTCGTCGACCGCGGCGGCGGCGATGTCCGTCCGGTAGTGGGAGCCGGCCAGCCCGACGCCGGACACCAGCGCGTACGCGGCGGCCCGGGCGGCCGCCAGGTCGGTGCCGGTGGCGGTGGCGCAGAGCACCCGGCCACCGGCCGAGAGCAGCGCACCGTCGGACGCCCGGCGGGTGCCGGCGTGGATGAAGCCCGCTCCCTCCGCACCGCTGATCACGTCGCCGGTGCGGGGTGCGGCCGGATAGCCCTCGGCGGCCACCACGACCGTCACGGCGGCACCGTCCCGCCAGCGCAGCGGCGGGTGGTCGGCCAGCGTGCCGGTGGCGGCGGCGTGCAGCAGCCCGGCCAACGGCGTATCCAGCAGCGCCAGCACCACTTGGGTCTCCGGGTCACCGAAGCGCGCGTTGAACTCGATCACCCGGGGGCCTTCGGCGGTGATCGCCAGCCCGACGTAGAGCAGGCCGGCGAACGGGGTGCCCCGGCGGCGCAGCTCGGCCAGGGTCGGGTGCACGACGTCGCGCATCACCTCGTCCACCAGGCCGGACGGCGCCCAGGCCAGCGGGGCGTACGCCCCCATGCCGCCGGTGTTCGGGCCGGTGTCGCCGTCGCCGGCCCGCTTGAAGTCCTGCGCCGGCAGCAGTGGCAGCGCGGCCTCGCCGTCGGTGACCACGAAGAGCGACACCTCGGGCCCGGCCAGGTACTCCTCGACGACGACCTGCCCGCACTCGGCGGCGTGCCGCAGCGCGGCGGCCCGGTCGTCGGTGACCACGACGCCCTTGCCCGCGGCGAGCCCGTCGTTCTTCACCACGTACGGCGCGCCGAAGTCGTCCAGCGCGGCGGCGGTGGCCGCCTCGTCCGTGCAGGTGTACGCGCGGGCGGTGGGCACGCCGGCGGCGGTCATCACGTCCTTGGCGAACGCCTTGGAACCCTCCAGCCGGGCGGCCGCGGCGGACGGACCGAACGCGGCGATGCCCTTCGCCCGGACGGCGTCGGCGACCCCGGCCACCAGTGGCGCCTCCGGACCGATCACCACCAGGTCGGCCCCGGTCTCCACCGCCAGCGCGGCGACGGCCGCCGGATCGGTCGGATTCACCTGCCGCAGCTCGGCCAACTGCCCGATGCCCGGATTGCCCGGGGCCGCGATCAGCTTGTCGACGGTCGGATCGGCCGCCAGCCCGAGCGCGAGCGCATGCTCCCGCCCCCCACCACCCAGAAGAAGTACCCGCACGACCCCGCATCCTACGCGCCACCCCCACTCCCCCGTTGATCATGAGGTTAGCGGCGGCAACGTCGATCGACTTCGCCGCTAACCTCATGATCAACGGCGTTGTGCGGCCGCGATGGCCTGGCGGACGGTCCAGGGAATGTAGGCCGGGTCCAGGGTGTCGGCCCAAGTGAAGCGGAGGACGGTCCAGCCGGCGTTGACCAGGCGGTTCTGCCGGCGGCGATCGGCGTATGCCGCGTCGGGGGTGCCGTGCGGGCCGCGGCCGTCGGCTCCGGCTATCACCCGCGGGCCCCGCCAGCCGAGGTCGCCGATGCCGAGCAGGTAGCCGTCGTCGTCCCGTACCTCCAGTTGCAGGACATCCGGGGGCACCCTGCCGTCGACGCAGCGCAGCCGGGTGCGGGTCTCCAGCGGGGACTGGGCGCGCCCGTCCGCCTCGGCCAGGACGGCGCGCGCCGCCACCGCGCCCGGACGACGTCGGACCAGGCGGGGAACAGCGAGCAGGTCGTCGTCGGTGACGAGCCCTCGATTCAGCGCGGAGTCCAGCACGGAGACCGCCGGGTACCGGCCCACCCGGAGGATCACCTCGGTGACAGTGCAGAGCGGGTCCGTGGTCGGCAGACCATCGAGGCTGACGATGGAAGCCGCCGGATGCTCGAGTTGGTGCACCACGAGGCCGGGCTCCTGGGCCCGCGCCAGCTTTGCCGCGGCGCCGGGCAGCGCCACATGGATCTCGTCACTGGGTGGAAGGCCGGCGATTCCGTGGAGTTCGGCGGCCGTCCCGAGCACCGCGTGGGCCCTCGGGCCCAGTGACAGCAGCGCCGCGCGTATCCGACAGCGCCGGGAGGGCTGTTCGGCTGTCAACCCGTTCACCAGGTAGACGGCCCGGGCAAGCCGACGCCACCGGCCGAACGTGACGAGATTGTCGATCTCGTGCCGGCTGAACCCGATACCCGTCGCCTGCGCCCGGGTCACCAGCCCGTCGTGCCCGCCGGCGATCCGCCGCAGCGCCAACCCCCGATCCATGACTCCCGACCATGGACCAACCCACCCCGCCCCACGACCCCCTGTGGATAACCTCCCCACCCCTGTGGACAACCGACCCGCAACTCGCGTTGATCATGAGGTTAGCGGCGAAGTTGATCGCCGATCACGCCGCTAACCTCATGATCAACGGGGCAAGGCCAGGGGGCCGGGCGGGGGCGGGGGTTAGGGGAGGAGGGGGTGGCGGAGGACGTTTTCTTCGCGGCCGGGGCCTACGCCGATGACGCTGACGCGGGTGCCGCAGAGTTCCTCGATGCGGGCGATGTAGCGCCGCGCGTTCTCGGGGAGCTCGTCCTCGGTGCGGGCCTTGGTGATGTCCTCCCACCAGCCGTCGAGCTCTTCGTAGACCGGGACGGCGTGGTGGAAGTCGGTCTGCGTCATCGGCATGTCGTCGACCCGCTGGCCGTTGATCTCGTACCCGACGCAGATCGGCACCTTGGCCAGGCCGGTCAGCACGTCCAGCTTGGTGATCACCAGATCGGTGACGCCGTTGAGCCGGCAGGCGTAGCGGGCCACCACCGCGTCGAACCAGCCGCACCGGCGCTCCCGGCCGGTGGTGGTGCCGTACTCGTGGCCGATCTTGCGCAGGTGCTGGCCGTTGTCGTCGAAGAGCTCGGTCGGGAACGGCCCGGAGCCGACCCGGGTGGTGTACGCCTTGCTGACCGCGATCACCTTCGAGATCGCGGTCGGCGGGATGCCCGCGCCCACGCACGCGCCGCCGGCCGTCGGGTTCGACGAGGTGACGAAGGGGTACGTGCCGTGGTCCATGTCGAGCATGGTGGCCTGGGCACCCTCCAGCAGCACCGTCTCGCCGCGGTCCAGCGCGTCCCAGAGCATCGCCCGGGTCTCCGCGATGTACGGCTTGAGCCGCTCCGCGTACGCCAGGTACTCCTCGACGGTGGCCTCGACGTCGATCGCCTTGCGGTTGTAGACCTTGAACAGGATCTGGTTCTTCTCGCGCAGCGCGAGTTCCAGCTTCTTGCGCAGGATCCCCGGGTCGAGCAGGTCCTGGACCCGGATGCCCATCCGGGCGACCTTGTCGCCGTACGCCGGGCCGATGCCCCGGCCCGTGGTGCCGATCCGGGCCGAGCCGAGGTAGCGCTCGACCACCCGGTCCAGCGCCCGGTGGTGCGGCATGATCAGGTGCGCGTCGCCGGAGATCCGCAGCCGGGAGACGTCCACGCCCCGCTCGGCGAGCCCGTCGATCTCGGTGAGCAGCACCTTCGGGTCGACCACCACGCCGTTGCCGATGACGATCTTCGCGCTCGGCGACAGCGCCCCGGAGGGCATCAGGTGCAGCGCGTACTTCTGCCCGTCCGGCGTGATCACCGTGTGGCCGGCGTTGTTGCCGCCGGAGTACCGCACCACGTAGTCGACCCGCTCGCCGAGCAGGTCGGTAACCTTGCCCTTGCCCTCGTCGCCCCACTGAGCGCCAAGGAGCACGATCGCTGGCATCTTCTCCGCCTCCAGAAGGCTCGGGTGCCAGGTGGCGACCGGTTGGCGAGCCCGGGGTGTCAGGTTAACAAGTAGTGACGGCGCGACCGGCAGGGGTCGCGGCGAGAGGCGGGAGGCCGGTAGCCGTGTACGACGTGGTGCTGCTCACCCTCGGATCGGAGCGGGACGCTCCCGGGGGCTGCGGCAGCGGCGGGGCCTGCTGCGGCGGCGCGACCGCGGCCGAATCGCCGGACCAGGCCGACGTCACGGGCGGGCCCGGGACGGGCGACGAGCGCTGCGAGACTCCCCGAGTGCCGGTGCTGGCCTGCGCGGACGCGCTCACCGCGCGGGGTGCTCGGGTCGAGACGGTGACGGCGCGCTCCGACGCGGAGATCGACGAGGTGCTGGCCCGGCTCGACGGCCCGCCCCGCCCCGACGGCCTCACCTGGCCGGATCCCGACTCCAAGACCCGGCTCGTGGTCGCCACGGCCAGTGACGCGCAGTTGCGCGCCGTCCTGCGCCGGCTGGTCCGGCGGTACGCCCCACCGCCCAGCCGCCGCCCCGAGGACCTGGCCGGCAACCGTACGGTGCCGGACCTGCCGCCGGTGGGCGTACTCCCGCTCGATCCGGCCCGGAGCACGACCCACCAGGACCTGGCGGCGCAGCTCGGCCTGCCCCGCGACCCGGCGGCGGTGGCCGCCGCGGTGCTGGACGGCACCGCCCGCCGGCTCGACCTGCTGCGCAACGACGGCGGCTCGGTGACCCTGGACGGTGCCCTGCTCGGAGCGGCCGACGACAGCGGTCGGCCGCTGCACTGGCGGGGCCGGGTCGAGGTGGACGACACCGTGCTCAGCAACGGTGACGAGCCGCTGCTGGCCTGCGCGGTCGGCAACGCCGGCGGGTACGCGCGGCTGGACGACGTGGCGCTGCTCGGCGCGCCGGACCCGACCGACGGCAGGGTCGAGGTGGCGGTGGCCGTGCCCGTGGTCACCCGCTCGGCGTTCGGCCGGAAGCGGGTACGGCTGGAGGTACGCCGGGCCCGCGGCCGGGCCGTCTCCGTGCTCCCTCGGGACAAAAAGCTGCCCTACCTGGACGACGGGGTGGCGGGCGAGCTGAACCGGAAGCGGTCCTGGTGGACCGAGCCGGGCGCCTGGGCGGTCTGGACGGCCTGACCCCAGGGGCGCCTCCGCGCCGGCCGGTCCGGTACGGCCGGTGGGCCTATCCTCGGCAGGAGGAATGGGGAGGAACCGTGGTGGACGACAACGCCGACCGGGTCCACGTGCCCGGGCAGCAGCCGGTACCGGAGCGGGACATCGAACCACTCTGGCCGCCGGATCACCTCGATGGCAGCCCCGGCGCCGACACCCCACCCTGGGCCGCCCAGGCACCGGCCGCGGCCAGCGCCGCACCGCCCTCTCCCGCCGACTACCCGTCACTGACCGGCGGGGTGCCGGCTCCCGGCGGGTGGGCGACGACCGGCCCAGCCAGCGGCCACGGCGCCCCCGACTGGGCTCCCGGCCAGGGCTGGGCCCCACCACCGGCAACTCCCCCCGCCCCACCGGCTCCGACACCTCCGCCCGGACGGCCGGCTCCACCGGCTCCGCCCGGACCGCCGGCCCCGCCCGCTCCGCCGGCCCCGCCCGCTCCGCCGGGTCCGGCCGCTCCGCCGGGCTCGCCCGGGCCGCCGGCTCCCGCCGCCCCGCCGACCTCGACCTCCGATACGGCGACGCCGGCCGGCGCGCCGGCTGGCGTACCGGCTCCCCGGGCCGGGCAACCAGCCCGGGTCGATCTCGACCTGCCGTTCACCCTCGACCAGCCGGCGATGGCCGGGCCGACCCCGGCCCGCCCGCCGGCCAGCCCCGGCCCGGCGACCGCCACCCACCCGGTAGGGGCAGCCGCTGGCGGCCCGCCGGGCGACCCGGACCTCGTGGTGCCCACGCCGGCCCGGAGCACCGGCGTCGACGGCGGCACCGGGCCGACGACCGAACCGGCCGCCCGATCGGCCGCCGCCGAGCCGGACAACGACCGGGCCACGACAGCCGGCCCGTCAGCCCGGATGTCGACCGCGCCGCCCGCCCCGTCCGGACGGGAGAGCACAGCCCCGTCCGGGCCGGAGAACGCGGCCCCACCCCGGCCGGAGAACGCGGCCCCGTCCGGGCCGGAGAACGCGGCCCTGCACGGACCGGACAGCGCGGCCCCGCCCGGACCGGAGAGCACGGCCCCGCAGGGACCGGAGAACGCGGCCCCGTCCGGACCGGACAGCACGGCGCCGGGCGACGGGCCGGCTCCGGCCACCGTGGTCAGGGGCGCCGAGTCACCCTGGGCGCAGCCGCCGCAGCGCTCCGGCGCAGCCGCCGAGCCGGCCACCAGCCCGACCGGACCGGCCACCAGCTCGACCGGACCGGCCGCCGGCTCGCCCGGACCGACCCCTGGCACGTCCCCGCCGCCCACCGGCACCCCGCCCGCGATGGCACCGGCCCCGGAGGACCCCGCCCCGGTGCACGGCACCCCCGCCCTGCCGCAGCACGGTTCCGCCGTGCCGGGGCAGGTCGGGGCCCCGACCCAGCCAGGTGGGACCGCGCTCGCGCACGGCGGGGCCCCGGCCCAGCAGGCCGCCGGGGCGGTGCCGGCGCAAGGTGGCGCGCAGCCGGGTCCGCCGGCGGTGCCGCAGCTGGGGGCCTCGGAGCCGCCCGACCCGCGACCGGACGCGCCGCCGCCCGGGCCGTTCCCGCCGCAGCCGGGCTGGTATCCGCCGGGCTGGCAGCAGACTCCGGCACAGCCGGCCCCGCAGCACCCGTACCAGCCGGCGGACGGGGTGACCCGGGTGCCGCCGGCCCAGCCGGACCCGAACTGGAGCCCCGAGGCGACCGCGCCGCCGACCGCCGAGGACTTCGCCCGGCGCCGGCAGGTGCGCCCGGCCGACCCGGTGGCCACCATGGGCGTACGGGCGGTGGTCAACAAGATCGGGTTGCGGCTGCCGCCGGGCCGGCACGAGCAGGAGCTCAAGCGGGACATCGAGATGGTCCGGCGCAACTTCGGCGGGCTGCGCCAGGTGACCGTGGTGAACCCGAAGGGCGGCGCCGGCAAGACGGTGGCCATCCTGCTGCTGGCCATGACGTTCGGCCAGAAGCGCGGCGGCTACGTGCTGGCCTGGGACAACAACGAGACCCAGGGCACCCTGGGCATGCGTGCCCAGCAGGACTTCCACTCCCGTACGGTGCGGGACATGCTGCGCGACCTGGGCCAGTTCCAGGGGGCGCACGGTCGGATCGGCGACCTGTCGCAGTACGTCCGCTCGCAGGGCGAGGGGATGTTCGACGTGCTCGCCTCGGACGAGTCGGCCACCGGCGGCGAGATGCTCACCGCCGCGGCGTTCGCGGAGATCCGCGAGGTGGTCAGCCGCTTCTACAAGCTGATCTTCGTGGACACCGGGAACAACGTCCGGGCACAGAACTGGCAGGCCGCGATGGACGCCACCGACCAGTTGGTGGTCACCATGTCGGCCCGGAACGACTCGGCCGAGACGGCCGCCCGGATGCTCGACCACCTGGAGCAGAGCGGACGGCAGCGGCTGGTCCGGCAGGCGGTCACCGTGGTCTCCATGCCCCCGTCCCGCAAGGAGATCGACCTGCCGGCCATCCAGGAGCACTTCGCCGCCCGCACCCGGGCGGTGCTGCTCGCGCCGTACGAGCGGCTCATCGACACCGGGGAGCCGATCCGGTACGGCGCGCTCTCCTCGGCCACCCGGGACGCCTGGCTCAAGATCGCCGCAGCCGTCGCCGAGGGCCTGTAGGCCGGACCGGCGGACCGGCGAACCGCAGCCCGGGCGACGCACCGGCCCGGGCCAGGCGGCCGGCCCGGGGTCACGGGGCCGGCCGTCGCGCCGGTCAGTTGCTGGCCAGCGCGTCCGCCGCGGCCGGGTCGCAGTCCCGGAGGAACTGGGCGCAGCGGGCCGCCTCGTCCGCCTCGCCGATCTCGTCGGCCGCCCGGGACAGCAGGTAGAGGCAGCGGAGGAAGCCCCGGTTCGGCTCGTGCGACCAGGGCACCGGGCCGTGCCCCTTCCAGCCGCTGCGACGCAGCTGGTCCAGGCCCCGGTGGTAGCCGGTGCGCGCGAACGCGTACGCGGGAATCACCTGGCCCGCGGCGAAGGCGCGGGCCGCCAGCGCGGCCCAGCCCGCGCTGTAGCTCGGGAATCGCGCCGCCACCTCGGCGAACGCCTGGTCGCTGCCGGCCTGCTCGGCGGCCGACAGGGCGGCGTCGGCCTCGTCGTGCGCGGGGAGGAGGGTGGCCGGTGGTTCCGGCAACAGGTTCTGCATCGCCCCATTCAACCCGCTTCGCCCACCGGCCCGCGAGGGGGTCGGGCAAGCCGGTTGACTGAACGGCTGAGGAGTTGGTCACGCCTGCGGCCTATGCCGCCGCCAAGTATTTTCCACTACAACTATTGGTCCGGAGCCTCCCCAGGACCCGGTTATGCAGGAGCCCGGTGGCCGCGGCCGCCGGGCTCCTGTCCGTCCGGGCCGGGTTTGGCAGCTGGACGGCGTTGGGCAGGATGACCGGGTGCCGACTCCACCACCCGCGGACGTCATCGAGCCGCACATCTGCACCGACGAGGTCGAGACCCGGGCCGAGTTCGACCGGCGGCTGGCCACCGGCAGCCTGGCCGGCCTGACCGTGCAGGGGCTCCGGCTCGACCTGGACCCGGTCCCCGACCTCACCGGCGTGACGGTCGCCGGCACGCTCTTCGTCGGCTGCCGGTTCGCCAACCGGGAGGTCGGCGCCGACCTGGTCCGGCGCGGGGCGAACGTGGTCCCGCCCTTCTCCGGGCTGCCGTACCCGACCCAGCCGGCGCACCTCTACACCCCCGAGGACCTCGCCGCCGGCTTCGCCGAGGGCGGGTTCGCCGGGATGTACGACACCCGGGTCTACGAGCACTTCCGCGCGCACGGCGGGGCGCTGCCGGAGGTGAAGGAGGCGCTCGGCCAACGGCTGCACGACCACGGCGTGGACAACGCGCTCGCCGACGCCACCCGCGCCTGGCTGGCCGTGCATGGGGCGCAGTCGGTGGTGGGGGTGATGGGCGGTCACGCGGTGCCGCGGGGCAGCCTGCCGTACCGGATGGCCGCCGTGCTGGGCTGGGAGCTGGCCCGGGCCGACCGGCTGGTGGTCACCGGCGGCGGGCCCGGGGTGATGGAGGCGGCGAACCTCGGCGCCTACCTGGCCCGACGCCCGGCCGAGGACCTGGACGCGGCCATCGACCTGCTCGCCGGCGCACCGGACTTCACCGACCACGACCGCTACACGGCGGCGGCGTTGCGGGTCCGGGAGGTCTTCGGCCGGTCGGTCGTGCCGCCGGCGCCGCGGACCGCCGACCGGGCCACCCGGTCCCGCGCCGACTCGGCGGCGCTGGCCCACGGCGACCTGGACTGGGCGCGCACCGGCGGGCTGGCCATCCCCACCTGGCTGTACGGGCACGAGCCGGCGAACCTGTTCGCCGGCCGGATCGCCAAGTACTTCTCCAACGCCATCCGCGAGGACACCATCCTGCGGCTGGCCCGGGGCGGGATCGTCTTCGCCCCTGGCCGGGCCGGCACCCTCCAGGAGGTCTTCCAGGCGGCGACCAAGACCTACTACGGCACCGACGGGGCCAGCGGGGCGTACGTCTTCCTGGACCGTGCGTACTGGACCCGGGAGCTGCCGGTGGAGTCGGTGCTGCGGCCGCTGCTGGCCGCCTCGCCGTTCGGCGACCTGTCGGGCAGCGTGCACCTCACCGACGACGTGCACGAGGCCGTCCGGCTGCTCACGACCCCGGCCTGACCGCGGCCGGGAGACGCCGACGGCCGGCCCCGGGCGGGGAGCCGGCCGTCAGCGATACGCGTCAGCGCGTCACTTGGTCATCGTGGTGCCGGTCGAGCGCAGGTGCTCGCAGGCCTCGACCACCCGGGCGGCCATGCCCGCCTCGGCGGCCTTGCCCCAGACCCGCGGGTCGTACATCTTCTTGTTGCCGACCTCGCCGTCGACCTTGAGCACTCCGTCGTAGTTGCGGAACATGTGGTCGGCCACCGGGCGGGAGAAGGTGTACTGGGTGTCGGTGTCGATGTTCATCTTCACCACGCCGTAGTCCAGCGCCTCCCGGATCTCCGACAGCAGCGAGCCGGAGCCGCCGTGGAACACCAGGCTGAGCGGCTTCTCCTTGCCGTACTTCGCGCCGACCGCCATCTGGATGTGGTCGAGGACCTCGGGGCGCAGCTTGACGTTGCCCGGCTTGTAGACGCCGTGCACGTTGCCGAAGGTCAGCGCCGCCATGTAGCGGCCCTTCTCGCCGAGGCCGAGCGCGTCGACCATGGCCAGGCCGTCCTCGACGGTGGTGTAGAGCTTCTCGTTGATCGCGTTCTCGACGCCGTCCTCCTCGCCGCCGACGACGCCGACCTCGATCTCCAGCACGATCTTGCCCTTGGCGGCCTCGGTCAGGAGCTGCTCGGCGATCTCCAGGTTCTCCCCGATCGGCACGGCCGAGCCGTCCCACATGTGCGACTGGAACAGCGGCTCCTCGCCGCGCTTCACCCGCTCCTGCGACATCGCCATCAGCGGCCGGACGAACTTGTCCAGCTTGTCCTTCGGGCAGTGGTCGGTGTGCAGGGCGATGTTGACCGGGTAGTTCTTGGCCACCTCGCGGGCGTACGCGGCGAACGCGGCGGCGCCGGTGACCATGTCCTTCACCGACGGACCGGAGAGGTACTCCGCGCCACCGGTGGAGACCTGGATGATGCCGTCACTCTCCGCGTCGACGAAGCCCTTCAACGCGGCGTTCAAAGTCTGCGAGGACGTCACGTTGATCGCGGGGTACGCGTACCGGCCGGCCTTGGCGCGGTCCAGCATCTCCGCGTAAGCCTCGGGGGAAGCGATGGGCATGTCGAACGCTCCTTACTTACCGCTGTCGGCCGTGCTGGCCGCTGTTGTCCATTGGGTGCGCCGGACCGCGCTGTCCTCCGCCGGCAGTATCCCGTAGGAGCGCCGCGCCGACACAACCGACCCGGTGCGTGCCCGCACTCCGGCGGCGGAGGCCCGACCCGGTGCCGTCACCGGCCCTCCAGCCGATCCGGCAGGGCCACGCTGATCAGCCAGGTCACCACGGCCATCACGATGGCGCCCCAGAACGCCGCCCAGAAACCGTCCACCTGGAACGGCAGGTCGAGCGCCCCGGCGATGGCGTCGGTGAGCAGGAACAGCAGCGCGTTCACCACCAGCGCGAAGAGGCCGAGGGTCAGCAGGTAGAAGACGCAGCCGACCACCTTGATCAACGGCTTCAGCACCGCGTTGACCACGCCGAAGATCAGCGCCACCACCACCAGCGTGAGCGCGGTGTCGCCGCCGGTCCGACCGGTCACCTCCACTCCGGGCACGATCAGCGTGGTGATCCACAACGCGACGGCGGTGATCGCCAGCCGGATCAGGAAGCCCACGGTGCCATCCTGGCACCGGGCGTACCGGCCGGTGGGGCGATTCCGTCGACTGGGCTTGCACCCGCCGTTGCGAGCGCACGACCGGCACAGCCCGTACGGTGTGTGGGGTAACCGACCGCCGAGATCCAGGGAGGGACTGATGGGTCAGCCCGACGAGGACTTCGCCCCCAGCGACCACCTCAGCCCTGAGGAACGCGACCTGGAGGCGGAGCCGGCCGACGCGGTCGAGCAGGCCGCGTCGATCGACCCCGCCGACGGCGAGACCGAGCCGCATCGGGGCCTGGAGGTCGACGACTGGGACGCGATGGAGCAGGCCCGGGTGGTCGCCGGCGACGAGGACGACTACCGCTGACCCGCCCGGTCACCGGAGCGGGGTGACCCGCTCCGGGTGCTGCGCGGCCCACTGCGCCAGCCGGTCCTCGCGCAACGCGGCGAGGAAGGCCGGGGTCGCGGCCGGATCCGGCCGCAGGACCCAGCGGTGCGCCTCCGACGATTCGACGGCCGGCAGGCTGAGCCCGACCGGCTCGACCGACGCCAACTCCGGGACCACCTGCAGCAGGTCCAGCACGGAGCCGCCGTCGGGGGCCACGGTCAGGTCCGGTCCGATCTCGGCGAGCAGGCGGGAGAGCCGCACCGGGTTGGTCAGCACGCCCTGCTCACCGGCCCGGTCGATCAGGCCGGCCGCGAAGCGCTGGGCGTTGCGGTCCCGGTCGAACCCGCCGTCGGGCAGGTCGCGGCGCTGTCGGAGCAGGTCGACCGCGGCCCGGCCGTCAACGCGCTGGCAACCGGCCGGGAAGACCCGGTCGGTGTGGCTCGACCGGACCCGCTGGGGCAGGCAGACCTCCACCCCGGCCAGCAGGTCGGTCACCTCGCGCAGCACCGGATAGGTCAGCACCGCGCCGGCGTCGACCCGTACGCCGGTCAGGTCGGTGACCGTCCGCCGGGTCAGGTCGTAACCGCGCGCCAGGTCGATCCGGCGGTCCACCCGTGCGCCGAACGCGAAGGCCGCGTTGAGCTTGTTCCGCCCGTGGCCCGGGATGGCCACCTCCAGGTCACGGGGGAGCGAGACCAGGAAGGGCCGGCCGCGGTCGGCCGGAATGTGCACGAGCAGCACCGAGTCGGCCAGCGGCGGTGCCTCCCCGCGCGAGTCGACGCCGAGCAGCAGCACGTTCAGCGGCCCGGCGGGGGCCCGCCGGGCCGGCTCGATGAGCAGGGTGGCGTCCTCGGCGACCCGGTCCGGCGTGAACTGCGGTATCCCGACCCCCAGCAGCCCGAGCAGGGCGAGCGCGACGCCGCCGGCCCGCAACCGTTGCCGGCGGCGGCGGCGGGCGGCGACCAGCCGGGCGATCGTGGCCCGCACCGGCCCGGTGGGTGGGGTCAGCGTCTCGTGCCGGACGAAGGCGGCACGCAGGTCGTCTTCGATCACGTCATGCCTCCACGTATTCGGCGCGCAGCGTGGCGAGGGCGCGGGAGATGGACGAGCGGACGGTGCCGACGGCGCAGCCGAGGATGTCGGCGATCTCGGCGTCGGGCAGGTCCTCGTAGTAGCGGAGCACCAGGGTGGCCCGTTGCCGCCGGGGCAGCCGGGCCAGCCAGGACCAGATCTGGTCCCGGTCCACCGCGTGCTGGGCGTGGTCGGCCGGCGCCGGCACCGCGTCGTCGGGCTCCGCACGCAGCAGCACCCGCCGCATCCAGGAGCCCCGGCGCCAGTCGACGTACTGGTTGGTCAGCATCCGGCGTACGTAGCGCTCGGGCGAGTCCGCCCGGGCCACCCGGTGCCAGTTGAGCTGGACCCGGACCATCGTGTCCTGCACCAGGTCCTGTGCCTGGTGCGGATCACCGGTCAGCATGACCGCGTACCGCAGCAGCGCGGCCAGCCGCGAGTCCGCGAACTCCTCGTACGTCACTGCACCTCCCGGGCTCTGCCCCTGATGACGGAAGCGGGTCGGCGGAACGTTGCGATCGACCCACCACCCCCGGGTTTCCGGGCGCGGCACCCGCAAGGGGCAGTGACTTCCGTGAGAGCCTGACCACGCTCCGCTGTCAACCGGGAGGACGCCCACCATGCTCCGGCACACCGTTCGACGCTGGCTCGCCGGGATCGCCGTCGCCGCCGGATTCGTCACCGTCGGTGCCGTCCCCGCGGCCGCCGCGGCCGGGCAGTTGCGGATCGCGTCCCGGGACGTGCTCGTCGCACCCGGGCACAGCGCCCTCGGCCAGATCGACGTCCGGTTCGAGGGTTACCCCACGCCGGAGGACGTGCCGGTGACCGTCGAGATCGACGCGTCCGAGGCGGCGGCGCTGGGCGGCTTCGAGCTGACCGACAACGGCTGGGACTGCGCGCGTGACCGCGACGTCGTACGTTGCGTGACGACGTTCGACACGTGGAGCCGCACGCCCCGGCTCTACTACCGGGTGACCGCCCGAGCCGACACCCCGCTGGCCGAGCGGGCCGAGCTGACGATCGCCGGGACGTCGGCGGTGGGCACCGCCACACGGACCACCACGATCACCGTGGTCGAGGGGCTCGACCTGCAGACCGAGCCACGAGCCACGCTCCGCGGCGGGCCGGGCGCCCGGCTCGAGCTGTCGAGCACCGTCCGCAACGCCGGCCCCACCCCGATGGACGGCGCGGTGCTGGTGTTCACCGCGGACTGGCTGCTGGGATACAGCGGCACCTTCCGCAACTGCCGCCACCAGGAGACCCGGCCCACGATCTGCCGGTTCGACACCGAACTGCGGCCGGGAGTGTCCTACCGGCTCTCGGCGCCGCTACCGCTCGCCGTCGACACCGGCGCCCGCAGCGGCCTCGTGCTGGCCAGCCGTCTTCAGTGGTGGACGCCCGACGACTGGGCACTGGTCGAGCGGAACCCGGACGAGCCGCTGCCACCGGACACGCCGGGCCCGGGCGAGGAGTTGCGCCTGGTCGAGCAGCCGGCGAGCCGGCCGACCGACACCGCCGGGTGGAACAACTGGACCGCCGTGGATCTCACCGTGAGCGGCGCCCGGACGACCGACGTGGCCGGCGCCGGCAGCAGCGTCACTCCGCGTACCGTGGGCGGCGGTGGCGGGGACGACGGCTCGCTGCCGGTCACCGGCGGCACCACCGGCGCGGTCGCCGGCCTCGGTGCGCTCCTGCTCGTCGGCGGCTACCTGGTCGCCAGGCGCCGCCGCACACGCTTCGTCGCCTGATCCCCCACCAAGCCGTTCGCGGATCGGAAGGAAAGACACGCTCCAGCGCGGCGCGGTGACAGCGCAAGGGCACCGCCCGGACGTTGTGGTGTTCCTGGTCAGCCGTTCGGCCGATATTCGCAGGTAGGGGCATTACCGGTCGGCGGCGAGCCTTAACGGCTCCTTAAGCTCCACGGGCTCCACCTGTCACCCCCACGGGAGGAACCCGTCAATGCTCAAGAACTCCACCCGGCGCTGGCTCGCCGGGTTGGGCGTCGCAGGCGCGCTCGTCGCCTCCGCCACCCCCGCCTCCGCCTCCGCCTCCGCCGAGGGCACCAAGACCAAGCTCGGCGTGTACACCCCTGACCTGACGATCGCGGCCGGCTCCGCTGGCACGTATCCCGACGTGATCCTCAGTGCCTCGGCCCCGGTCGTACTGCCGGCCGGGCTCACCGTTCAGTACGACTACACCGACCTCGCCGGCAAGGTGACCGTCGAAGAGGAGCAGGACAGCGGCTCGGACTGCACCAGCCCGTCCGCCGGGCTCGTGACCTGCACCATCCACCATGAGTACCCCTTGGAGGATGACACCAACTTCGGCGGGTTCTTCCAGGTGATCGTCGCCCCGACCGCCGATGCCAAGGACGGCGACAGCGGCACGCTGACCGTGACCCTGAGCGGCCCCGGCTTGGAATCGGTCAGCCACGACGCCAAGGTCCGGATCGGCGAGGGTGTCGACCTGGACGCCGGGCGCCGTACGAAGCTTTCCCTCGCGCCCGGTACGAAGTTCACCGCTCCGGTGAAGGTCAGCAACGTGGGCGAGAACACCGCCAAGGGCGCCAGCGTGGTCTTCATGAACGACTACGGCCTGAACGCGGGCACGCACTACAGCAACTGCACGTATGTCGGTGACGCGCTGCGTAGCTGCCAGTTCACCGAGGATCTGCCGGCGGGGGCGACCTTCGGCACCACCCTGCCGTACGTCCTCGGCGAGGACACCTTCGCGCCCGGGCTCAAGTACGGGGAGATCCTCTGGATGACCCCGGCCGAGTTCGAGGACTACCAGCGCTACCTCGAGCGGCGCGGGGTCAGCCTCGGCGAGCCGGGCACCGACGGAAAGCTTCGTCTCACCGAGCAGAACAAGGCTGTTCGGGGGGTGCAGGCCGACACCGAGCCGGGCAACAACTGGTCCAGCCTGGAGGTCACGGTCACCGGCGAGAACAGCACCGACCTTGAGGCGATCGGAGCCAAGCTCTCCGGCAAGGCGGGCGACAAGGTCAGGGCCGCCGTCGGGGTGCGCAACAACGGCCCGGCGACGCTCGATTACAGCCGCGCCGACAGCAGCATCACCTACATGACGGTCGACGTGCCCGAGGGCACCAGCGCCGTCACGGTGCCCAGGAACTGCGCCCCGGTCGAGGGCGACACCTGGGGCGAGCCGGGGAAGCCGGGGGCGCGCCACTACCGGTGCTACTTCGAGACGTTCCTGAAGGCGGGTGACGAGGCCGTCATGGAGTTCGAGCTGCGCATCGACAAGGTGATCGCGAATGCAACCGGCCTCGTGAAGGTCAACGTGCCATGCGCGTGCGACGGCGGCTTCTACAAGGACCTCAAGCCGGCCAACGACACCGCGAAGCTCGTCGTGAACGCGACCGGCGACGGCGGCCAGGGCGGCGGTGACGGCGGTTCGCTGCCGATCACTGGTGCCTCCACCGGCCTGATCGCCGGCCTCGGCGCCCTGCTGCTCGCCGCGGGCGTCGGCGGCTACCTGGTGGCCAAGCGCCGCCGCACCCGCTTCGTCGCCTGATCCACCCACGCACCACCGGTGCCCCGCCGACCGTAGTCGGCGGGGCACCGCCATCTCCCCCCGTTACCTTTTTGATCGTCCCCAGCCGGGGACTCTCGGTCGCCCGGCCTGGTATGACTTACCGCCCCTGTCGTATGCATGATCCGGGGGGTGTTGTCGCCGGGCCGGGTGGCGTCGATGGATCGCTGATAGGGACACGACCACTCGCTCCGTTGGGGGTAGGTCTCTTCGTAACGTGGGTGCCGGCAGTCGACGCCAGACTGGCGACCGAGCCGAGGCGATGTCGCGGGGAGGCGATGCGGTGCACGGCGACAACTACGAGGTGTTTCTCGGTCTGGATGTCGGTAAGGACGGCCATCACGCCGTCGCGCTGAACCGGGACGGCAAGCGGCTGCACGACGCGGCGCTGGTCAACACCGAGGCCAAGCTGCGGCAGGTCTTCGACAAGCTGGCCAAGCACGGCAAGGTGCTCGTGGTGGTCGACCAGCCCGCCTCGATTGGTGCGCTGCCGGTCGCGGTCGCCCGGGCCTGCGGCCATCAGGTCGCCTACCTGCCCGGACTGGCGATGCGCCGAATCGCCGACCTGCACCCGGGCGCCGCGAAGACCGACGCCCGCGACGCCTACGTCATCGCCGACGCAGCCCGCACCCTGCCGCACACGCTGCGCCGCGTCGACGTCGGCGACGAGGCCCTGGCCGAGCTGGAAGTCCTCGTCGGCTTCGACGACGACCTGGCCGGCGAGGCCACCCGGCTGACCAACCGGATCCGCGGTCTGCTCACCCAGATCCACCCGGCTCTGGAACGAGCGCTGGGCAAGAACATCCAGCACAAGGCCGTGCTCGAGCTGCTGTCACGCTGCGGCGGCCCGGCCGGGCTGCGCAAGGCCGGCCGCCGCAAACTCACCTCGATCGCGAACAAGAACGCGCCGCGCATGGGCGAGCGCCTGGTCGAACGCATCATGGCCGCTCTGGACGAGCAGACCGTCGTCGTTCCGGGCACCGCGGCGGCCGAGACGATCCTGCCGAGGCTGGCCGACAGCCTGCGCGACGTGCTCCAACAGCGAGACCACGTCGCCGCCGAGGTCGACAGGATCCTCGATGCACACCCTCTTGCCGAGGTCCTGACCTCGATGCCCGGCATCGGCGTCAGGACCGCCGCCCGGATCCTGCTCGAAGTCGGCGACGGCACCTCCTTCGCCACCCCGGGTCACCTGGCCGCCTACGCCGGCCTCGCCCCGGCCACCCGACGATCCGGCAGCAGCATCCGCGGCGAACACCCCGCCCGAGCCGGCAACAAACAGCTCAAACGCGCGTTCTTCCTCGCCGCGTTCGCCGCCCTCGCCGACCCCACCAGCAGGGCCTACTACGACCGCAAACGCGCCCAAGGCAAGAAACACAACGCCGCCCTGATCTGCCTGGCCCGCCGCCGCTGCGACGTCCTGTTCGCCATGCTCCGCGACAAGAACCCCTACCAACCCCGCCCCACAGCACCGATCGCCGCTTGACGAAACCCATAGGGACACCCCCCCAGACACTCACCCGACAGCACGTCCCCCACGCGAGCGGCCATGCGGAGCCGACACACGCCGCCGGACCACCACTTCGATACCCACCTCGACAGCACGCGCCCCACCGCGGCCACCCGGAGCCGACATGCGGAGCCGGACCACCACAGGTTTCCGGGGGAGCCCACCCGAGACACGACGAAAACCGGACGACGCAAGATCGACGAGGCTGACACCATGGGCGCGTGCTGCTCACCCTGACCACGACCCACCGGCCGGCGACCGACCTCGGTCACCTGCTGGTCAAGCACCCCGACCGGGCGCACTCCTTCGACGTGCCGGTGGGCACCGCGCACGTGTTCTACCCGGAGGCCGGCGAGCAGCGCTGCACCGCAGCCCTGCTGCTCGACGTCGACCCGCTGCGACTGGCCGGCGCGCGCGGTCGCGGCCGGCAGCCGGCTTCGACCCCGGAGAGCTTCACCGTCGGGCGGTACGTCAACGACCGGCCGTACGCGGCGTCGAGCCTGCTCTCCTCGGCGCTGTCCAAGGTGTACCGCTCGGCGCTGCGGGGCGAGTCCAGGGAGCGGCCGGAGCTGGCCCGTACGCCGATCCCGCTGGAGGTCAACGTCCCGGTGCTGCGCTGTCGCGGCGGCGCGGACGTGGCGGTCCGGCTCTTCGCCCCGCTCGGCTGGGCGGTCACCGCCACCGCCATCCCGCTCGACGAGCAGCACCCGGAGTGGGGCGACAGCCGGTACGTCGACCTGACCCTGACCGGCACGCTGCGCGTCGCCGACGCGCTCAACCACCTCTACGTCCTGCTGCCCGTGCTGGACGACGCCAAGCACTACTGGGTGGCCCCGGACGAGGTGGACAAGCTGCTCCGGGCCGGCGCCGGCTGGCTGGCCGACCACCCCGAGCGGGGCATGATCATCCGTCGTTACCTGGCGCACCGGCGGGCGCTGGCCGGGCTGGCCCTGGCCCGCCTCATCGAGCAGCGGCTGGCCGACGAGCCGGCCGCCGCCGAGCCCGACGCCGTGGACGAGAACGCCGCCGAGGACGCCGTTCGCCAGCCGTCGCTGGCCGCGCGCCGCCGGGAGGCGGTGCTCGCCGCGCTGGCCGGGGCGGGCGCGAGCCGGGTGCTGGACCTCGGCTGCGGCGCGGGCGCGCTGCTCGCGGCGCTGGTCGGCGACCGCCGGTTCACCGAGATCGTCGGCACGGACGTGTCCACGCACGCGCTGGCCCTGGCCGCCCGGCGGCTGCGGCTCGACCGGCTGCCCGAGCGGCAGCGCGACCGGGTCCGGCTCTGGCAGTCGGCGCTGACCTACCGGGACGACCGGCTGCGCGGCTACGACGCGGCGGTGCTGATGGAGGTCGTCGAGCACGTCGACCCGGCCCGGCTGCCGGCGCTGGAGGACGCCGTGTTCGGTCACGCCCGCCCGGGCACCGTCGTGGTGACCACCCCCAACGTCGAGTACAACGTCCGCTACGAGGGCCTGCCGGCGGGCCGGTTCCGCCACCCGGACCACCGGTTCGAGTGGACCCGCGCCGAGTTCGCCGGCTGGGTCGACCGGGTGGCCACCACGTACGACTACCCCGCCGTGATTCGCGGAATCGGCGACGACGACCCCGAGCTCGGCGCCCCCACCCAGCTGGCCGTGTTCACCCGGAAGGAGGAGAGCCGATGACCACCCTCGACATCCCCGAACTCGCGCTGGTGGCGCTGGTCGGCATCTCCGGCTCCGGCAAGTCCACCTTCGCCCGCCGGCACTTCGCGCCCAGCCAGGTGCTCTCCTCGGACACCTTCCGAGCGATGGTCGCCGACGACGAGAACGACCAGTCCGCCTCCGCCGACGCGTTCGACGCGCTGCACCACGTCGCCGCCACCCGGCTGCGGCGCGGCCGGCTCACCGTGGTGGACGCGACCAACCTCCAGCCGCACGCCCGGGCGGCTCTGGTGCGGGTGGCCCGCGAGCACGACGTACTGCCGGTGGCGATCGTGCTGGAGGTGCCGGAGGCGCTGGCCTGGGAGCGCACCGGAGCCCGCACCGACCGCACCTTCGGCCGGCAGGTGCTCGCCCGGATGCAGCGCGACCTGCGCCGCTCGTACGGGCAGCTGGCCCGGGAGGGCTTCCGCAAGGTGCACGTGCTGCGCGGCGTGGACGAGATCGACGCCGCCGAGATCCGCTACGAGAAGCTGTTCAACGACCGGCGGGAGCTGACCGGGCCGTTCGACATCGTCGGCGACGTGCACGGCTGCCGCGCCGAGCTGGAGACGCTGCTGACCCGGCTCGGCTGGCGGCTGCACCGCGACGAGCGGGGCCGACCGGTGGATGCGACGCACCCGGCGGGGCGTACCGCCGTCTTCGTCGGTGACCTGGTGGACCGCGGCCCGGACTCCCCCGGCGTGCTCCGCCTGGTGATGGGCATGGTCGCCGCCGGGCACGCGATCTGCGTGCCCGGCAACCACGAGCAGAAGCTGCTGCGCCGGCTGCGTGGCCGGAACGTGCGGCTCACCCACGGCCTGGCCGAGACGATGGACCAGCTGGCGGCGGAGCCGGACAGCTTCGTGGCCGAGGTGGCGTCCTTCGTCGACGGCCTGGTCAGCCACTTCGTGCTGGACGGCGGCCGGCTGGTGGTGGCGCACGCCGGGCTGAAGGAGGAGTACCAGGGCCGCGCCTCGGGGCGGGTGCGGGCGTTCGCGCTGTTCGGCGAGACCACCGGCGAGACCGACGAGTACGGCCTGCCGGTGCGCTACCCGTGGGCGCGCGACTACCGGGGCTCGGCCATGGTGGTCTACGGGCACACGCCCACCCCGGAGCCGGAGTGGGTGAACAACACCATCTGCATCGACACCGGCTGCGTCTTCGGCGGCCGGCTCACCGCGCTGCGCTATCCGGAGAGGGAGCTGGTCTCGGTGCCGGCGGAGCGGGAGTGGTACGCCCCGGCCCGCCCGCTGACGGCCGCCCCGGCCCGTCCTGACCTGGTGCTGGAGCTGACCGACGTGACCGGCCGGCGGCACGTCGAGCACGCGTACGGGTCGCTGACCGTGCCGGCGGAGAACGCCGCCGCCGCGCTGGAGGTGATGAGCCGGTTCGCGGTGGACCCGCGCCGGCTGGCCTGGCTGCCGCCGACGATGGCGCCCTGTTCGACGTCGCAGCGGGACGGCTTCCTGGAGCACCCGGCGGAGGCGTTCGCCGACTACCGCGCCGCCGGCGTGGACCGGGTGGTCTGCGAGGAGAAGCACATGGGCTCGCGGGCGGTGGTGCTGGTCTGCCGGGAGCCGGACGCCGGCCCGTTCGGACCGGGCGGTGGGGTGGTGCACACCCGTACCGGCCGGCCGTTCTTCGGCGCACCGCTGGACGACGAGCTGCTCGGTCGGGTCCGCGCGGCGGTGACCGCGGCCGGGCTCTGGGCCGAGCTGGGCACCGACTGGCTGCTGCTCGACTGCGAGCTGCTGCCCTGGTCGGCGAAGGCGGGCGGGCTGATCCGCGAGCAGTACGCCGGGGTCGGCGCCGCCGGCCGGGCCGCGCTGCCGGCGGCGCTGGCGGCCCTGGACGCCGCGGCCGGTCGGGGTCTGCCGGTGGGCGAGCTACGCGACCGGATGACCCGCCGCCGGGACGAGGTGCTGGCCTACTCGGCCGCCTACCGGGCGTACGTGGGGCCGACCGACGGGCTGCGTGGGGTGACCCTCGCCCCGTTCGCGGTGCTCGCCGGAGCCAAGGCCAGCTACGCCGACCGGGACCACGGCTGGCACCTGGCGCTGGCCGACCGGCTCTGCGTCGCCGATCCGGAATTCTTCACGCCGACCCGGCGGCAGGTGGTCGACCTCGCCGACTCCGACGCGGTGGCCGCCGCCACGGACTGGTGGCTGGCGCTCACCGCAGCCGGCGGCGAGGGCATGGTGGTCAAGCCGTACGCCGGGCTCGCCGCGCGCGGCACGCGGGGCTCGCTGCTCCAGCCGGGCATCAAGTGCCGGGGGCGGGAGTACCTGCGGATCATCTACGGTCCGGGCTACACCGAGCCGGAGCAGCTGGCCGCGCTGCGCCGCCGGTCGTTGGGGCGCAAGCGCGGGCTGGCGCTGCGCGAGCACGGGCTGGGGCTGGCGGCGCTGGACGCCCTGGTCGCCGGTGCGCCGCTGTGGCGGCGGCACGAGCTGGTCTTCGCGATCCTGGCCTGCGAGTCGGAGCCGGTCGACCCGCGGCTGTAGCGGCGCAGCCGTGGGCCGCCCGGGGCGGTCGCACCGGGTGGCGGCGCGGGTATGGTCACCGACCATGGCCGACGCCGACGGCACCGTGGGCCGGGCGGTGCAGACGCTCGTCGTCGCGCCGCGGTGAGCGGGGACGGCCCGGCGCGGGTGTGACGTCGAGCACCGACGCCTCGGGTGGCCACCTAGACTACGGACGTTCCGTCACCGACCCGGCATTCATCGGAGGTCACCTCGTGCCGACGCCCACCACCACCCTGGCCCTGGGGCCGAGTTGGCTCGATCCAGAGGTGCTGATCTCGACGTTCGGGCTACTCGGCATCCTGGTCATCGTCTTCGCCGAGTCGGGCCTGCTGATCGGCTTCTTCCTGCCGGGCGACTCGCTGCTGTTCACCGCGGGCCTGCTCACCGCCGACGGGCAGTACATCACCTGGCCGCTCTGGCTGGTCTGCCTGCTGATCACCCTCGCCGCGATCGCCGGCGACCAGGTCGGTTATGCGTTCGGCCGCAAGGTCGGCCCCTCGCTGTTCCGCCGGCCCAACTCCCGGCTGTTCAAGCAGGAGAACGTGCTCAAGGCGCACGAGTTCTTCGAGAAGTACGGCGCCCGGTCCATCGTGCTCGCCCGCTTCGTGCCGATCGTGCGGACCTTCACCCCGATCGTGGCCGGGGTGAGCCGGATGAACTACCGCACCTTCGTGACCTACAACGTGATCGGCGGGGTCCTCTGGGGCACCGGCGTGACCGTGCTCGGCTATTTCCTCGGCCAGATCCCGTTCGTCAAGGCGAACATCGAGCTGATCCTGATCGCGATCGTCGGCATCTCGGTGGTCCCGATCGCGGTCGAACTGCTCCGGGCGTGGATGGCGGCCAGGCGCGGCACCACGCCGGAGGAGCTGGCTGCGGCCGAAGAGGCGATCCGGGAGACCCGCGAGCACTACGGCAAGCACTGACCGGCCGGCCGTCCGGCGCCGTCCCCGCGAAGGGATGGCACCGGACGATCGGTACGGATCAGCGAGCCTTCTTGGTGGCCCGCTTGCGCGGCGGGGTCAGCAGATCGGCGATCGTGGCGATCGCGGTCGGGACCAGCCGGTAGTACGCCCAGACACCACGCTTCTCCCGCTCGAGCAGGCCGGCCTCGGTGAGGATCCGCAGGTGGTGGCTGACCGTCGGCTGGGAGAGGCCGAGCGGTGCGGTCAGGTCGCACACGCACGCCTCGCCCTCGGGCGCCGACTGGATCAGGCTGAGCAGCCGCAGTCGAGCGGGGTCGGCGAGGGCCTTGAGGACCCCGGCGAGACGCTCGGCATCGGCACGTTCGATCGGCTCGCCGGCAAGCGGCGAGATCTGAGGCATAGTCATTTCAGCCAACGCAGTTCCCACGTATTCCATCCTTCCACCAGCAGCATCGATCCGCCTGCATATCAGCGGATCCGAATCGGCAGACTTTTACGCCACAAGGCCGAGGTCAGCCAACGTATAGGCCGCCCGGTACGGCAATCCGGCGGCTCGCACCGCGTCGCCGGCGCCTCGATCAACAATAACCGCCACACCCACCACGTCGGCCCCGGCCTCGCGAAGAGCCTCGACGGCGGTCAACACACTCCCCCCGGTGGTGGAGGTGTCCTCCACCGCCAACACCCGGCGCCCGGCCACGTCCGGTCCCTCGATCCGGCGCTGCAGGCCGTGCGCCTTGCCCGCCTTGCGGACCACGAAGGCGTCCAGCGGGCGATCATTCTCGGACGCGGCGTGCAGCATCGACAGTGCGATCGGATCCGCGCCGAGGGTCAGCCCGCCCACCGCGTCGTACGCCCAGTCGGCGGTGAGGTCACGCATCACCCGGCCGACCAACGGCGCAGCCTGGTGATGGAGCGTGACGCGCCGCAGATCCACGTACCAGTCCGCCTCACGCCCCGAGGAAAGCACCACCCGTCCATGGACCACAGCCAGGTCGGTAATGAATTTACGCAGGTCGTCGTGGGCCCCCATGGCGATAGAGGGTACTGCGGAAGTCTGGGAGCCGCGTGCGGGCCCCACCCGGATCCACCGTGCGGGCGAAAGATGGGTGGCGATGTCCGGCTACGCTGAGCGACCGCGCGCGGTACGCGGCCGGACGCCCGGCCGGGAACGACAAGGGTCGACCCCGACGCCGGGCGTCAGCCGTTCTCGCGGCCGATCCGGCCCCGGGTGTCCCGGGCGACCACCTCGAGCAGCCGCCGCGGCGCGTGCCGCAGCCCCGCCACGGCCAGCTTGTACTTCCACGCCGGGATGCTGACCAGCTTGCCTTTCCGCAGGTCACGCAGGGCTTCGTCGACCACGTCGTCGGCCCGCAGCCACATCCACTCCGGCGTCTTGGACATGTTGATGCCGGCCCGGTCGTGGAACTCGGTGCGGGTGTAGCCGGGGCAGAGCGCCATCACGCGCACGCCGAACGGGCGGGCGGACTGGCCCACCGACTCGCTGAAATTGGTCACCCACGCCTTGCTCGCGGAATACGTCGAGCCCGGCATCACGGCACCGAAACCGGCGACGGAAGAGACATTTATCACTGCCCCGTGCCGCCGTTCGGTCATCGGCCGGAGGGCGGCCAGGGTCAGCCGCATCACCGCGTGCACGTTGAGCCGGAGCAGCCGGGCCTCGTCCTCGGCGGACGATCGCAGGAACGGGGTGTTCAGGCTGATCCCGGCGTTGTTGACCAGCAGTTCGACGGGAGGCTCCGCGACGAGCCGGCGTTCCACCAGCGCGCAACCGTCGTCGGTGGACAGATCGGCGGGGATGGTCTCCACCTCCCGGCCGTGCCGGCCGGTCAGTTCGGCGGCCATCTCGGCGAGCCGGTCGGCGTCCCGCGCCACCAGCACCAGGTGCCAGCCGTCGGTGGCGAGTCGGCGGGCGAAGGCGGCGCCGATACCGGCCGTGCCTCCGGTGATCAGCGCCCGTCGCTCGGTGCCGGGCTGGTAGACGGTCACGGGCCTCACCTGGGCGGGTACGGGGGCGCGGAGGGCGCCGCGGGCGGCTGCGGCCGAGCGGTCGGCCCGACCGGCGGACGCCGGCGGAACCACGCGTTCGCCGCCGGCAGGGCCAGCAGCGCGGCCACCACAAGGTAGCCGAGCACCTGGCCGACCGAAAGCCCCGCGTTGAGCGGGAGCCACCAGGCCGGCTGGGCGTCGCCGAGCAGGGCGAGCAGTTCGGCGGTGGCCCGCTCGTCGGCGCCGAGTCGCAGCGGGGCGGCCCGCTGCCCGACCAGCACCGCCAGCGCGCAGCAGCCGCCGAGCAGCCCCAGCCCGCTGACCACCCAGGTCCCGACGCGGGCACCGGACCGGCCGGCGAGCAGGCCGAGGGCCAGCCCGGCCAGGAGCAGGCCGACCAGCAGGCTCACCACCGCGGTGAGCACCGTGGACACTCGCAGCAGGGTGATCACATCGTCGATCTCGCCGGGCCCGGCCGACGTGCCGGTGGCCGCCGACCGGAACTCCGCGACGGTGCCGCCGAGGGCGAGCAGGCCGGCGACGGCGTACGCCACCGCGGCCACCGCCATCACGGCCAGCACCGCCGCGGCCAGCACGACGACGGCCGGGCGGCGGGGCGGGGCCTGATCGGGGTACGACACGACGAGTCCCTCCGGTAGGCGACGGGATGCAACCTACTCGGAGGGACCGTCGGCGTCGTCGTTATCCGCGGGTCAGCTGGCCGGCGGCGTCGGACCGGGGCGGTCGGACCCGGGCTGTCCACCCGGCTGCTCCGGGCCGCCCGGCTGCTGCGGTCCGCCCGGGTACGGCGGCTGGGCCGCGCCACCCGGCTGGCCGGGGGTCGGTGGGTAACCCGGCGTGGCCGGGTAACCCGGCTGGCCCGGGGCCTGCGGGTAGCCGGGCTCGCCGCCGGCCTGCGGGTAGCCGGGGTAGGACGCGCCGGGGACCGGCGGCTCCCACCCCTGCTTCGGCTTGCGGAAGAACTCGTTGGCCTTCGGCAGCGCCAGCAGGATCAGCGCGGCGAGCAGGGCGAGCAGGCCCAGCACGCCGAGCAGGGTGGTGACCGGGGTGACCCAGCCGGGCAGCGCCTCGTCGAGCCGGCGCTGGATCTCCTCCGGGCTGGGCGCGTCGCCGTTGGTCGTACCGGTCGAGCCGCCGAAACCGCCGCCGGCCAGGCCGGTCAGCAGGCCACCGCCCGAGCAGCAGACCAGCAGGCCACCGAGGATCCAGGTGGCGATCCGCGAGCCGTTGCTGCCCCGGTTGTTGAACACGCCGAGCACGGCGAGCGCGACCGAGAGCAGCACCAGGAAGATGGCGGTGCCGATGGTGACGGCGATGGTGAAGTCGGCCAGGTTCTGCATGCCGTTGGCCGAGGTGCCGCGGTAGGCCTCGTCCAGCACCTCCCGCACGGTGCCGAGGGTGGCGAGCGTGACGATGAGGCCGATCAGTTGGAGGACGGCGAACAGAATCAGCAGGTAGCTGGATATCGTCACCACGCCCGGCCGTGACCGGGCCGGCGGGTTCTGGGTGTCGACCACGATTCTCCCTTCCCTAGATCGCGCCCACACCGTATCGACAACCGGCCACCGGGGCATGCCGCGGCGGTGGGACCCGCCGGGGCGTCAGTAGCCGCGCCACTCCGCGCGGGCGTACTCCAGCACGCGGGGCTGCAACAGGGTGGAGGCGGGCACGTCCAGCCGGCGCCGGTCGGCGGGGAAGGCTCCGGCCGCGGCCAGGGTCGCCGCGTCGAGGAAGCGCAGCGACGGCGCGTCGGCCGGCAGCGCCAGCGCGGGCGGGGTGGCGCCGGGCGCGGCGAGCAGGAAGCCCCAGTCCCCGAAGGAGGGCACGTCCACGTGGTACGGCGTGGTGGCGAAGCCCGCCGTCCGCAGGGACGCCTCGATCGACCAGTACGACCGGGGCGCGAAGTACGGCGACCCGGACTGCACCACCAGCCGGGCGCCCTCGGCGAGCACCGCGCGCACCAGCGCGTAGAACTCGACGGTGTAGAGCTTGGCGGTGGCCGTCTCGTCCGGGTCGGGCAGGTCCGCCACCACCGCGTCGAACCGCTCGGCCGCGGTGCGCAGCCAGGTGAACGCGTCGGCGTGCAGCACCCGCACCCGGGGGTCGTCGAGCGCGCCGCCGTTGAGTCGGCGCAGTTGCGGCTCGCTGCGGGCCAGCGCGACCACCGCCGGGTCGAGGTCGACCACGGTGACCCGCCGGACGTCCGGGTAGCGCAGCAGTTCGCGGACCGCGAGCCCGTCCCCGGCGCCGAGCACCAGCACCTCGCCGCGCGACCCGTTCAGCACCGGGTGCACCAGCGCCTCGTGGTATCGGTACTCGTCGACGGAGCTGAACTGGAGGTCGCCGTTGAGGTAGAGCCGCAGGTCGGTCCCGGTGCGGCCGGGTTCGTTGACCGACCGGGTCAGCACGATCTCCTGGTACCGGCTGCGTTCGGCGTGCACCACCGGGTCGCGGTAGAGCTGCTGGCGGGCGGTCAGCTCGAAGTCGTGCGCGGTCACCCACGCGTACCCGAGGCAGAGCGCGACCACGACGGTGCCGGCGCCGAGCGCGACGCGCGCCCGGCGGCTCAGCTCGCGCCGGAAGACCGTGCAGACCAGTGCGAGCCCGGCGGCGGCGTTCACCGCCCCCACCACCAGCGCCCCCTTGAGCTGGCCGAAGACCGGCAGCAGCAGGAACGGGAAGGCCAGCCCGCCGAGCAGCGCGCCGACGTAGTCGGCGGCGAACAGGTCGGCCACCGCGCTGCCGGCCGCCTGCTCCCGGATCCGTTGCAGCAGCACCATCAGCAGCGGGATCTCCGCGCCGATCAGCAGCCCGAGCACGAAGGCGGTGCCGACCAGCGCCGGCCCGTAGAGGTCGAGCCAGGCGAAGGCGGCGTAGAGGCCCAGCACGGACAGGCCGCCGAGCAGCGCCAGGGCCAGCTCGACGGCGGCGAACGCGGCGGCCGCCCGGGGCTGCAACGGCTTCGCGGCGAGCGCGCCGACACCCATCGCGAAGACCATCACGCCGAGCACGATCGACGCCTGGCCGACCGTGTCGCCGATCAGGTAACTGCCGAGGGCGACCAGGGCCAGTTCGTAGACCAGGCCGCAGGCGGCGCAGACGAAGACCGCGAGCAGCACCGCCGCGCGGGCCAGCCGCCAGCGCGGGTGTGCCGGCGCCTCGGCGGTCACCCTCTCTCCGGCGTACGCCCGGCGGGCTGGCCCTGGCCGGACGGCGCGGCGGCGCGGCGGCGCTGCCGGCGGCGCTGGACGAGGCCGACGGTGACCAGCAACGCGGTGACCAGCAGCAGCCCGGCGGCGCCGAGGAACCAGCCCCAGCGGTCCCGCCACAGGTCGTTGCCGGCAGCGGGCAGCGGGGCCGGCGGCGCGGCCGGGGCCGCGGTGTTCAGCGGGGCGGGGCCGACCGCGCCGGTTTCGGCGAGCAGCAGCGGCAGGCTGACCGCGGCGCGGGTGACCGCCCAGCCCGGGTCGTCGAGGAAGGCGTCCTCGGTGAGCCCGAACCGGGTCAGCCCCGAGTCGACGTCGGCCAGGTCGCCCCGGGCGAAGTCGGCGGAGCCCTCCACCCCGACGTACGCGTGGTCCTCGGCCTCACTGCTCTCCGAGGTGTAGCTGATGTCGGCGACCACCTGCACGAAGCGCGGGCACTGCGGGTTGTCCTCGGCGGCGACTCCGTCGCCCAGGTTGGAGCCGACGCTCACCATGTCGGCGCCGTCCTCCAGCCGCCAGCCGTAGCAGACGCCCTGGCTCTGCCGGGCGCGTTCCAGCAGCGGCACGGTGTCGGCGCGCTCGGTGGCGGTGGGCGGTGGCACGACGGTGCTGTCGTCGCCGTCGGCGAGCACGCCGGCCAGGCAGAAGCCGCCGGCCACCAGCACCACGGTGACGACGATCGAGATGCCCTTCCACTTGTCCTTCGTGGTCGGCCCGGCGGCCGGCTTGCCCGCCATCAGCTGATCGCGGCGGCGATGATCGCGCCGGCGGCGAGGTGGACGACGGCGGAGACCCAGACCGCGGGGTGCGGCTCCGGGTCGACCAGCAGCTCGCCGAGCCGGCCCGGGGTCGCCGCGTCGAGCAGCAGGAACGCCGCCGCCATGATGAGCAGCCCGAGGATGCCGTACGCGGCCGCGCCGACGAGGCCGAGCAGGAAGTCGTCCTCGCTGGCGGCGATCGCGGCGACCACGATGATGCCCACGCCGGCCAGGTTGGAGGCGAGCAGCAGCGCGGCGTTGCGGTTGCGCTCGTTCCAGATCAGCTCGTGGAGCTTGCCGGGCGTGGCGACGTCCACCAGGACGTAGCCGAGGCCCATCAGCAGGACGCCGACCACCCCGTAGGCGAGGGTGACCAGCAGATCGGTGACGAGGGTCTGCACAGGGTTCTCCAGGGTGAGGGGGTCGACGTGCCGCGTGCGCAGCGCTGGGGGATGGCTACTTGCCGCTGCCCGGGCCGCCACCCCGGACGGTGCTGCCGCGCCCCCAGCCCCAGTGGCTGCCGACCGTGGAGTGGTAGCGCGGGTAGGCGGTGCCCAGCCGTTCGAGCAGGATCAGCGAGCCGGTGGCGATCGGCAGGATGACCACCGAGTCGTCGTCGTAGCGCAGGTAGACGCCGCTGCCGTCGACGTACTGGTCGGCCGGCTGCCAGGCGTCGGTGACCTCCTCGGCCACCTGGCTCGGTGACCGGGGCGAGGTGTACGCCACCGCGTCCGCGCCGATGTCCCGGCTGGCCGCCCGGGTGTACCGGTCCTCCACGTAGCCGCGTGGCGAGAAGTTGCCGTAGAAGATGGCGAACGCGGCGACCAGCGCGCCGACGACGGCGAAGGCCACCCCCACCACGAACCACCGTCGGTACGTCATCGCAGTGCCACCACCGTCTCGGTCAGGACCAGCTCGTTGGTCTGGGGATACGCGTGCCAGGTGCGCCAGCCGAGGGCGCCGCCCGGCACGCCTGGGCGGACCGACAGCGCGGTCACCGCGTCCGGGTCGCCGGGGAAGACCCCGACCAGCGCGTACGGGTCGTCGGCCAGGTCGGCCCGGAGGGCGGCTACCCGCTCGCTCAGCCCGCCGCCGGCGGGCCGCAGCACGGTGGCGGTGAACCGGTAGCCGGTCGCCTCGTCGTGCACGACGCCGGGCAGCTCGGGGGGCCGGCCGGGCAGGCAGGCGACGGTCTCGGTCAGCGCCGCGCCGGGCGTGCGGAGCACCACCTGGTGCGAGGCGCCGAGCAGGCGCAGCCGCAGCCGGACGCCGCCGGGCAGGTCGAGGTCGAGCACGTGCAGCGCGGGTCGCTCGACGTCGTCGAGCGCGAGGCTGAGGTCGGCCGCGCTGGTGTCGACGTACGGGGCGTGCAGGGTGACGATCACTCGGCCGCCCCGGACTGCGGGTAGATCATCACCTCGGCGCGGTGCAGCACCTCGCCCTGGGCCACCTCCCAGCCCGCCTCCCCGTACGCCTCGAAGGAGAGCCGGGCGCCGCCGGGCGCCTGGTAGTCGTAGTAGCGCATCGTGCCGTTCGGGTCGAGGCCGGTGGTGCCGATGGCGGTGTAGCGGGCCTGCCCGGACTCGTCCCAGGTGTAGCGGCGCCCGGCGAAGTCGATGGTCGGGGCGCCCGGGGTGACGGTGGCGGCCGGCTCGGCGGTCCAGAGCACCAGTTCCAGCTCCGGGTCCTCCTCCACGGAGAGCCAGCGGCGTACGCCACCGGCGTCGTCCAGCAGGTGCTCGGCCCAGCTCCAGCCCCCCTCGACCAGCCGGATCGTGCCGCGTACGGCGTACGTCACCTGCCGGATCTCCACGAGGTCGCCGGGCTGCAGCCGGCGCGGGTCGCCGCGCAGGGCGTCGGCGTCCCGGTCGCGCAACGGGTCGCCCGGGACGGCCCGCCCCGCCGGGCGGGACCGGGAGCGGCGCAGGGCCACCACGGCGACCACCACACCGGCCACCCCGACCAGGCAGCCCAGCGCCGCCGCCAGGTACGCCTCCGACCCGTTCACCGACCACCTCCGCAGGTACGTCGGCGGAGACGGTAACAACCCCGCGCACGTCGGGACATCGCGTTTCGCACCGGTGACCGCCCGGCTACCGCGCGTCCCCGGGCCGCTCCACCGAACCCTCCGGATCGGCCGGTGCGGTCGTCGGGCCGGCCGGTGCGATCGTCGGGTCGGGAGAGGTCGGCAGCGGGGTCGACGGGTCGGCGGGGGTAGTCGGCGGTTCCGCGGGCGGAGCCGTCGCCGTCCACGGGTTGGCCGGCGGGCTCGGCGGGGTGTCGGGTGCGGCGGGCGGCGCGGCCGGCGGGTGGGCCAGGTGCAGCGCCGGGTCGGGGCAGATGAGCTGGCCCGGCGGAACGGGGTAGCCGGGTGGGACCGGGTACCCCGGCGGAACCGGGTAGCCGGGCGGAACCGGGTGGCCGACGGGCGGCGGGTAGTAGGCGGGCACGCCGGCCGGCCCGGCGGGGACGCCGTAGGCCGGGGCGTAGGCGAACGGATAAACGGGCAGCGGCGGCGGGGTCGGCGTCGCGGCGCGGGGTACGAACCAGCGGCTGGCCGGCGGCAACGCCAGCAGCAGCACCACCGCGGCGGTGAGCAGGAACACGGTCAGCACCCCGATCCCGGCCGCCGGAAAGAGCACCGGGTCGAACGGATCGGGGCTGCCGTAGAGGGCCTCCTGGAAGCGCGACTCGGCCCAGGGGTCCGGCTTCCCGGTGGGCGGCTCCGGTGGGGCGTCCTCCACATAGGTCCCGTCCTCGAAACCGGCGGCGAAGAGCAGCGGGAAGACGAGCCCGCCCGAGCAGCCCTGGGCGAAGCAGATCAGCAGCTGCGCGCCGCCGGCCACGAAGACCAGGATCCGGGCGGTGTTGCCGCCGCGACGCATCGGCAGCGCGGTGGCCGCCAGCCAGAGCGCGAGCAGCAGGGTGGGCAGCCCGAGCACCACCGCCCCGGTGACGCTGATCCAGCGCTCGGCGCTCACCTCGTCCGGGTCGGCGTCCGGCACCAGCCGCACCGCCCGGTCGATCTCGCCGTCCCAGCGCACCGCCTCGGTGACCACCAGCGCGACCAGCCCGAGCAGGACCAGCACGATGGCGAGTTGCAGCCAGAAGGCGATGGTGACGGTGACGGGACGGGGCGGACGTGCCGGCGCGCCGGCGGGCGGGGTCATGCCACGCAACGTACGGATGCCTGACCGGCCCCGGCACGCCCGATCGGGCAGCCTCGGCCGGCGAAAGGATCATGCCTCGGCCAGCCGCTCCGCGGCGTACTCACGCAGTGAGGCGCGCCCCATGACGCAGCCGCTGAACGTGCTGAACTCGCCCCCGTCGTCCCGCAGCGCCGACCAGGCGGCCCGGCCGGCCGCCGGGTCGAGCCGGGTCAGCAGCGTCGCCGCGTACGCCCGACCGGCCGGCGAGCCCCTGTCGAGCAGCCGGTCGAGGTGCTCGCGTACCCGCTCGGGGTGCTCGGCCAGCGCCGCCTCCACCCGCCGGTACGCCTCGGTCGCCGGCAGCAGCGTGCCCGCGATCCCCACCCCGCCGAACGCCACCGTGTCCGCCCGCGCGAGCTCCTCGACCGCAGCCTCCAGCTCCCGCTCCCAGCCCTTCCTCTTCCCAATCCCGAACATCCCCCACTCCTTCCCCGCCCGCCCGCACCCCACCCTGTTGACCATGAAGTTGTTGCCGGCCGGATCGGCGTGTCGTGGCAACAATTCATGATCAACGCGCGTGGGTGGGGCGGGTGGGTCAGGCGGCGGTCACCGTCAGGGAGTCCTTCGAGTCCGAGAGGTCGACCTTGACGGTTTGGCCGTCGCGGATCTGGCCGGCCAGGAGGGCCTTGGCGAGCTGGTCGCCGATGGCGGACTGGACCAGGCGGCGCAGCGGGCGGGCACCGTAGATCGGGTCGTACCCGTGCTCGGCGAGCCACCCACGGGCCGGTTCGGTGATCTCCAGGCCCAGCCGCCGGTCGGCGAGCCGCCGGCCCATCCGGGTCAGCTGGATGTCCACGATGGCCCGCAGGTCGTCACCGTGCAGCGCGGCGAAGACCACGATGTCGTCCAGCCGGTTGAGGAACTCCGGCTTGAAGTGCGACCGGACCACCGCCAGGACGCCCTCCCGGCGCTGCTCCTCGGCCAGCGTCAGGTCGCTGATCACCGACGACCCGAGGTTGGAGGTGAGGATCAGGATCGCGTTGCGGAAGTCCACCGTGCGGCCCTGGCCGTCGGTGAGCCGGCCGTCGTCGAGCACCTGGAGCAGGATGTCGAAGACGTCCGGGTGGGCCTTCTCCACCTCGTCCAGCAGGATCACCGAGTACGGCCGGCGGCGCACCGCCTCGGTGAGCTGCCCGCCCTCCTCGTAGCCGACGTACCCGGGCGGGGCGCCGACCAGGCGGGCGACGGAGTGCTTCTCGCCGTACTCGCTCATGTCGATGCGGACCATGGCCCGCTCGTCGTCGAAGAGGAACTCGGCGAGCGCCTTGGCCAGCTCGGTCTTGCCGACACCGGTCGGGCCGAGGAAGAGGAAGCTGCCGGTCGGGCGGTCCGGGTCGGCGACCCCGGCCCGGGCCCGGCGCACCGCGTCGGAGACCGCGGCGACCGCCTCGGTCTGGCCGACCACCCGGGAACCCAGGGAATCCTCCATCCGGAGCAGCTTGGCCGTCTCGCCCTCGAGCAGCCGGCCGGCGGGGATGCCGGTCCAGGAGGCCACCACGGCGGCGATGTCGTCCGCGCCGACCTCCTCCTTGAGCATCGCGCCGTCGGCCTGGAGCCGGGCCAGCTCCTCCTCCGCCTTCGCCAGGTCGGCCTTGAGGGCGGGGATGCGGCCGTAGCGCAGCTCGGCGGCGCGCTCCAGTTCGCCGTCGCGCTCGGCGCGCTCGGCCTCGCCGGAGAGCCGCTCCAGCTCCTCCTTGGCGGTGGAGAGCTTGGTGATGTGGCTCTTCTCCAGTTGCCAGCGCTCCGAGAGGGCGGTGAGCTGCTCACGCTTGTCGGCCAGCTCCTTGCGCAGCCGCTCCAGCCGCTCGGCGGAGGCGGCGTCCGGCTCCTTGGCCAGCGCCATCTCCTCGATCTCCAGCCGGCGCACCGCCCGTTCGATCTCGTCCACCTCGACCGGACGGGAGTCGATCTCCATCCGCAGCCGGGACGCGGACTCGTCGACCAGGTCGATCGCCTTGTCCGGCAGGAACCGGTCGGTGATGTAGCGGTCGGAGAGGCTGGCGGCGGCGACCAGGGCGGCGTCGGTGATCCGTACGCCGTGGTGCACCTCGTAGCGCTCCTTCAGGCCGCGCAGGATGCCGATGGTGTCCTCGATGGTCGGCTCGCCGACCAGCACCGGCTGGAAGCGCCGCTCCAGCGCCGGGTCCTTCTCGATGTGCTCGCGGTACTCGTCCAGCGTGGTCGCGCCGACCATCCGCAGCTCACCGCGGGCGAGCATCGGCTTGAGCATGTTGCCCGCGTCCATCGAGCCCTCGCCCTTGCCCGCGCCGACCACCGTGTGCAGCTCGTCGAGGAAGGTGATGACCTGGCCGTTGGAGTTCTTGATCTCCTCCAGCACGGACTTCAGCCGCTCCTCGAACTGGCCCCGGTAGGACGCGCCGGCCACCATCGCGCCGAGGTCGAGCGAGACCAGCTTCTTGTCCCGCAGCGACTCCGGCACGTCGCCGGCGACGATCCGCTGGGCCAGGCCCTCCACGATGGCGGTCTTGCCCACGCCGGGCTCGCCGATCAGCACCGGGTTGTTCTTGGTACGCCGGGACAGCACCTGGATCACCCGGCGGATCTCGGAGTCCCGGCCGATCACCGGGTCGATCTTGCCGTCCCGCGCGCTGGCGGTCAGGTCGACGCCGTACTTGGCCAGGGCCTGGTAGGTCTGCTCCGGGTCGGCGGTGGTGACCCGCCGGTCCCCGCCGCGCACGGTCGGGAAGGCGGCGACCAGGTTCTCCTCGGTGGCGCCGGCGGACCTCAGCGCGCCGGACACCGCGCCACCCACCCGGGCCAGGCCGGCCAGCAGGTGCTCGGTCGAGGTGTACTCGTCGCCCAGCGGGCGGGCGATCTGCTCGGCGGCGCCGATGGCGTTGACGAACTCGCGGGCCAGGGTCGGCTCGGCGATGCTGGAGCCGCGCGCGGCGGGCAGCGCGTCGACCGAACGCTGGGCGACCCGGCGCAGCTCGGCCGGGTCGGCCCCGACGGCGCGCAGCAGGCCGGCGGCGGTCGACCCCTCGGTGTCCAGCAGTGCCAGCAGCAGGTGCCAGGGCTCCACGGTGGCGTGGCCGCGCTGGTTCGCCAGCGCGACGGCACCGGTGATCGTCTCGCGGCTCTTGGTGGTGAGGCGTTCCGTGTTCATGGGCTCCCCCGGATCGGCGTGTCCACTGGGAAGGACACAACCAGAGTTGAGCCTATTCCGCTCAACCCCGGCGGTGTGAGCTGGGTCACTCGCGGCGTCGCCAGCGCCAGTCGAACTCGCCGGCCGCCGGCGGCGGGCCGGGCAGCGGCGGGTCGGTCACGGCCAGGCCGGCCAGCAGCACCGCCAGGTGGCGGCGGCGCAACTGCCGGGTCCGCTCCGGATCCGGTACGCGCAGCGCGGCACACCCTTCCAGCAGCAGCCCGACGTCCTGGGTCACCACGTCGGGCCGCAACCGCCCGGCCGCGTGGGCCCGCTCGACCAGCATGGTGGTCAGGTCGTTGGCGCGCAGCGCGTCCCGGCCCATCTCCTCGGTCGGGGTGAAGGTGCCGGCCAGGTGGACGGTGAGCGAGTGCACGTCGGCCTCGACGACGCGCTCCAGGAAACCGGCGAAGCCCTGCCAGCCGTCCGGCTCGGCGAGCGCCGCCTCGGCCTCGGCGACGTACCGGCGCAGCCCGTCGTGGCAGAGCCGGCGGAGCAGGTCCTCCTTGCCGGCGTACCGCCGGTAGAGGGCGCTGATGCCGACGCCGGCGCGTTCGGCGACGGCGGCGATCGGCGCCTTCGGGTCGTCGAGGAAGACGGCGCGCGCGGCCTCCAGGATCACCGCGTCGTTGCGGGCGGCCTGCGCGCGACGGCCGGCCAGCGGCGCGGCGGTCGTTCCGGTCGGGTTCGGCATGGGTCCAGATTAACAGTGGAACGGATCGTTCCGCTCTGCTACGTTGAACCGGAACGAAGCATTCCGTTCTGAAGGAGTAGCCATGACCGGCACCGCCATCCGCCCGTTCCGCGTCGAGATCCCGCAGGCCGCCCTGGACGACCTGGCCGACCGGCTGCGCCGGACCATCTGGCCCGGCGAGCCGCCCGGCGTCGGCGGCGCGTACGGGATGACCACCGACCGGGTCCGCGGCCTCGCCACCTACTGGCTGAAGGCGTTCGACTGGCGGGCGGTCGAGGCGCGACTGAACGCCCACCCGCAGTTCGTCACCGAGATCGACGGCCAGCGGGTGCACTTCCTGCACATCCGGTCGTCCCGGCCGGACGCCACTCCGCTGGTACTCACCCACGGCTGGCCCGGCTCGGTGCTGGAGTACCTGGACGTGATCGGCCCGCTCACCGAGCCGGCCGACCCGGCGGCGCCAGCGTTCCACCTGGTCATCCCGTCGATCCCGGGTTTCGGCTGGTCCGGTCCGACCGGCGAGGCCGGGTGGAACCGCTACCGCACCGCCCGCGCCTGGGCCGAGCTGATGAGCTGGCTGGGGTACGAGCGCTACGGCGCGGTCGGTAACGACGGCGGGTCGCTCATCTCACCCGAGCTCGGCCGGATCGACCCGGAACACGTGCTCGGCGTGCACGTCACCCAGCTCTTCTCGTTCCCGTCCGGCGACCCGGCCGAGTTCGCCGACCTCTCCGAGGCCGACCAAGCGGCGCTGAAGCACCTCCAGTGGTTCTACGAGAACAAGTTCTCCTTCAACCAGGTGCACAGCCAGCAGCCGCAGACCCTGGCGTTCGCGCTGGCCGACTCGCCGGTCGGGCTGCTCGCCTGGAACGCTCAGCTCTTCGACGAGAGCCTGGACGACGAGTTCGTGGTGGCCAACGTGGCGCTCTACTGGTTCACCGGCACCGCCGCCTCGGCGATGCGGTTCTACTGGGAGGACGCGCACGCCGGCGAGCAGCCCACCGGCCCGACCACGGTGCCGACCGCGCTGGCCATGTTCCCCGGCGACTTCCAGTCGATCCGCCGCTTCGCCGAGCGCGACCACGCCAACATCGTGCGCTGGACCGCGTACCAGGCGGACGTCGAGGGGCGCGGCGACGTCGGCGGCCACTACGCCGCGCACCAGGCCACCGACGTGCTGGTCGACGACGTCCGCGCCTTCTTCGCCAGCGTGAGCTGACCGCGCGCGTTGACCGTGCCCGCCCCGGTGGAGTGCCGGGGCGGGCACGCGCCCTTTGGAGCTGAATCGTCTGCGACATCACGCCGCCGGGCCGCGGGCGCCTGCGCCGGGTCAGCGCGGCAGGCGCGGGGTGCAGGGAGTTTCGTGGTCGGCCCGCAGGACGCACCGCGGCCGCCGTCGAGCCGGCGGTCGCAGAACACCCAATGGCGTACGCCCTGGTTGTCCTCGGTGGAGACGGTGATGCCGCCGGGCTCCACGTGGGCGAGGAAGGCCAGCGCCCGGCCGGCGGTACGGCCGAGCATCTTGGCCCGCGCCAGGTCGGGCGCGGTGACCGGCAGATGGATGACGTACCGCCCGCTCATCGGTGCCGGGCCAGATCGAGCATCGCTTCTCGTCCTCTCCGCGCCCGTGTGGGGGAAGGAGCAGGCCGGGACGGACCACGGGGGATGCCCGCCCCGGCCAGGTGAGCGCCCCAGTGCCATCCGGAAGCGTTGTGCTCGCGTGATCGAATGGGCGTGCCATCCGGGGAGTGTGTATGCCCAAGCAGCAGTACCAGGTGCTCGCAGACGAGCTGCGCAACAAGATCGAATCAGGTGAGTGGCCGCCGGGCACAAAGTTGCCGAGCCGATCGCAGCTCTGCAAGGAGTACGGCGTGTCGGACACGGTGGTCGGCAAGGCCATGATGATCCTCCGAGCGACCGGGCTGACCGAGACACTCGAAGGCGTCGGTGTCTTCGTCGCGGAGAAGTCGTAGATCTTGGTAGGAAAAGGCCCCTGGAGGGGCCTTTTCCTACCAAGATCTGCTCCTGCTGGGCAGCGGTAACCTTGTCGATGTGCGAGTACGTGTCGAACAGACCGCCCTGCCGGGCATCGGGGTCCGTCACGATCTGGTGACGGAGTCGGGGCGCCGGCTCGGAGTGGTATCCCACCGCAATGGCCGTCGTGACCTCGTCCTCTACGACCCGGACGATCCCGACTCGTGCCAGGCCGACATCCCGCTGACCGACGACGAGGCCGAGGCGCTGGCCGACATCCTCGGCGCGTCGCTGATGCTCGGTCAGCTCTCCGGGCTGCGTGACCAGGCCGCCGGGCTGCTCACCGAGCAGATCGCCATTCCGGCCGGCTCGAAGTACGTCAACCGGAAGCTCGGCGACACCAAGGCCCGTACCCGCACGGGGGCCTCGATCGTGGCGGTGCTGCGCCACGGCGAGGTGATCGTCTCGCCGGAACCGTCCTTCCGCTTCGCCGCTGGCGACGTGGTGGTCGTGGTCGGGACCCGTCAGGGTCTCGACGGGGTGACCGCCATCCTCGCCGACAGTGACCCGGACGGCTGAGCCGCGGATGCACGAGACCACAACACTGCTCGTCGAGGTCGGCGCGCTGCTCTTCCTGCTGGGCCTGCTCGGCCGGCTGAGCCGCCGGATCGGCCTCTCACCAATCCCCCTGTACCTGCTCGCCGGGCTCGCGTTCGGGCACGGCGGCCTGCTGCCGCTCGCCGCCAGCGAGGAGTTCTTCGCCGTCGGCGCCGAGATCGGCGTGATCCTGCTGCTGGTGATGCTCGGCCTGGAGTACTCGGCCAACGAGCTCGTCGGCAACCTGCGTTCCGCGGCCCCGGCCGGCCTGATCGACGGGCTGCTCAACGCGCTGCCCGGGGCGGCGTTCGCGCTGCTGCTCGGTTGGGACTGGGTGGCCGCCCTGGTGCTCGCCGGCATCACCTGGGTCTCCTCGTCCGGCGTGATCGCGAAGGTCCTCGGCGACCTGGGCCGACTCGGTAACCGGGAGACCCCGGTGATCCTCTCGGTCCTGGTGATCGAAGACCTGGCCATGGCGCTCTACCTGCCGCTGGTCACCGCCGTGCTGGCCGGCACCGGCCTGCTGGGCGGCGGCATCGCGCTCGCCATCGCGGTGGGCACCGTGCTGCTGGTGCTGGTGCTCGCCATCCGCTACGGCAACGCCATCTCCACCTTCATGTCGGCGAAGGACCCCGAGGCGCTGCTGCTCGGTGTGCTCGGCATGACGCTGCTGGTGGCCGGAGTGGCGGCCAAGCTCCAGGTCTCGGCGGCGGTCGGCGCGTTCCTGGTCGGCATCGCGCTCTCCGGGCCGGTGGCGCATCACGCGACCGAACTGCTCACGCCACTGCGTGACCTCTTCGCCGCCGTGTTCTTCGTCTTCTTCGGGCTGGTCACCGACCCGCGGGACATCCCGCCGGTGCTGCTGCCGGCGCTCGGGCTGGCCATCGTCACCATGGCGACGAAGACGCTCACGGGCTACCTGGCCGCGCGCCGGGTCGGCATCGCCGAACCCGGTCGCTGGCGGGCCGGCCTGGCACTGGTGCCGCGCGGTGAGTTCTCCATCGTCATCGCGGGGCTCGCGGTGGCCGCCGGCAGCGTCGAGCCGAAGCTGGCGGCGCTCGCCACGGCGTACGTCCTGATCACGGTGGTGACCGGGCCGATGCTGGCCCGGCTGCCCGATTTCGTGTGGTTCAAGCGCTGGCTGCGCCAGCGCGGCGCGGCGCAGCGGGCCCGGCCGGCACCCGTGCCGGACTGACCTCGGCCGGCCGGGTCGACCGTACGGCCGACCCGGCCGGGCCAACGGTTGCCGAATTGCTGCCCTCAGGGTCTACCGCTGGTCACCGGTACCGCGTTACCGTGTCGCCCCAGCAGCCAGGGTTCACGGGGGGCGGGCTCCCCGCGGGCGAGAGCGGAAGGTTGGCCGGTGAGCGTGCAGGAGTCGACGTTCCACGGGTTCGCCAACCCCGTCGACCCGTCCCCGGCGGAGTTGCGGGCATGGGCCTACCACCCGGACTCCGTCCCGTTGTCCTCCATGCCGCCGGACTGGGACCTGCTGGTCTCCGGTGACCGGCTGGTGATGACGCTGTTCGACCTGGCGATGGACCCGAGTTGCCCGGCCCGGCGGTTCGCGCTGCACTGCCTCTACATCTACGCCGCCGACGGGATCCGGACGAACTTCCGCGCCCACCCGAAGCGGCGCTTCCGCAAGCTGGTCGAGCAGGCCGAGCGGGACGGCGACGAGCCGATGCGCACCTGGGCGCACAACAGCCGGGTGCTGCTGGCCCGACCGGAACTCTTCGTCTACCGGGACTGGTGCGAAGGCGGCCTGGTCCGCGAGAACCGCCGCCTCGGCTGAGCCGTCCCGGCCCGCATCCGCACGGCGAACGGGCCGGGACCCCCCGTGGGTCCCGGCCCGCACGTCGGCGTACCGGTGGTCAGGGAACCGGTCCGCCCTGCTCCCGGCGACGGGTGTCGGACCGCCCCTTGTCGACGCCGTGGTCGACCTGGTCGGCGAACCGGCCGTCGGTCAAGATCTGGTCGAACTTCTCCCGGACCTCCTCGGCCACCTTGTCGAGTCGCTGCTCCGCCTGCTCCTGCTCCGCCACCTTCTTCGCCGCTTCCGACACCTGGTCCCCCCGTCGGGTCGGGTTAGTCCGAATTAAGCGGATAGACCTATTGGCACCATAACCGAGCCGGCCCGGTCCGCGCCGGGATTCCGGCGAGCGGACCGGGCCGGCGTAGCGGTCTCCGGGTCAGCGGTGGTCAGCGTTCGGGGCCCCGCCGGGGCCGCCAGACCACCAGCGCGGTGGAGGTGCGGTTGGTGGGCACGAGGTCTCGGCCCGGAAAGCGGGCCAGCGACTCCAGCTCCGCGATCCGACGGTACGCGGCGTCCAGCTCCGCCTCCAGCTGCGCCACCCGCTGCTGCGCCTGCTCCAGCAGCCGCTCCAGGCCGATGATCCGCTTGACCCCGGCCAGGTTGACCCCTTCGTCCTGGCTGAGCCGCTGCACCTCGCGCAGCAGCACCACGTCCCGGACGCTGTACCGGCGACCGCCACCAGCCGCCCGGCCGGCCTGCACCAGGCCCAGCCGGTCGTACTGGCGCAGCGTCTGCGGGTGCATCCCCGCCATCCGCGCGGCCACCGAGATCATCAGCACCTTCGCCTCGTAGGCAGGGTCGTCCGAGCCGACGAAATCGCCCGACATCCCACTCACCTCCGCGTGCACTCCACCACCGGGCTAACTGAACCGACGCACCCGCGCGTCGAGATGTTCCCTGGCGGCCGGCGGGGTCTGCGCGGCGAACGTCTCCAGCGCCGCGCGCGCCTCGTCGGACACCTTTGCCGGCACCACCACGTCGAGCGCCACCAGCAGGTCACCGGCCTGCCCGTCGCGGCGTACCACCCCCTTGCCCCGCGCCCGCAGGATCCGGCCGCTCGGCGTGCCCGGCGGCACCCGCAGGGTCACCGCGCCGTCGAGGGTGGGTACCCGCAGATCGGTGCCGAGCACCGCTTCCGCGAACGTGATCGGCACGGTCAGCGTGAGGTCGTCGCCGGTGCGCCCGAACAGCTCGTCCGGCCGGACCTTCACGTGGACGAACAGGTCGCCGGCCGGGCCGCCACGCTCGCCGGGCTCACCCCGCCCGGCCAGCCGGATCCGCTGGCCGTCGGCCACCCCGGCCGGAAAACGGACGTTGAGCGTACGGGTCTTGGTGACCCCGCCGGTGCCCTGGCACTCCGGGCACTTCTCCTCCACCACGGTGCCCACGCCCTGGCAGTTGCGGCACGGCTCGGAGAAGCTGAACGACCCCTGGTTGCGGGTGGTCACGCCGGCGCCCTGGCACACCGGGCAGGTGCGCGGCTGGGTGCCGGGCTTGGCCCCGCTGCCGTGGCAGGTGTCGCAGACCCCGGGCGCGCGCAGCGTCAGCGGGAGCGTCACCCCGCGTACGGCGTCGCCGAAGTCGAGCGCCACCTCGGCCTCGACGTCCCGGCCCCGGGCCGGGCCCCGGGGCGCCGCCCCGCCGCCGGCCCCGCCGGAGAAGATCGAACTGAACAGGTCCTGGAAACCGGCGCCGCCGAACCGGCGCTCACCGCCGGCCGCGCCGCCGAACAGGTCGGAGACGTCGAACGGCATCCCGCCCGGCTGGCCGGCGCCCCGGGCACTGCGCCGGAACGCGCCCGAGCCGAACAGCGAGCGCATCTCGTCGTACTCCCGGCGCTTGGCGTCGTCGCCCAGCACCGCGTACGCCTCGGAGACGGCCTTGAACCGCTCCTCCGCCTTCGGGTCACCCGGGTTGTGGTCCGGATGCGACTCCCGGGCCAACTTCCGGTAGGCCTTCTTGATCTCGTCTGCGGAGGCGGCCTTCGCCACGCCCAGTACGGCGTAGTAGTCCTTCTCGATCCAGTCCTTGGAACTCACCGGTCCACCCCCTCCCGGCCCACACGGCCCGGACGCCCCGCCCGCCGTACGCCGGCGGGCGGGGTCGTCCGGTCACCGTCTTCCATCCAGCTATTCCGGGTCGGCGACCCCGACCAGTGCCGGCCGCAGCAGCCGCTCACCGATCTGGTAGCCGCGCCGCATGATCTGCACGCAGGTCGGCTCGGTGACCTCGGCCGAGGTCTGGTGCGCCACCGCCTCGTGCCGGGTCGGGTCGAACGGGTCGCCCTGCTCGCCGAACGCGGTCAGCCCGAACTTGCCGAGCGCCGTGGTCAGCTGCTCGGCCACCGAGCCGAACGGCCCGACCAGGTCGCCGTGCTCACGGGCCCGGTCCAGGTCGTCCAGGATCGGCAGCAGCGCGGCCAGCACCGCCCCGGTGGCCTGCTCGGTGACCAGGCCCCGGTCGCGGTCCACCCGCTTGCGGTAGTTGGCGTACTCCGCCGACACCCGCTGCAGGTCCCGGGTCCGCTCGTCGAGCTCGGCGCGCAGCGCCTCCAGTTCGGCGGCGAGCGGGCTGCCGGTGCCCGTACCGCCCTCGACCGGCTCGGCCGGCGCGTCCACCACCGGCGGACCGCCCGGCGCCGACCCCTCGGCGGGGGTGGCCTCGACCTCGATCTCGTCGACGACCACCTCGGCCTCCTCGACCAGCCCCTCGGCCGGGACGTCCGTCCCGGCGTCGGCGGCGGCCGCGTCCGGCTCGACCGTCTGGCTGATCTTGCGGTTGTTGCGGATGACGACCCGCGGCTTGTCGCCGGCGGCCTGCTCGGCGGGCGCGGAGCCACCCGGCGCCGACCCGGTGTCGCCCGGGTCGGCGGCTCGTGGCTTCTCCGTCATACGGCTACCTCATCCCTGTGCGTGGAGTCCGGGTCGCGAGGCGTGAGGTCACTTCTTGTCCTCGTCCACGATCTCCGCGTCGACCACGTCGTCGGCGCCACCGGTCTGCGCGCCACCGGTCGCCCCGGCGCCCGCGGCACCGGCACCGGCACCGGCCGCACCCGGCTGCTCGGCCTGCTGGGCGTAGAGCAGCGAACCGGCCTGCTGGGAGACCTGGGCCAGCCGCTCGTGCGCCGACTTGATCGTCTCGATGTCGCTGCCGCCGAGCGCGCCACGCAGCTCGCCGAGGGCCTCGTTGAGCTGATCCTTGTTCTCGGCGGGGAGCTTGTCGCCGTTCTCCGCCAGGAACTTCTCGGTCTGCCACTGGAGCGCCTCGGCCACGTTGCGGGTCTCGGCCTCATCGCGGCGGCGCTTGTCCTCCTCCGCGTGCTCCTCGGCGTCCCGGCGCATCCGCTCGATGTCGTCCTTCGGCAGCGAGGAGCCGCCGGTGATCGTCATCTTCTGTTCCTTGCCGGTGCCAAGGTCCTTGGCGTGCACGTTGACGATGCCGTTGGCGTCGATGTCGAAGGTGACCTCGATCTGCGGCACGCCACGCGGCGCCGGCGGGAGACCGGTCAGCTCGAAGGTGCCGAGCTTCTTGTTGTAGGCCGCGATCTCGCGCTCGCCCTGGAAGACCTGGATCAGCACCGACGGCTGGTTGTCGTCCGCCGTGGTGAAGACCTCGGAGCGCTTGGTCGGGATGGTGGTGTTGCGCTCGATCAGCTTGGTGAAGATGCCGCCCTTGGTCTCGATGCCCAGGCTCAGCGGGGTCACGTCGAGCAGCAGGACATCCTTCACCTCGCCCTTGAGCACACCGGCCTGGAGGGCGGCGCCGACGGCGACGACCTCGTCCGGGTTGACGCCCTTGTTGGGCTCCTTGCCGGTGAGCTGCTTGACCAGGTCGGTGACGGCCGGCATCCGGGTCGAGCCGCCGACCAGGATGACGTGGTCGACGTCGGAGACCTTGATCCCGGCGTCCTTCACGGCCTGCTCGAACGGGCCCTTGCAGCGGTCCAGCAGGTCCTGCGTCATCCGCTGGAACTCGGCCCGGCTGAGCGTCACGTCCAGGTGCAGCGGGCCGGCCGCGCCGGCGGTGATGTACGGCAGGTTGATGTTGGTGGTGGTGGCGGCGGACAGCTCGATCTTGGCCTTCTCGGCGGCCTCCCGGAGCCGCTGGAGGGCCATCTTGTCCTGGGCCAGGTCGATGCCGTGCTCGCCCCGGAAGGTCTTCACCAGGTGGTCGATGATCCGCTGGTCCCAGTCGTCGCCACCGAGGTGGTTGTCACCGCTGGTCGACTTGACCTCGATGACGCCCTCGGCCAGCTCCAGCAGCGACACGTCGAAGGTGCCGCCACCGAGGTCGAAGACCAGGACGGTCTGCTCCTTGGAGCCCTTGTCCAGCCCGTACGCCAGCGCGGCCGCGGTCGGCTCGTTGACGATCCGCAGCACGTTGAAGCCGGCGATCTCACCGGCCTCCTTGGTGGCCTGGCGCTGGCCGTCGTTGAAGTAGGCCGGGACGGTGATCACCGCGTCGGTGATCTGCTCGCCCAGGTACGCCTCGGCGTCCCGCTTGAGCTTCATCAGCGTGCGGGCCGAGATCTCCTGCGGGGTGTACTTCTTGCCGTCGATGTCGACGGACCAGTTGGTGCCGATCTCCCGCTTGACCGAGCGGATCGTCCGGTCCGGGTTGGTCACCGCCTGGCGCTTGGCGACCTCACCGACGAGCACCTCGCCGTTGCGGGCGAACGCGACGATCGACGGGGTCGTCCGCGAGCCCTCCGCGTTGGCGATGACGGTGGGCTCACCGCCCTCCAGGACGCTGACGCAGGAGTTCGTCGTGCCGAGGTCGATACCGACCGCACGTGCCATCTTCGCTTCCTCGCTTCGTTACGTTGAGCAGGTGACGGGCACCGCCCGCAGCGCACCCACCACAAGTTGAGTGAACTTGGCTCAATAGTGCCACGCGGGCGGCGATCGTCAAGTCGGGGTTGAGTCGAGCTGACGCAAGTCCGACACAGCTACTCATCAGTTGTCTTCCCTTGCGTCGGTCGGGCACGCTTTAGCGGTGACGACGCACGGCGATCCCGCCACCCAGCCCGGCGCGCCCGCCGTCGCAGCCCGCACCGGCTCCACGGACGCCGGGGAGGACCCGCCCGCCACCACCGGGGACGACAGCCTGCCCGCTGCGCTCGCCGGCCTGCGGGCCGCGATCGGGGCGGCCCGGTTCCCGCTCGCCCTACCCTCGGCCGAGCCGGCCCGGCGCACCGGCGCCGCCCTCACCGACCAGCTCGACGACTACCTCGTCCCCCGCCTCGCCCGGCTCGACGCGCCGCTGCTCGTGGTGGTCGGCGGGTCCACCGGCGCGGGCAAGTCGACCCTGGTCAACAGCCTGGTGCAGGCCCGGGTGAGCGCCGCCGGGGTGCTCCGGCCGACCACCCGCTCGCCGGTGCTAGTCTGCAACCCGGCCGACGCCGCCTGGTTCCGCCAGGGCGACCTGCTGCCCGGCCTCACCCGCACCAACGAGCCCAGCGAGGATCCGCGCACCCTGCACCTGGTCACCGCCCCCGCGCTCCCGGCCGGGCTGGCCTTCCTCGACGCGCCCGACATCGACTCGGTGGTCGACGCCAACCGGGCGCTGGCCGGCCAGTTGCTGGCCGCCGCCGACCTCTGGCTCTTCGTCACCACCGCCGCCCGCTACGCCGACGCGGTCCCGTGGGAGCTGCTGCGCAGCGCCCGGTCCCGGGGCGCGGTGATCGCCATGGTGCTCGACCGGGTGCCGCCGGAGGCTGCCGACGAGATCGCCGCCCACCTGTCCGAGATGCTCGCCGCCCAGGGTCTCGGCGCGGCGCCGCTCTTCGTGCTGCCGGAGACCTGGGTCGACGGCCAGGGGCTGCTGCCCGACCGGGCCACCGCGCCGCTGGCCAACTGGTTCGCCCGGCTCGCCGCCGACGCGGACGCCCGGGCGGCCGTGGTCCGGCAGACCCTGGACGGGGCGCTCGCCTCGCTGCACCCCACCGTCGAGGGGCTCGCCGACGCCGCCGAGGAGCAGGTGGCCGCCGCGGACGCGCTCGACGAGCGGGTCCGGGCCGCGTACCGGGGCGCGCACCGGACGGTCGAGCAGGGGCTGCGCGACGGTCGGCTGCTCCGCGGCGAGGTGCTCGCCCGGTGGCAGGAGTTCGTCGGCACCGGCGAGTTCTTCCGCACCCTGGAGGCGCGGATCGGCCGGCTGCGCGACCGCGTGGTGGCGGCGGTGACCGGCCGGCCCGCCCCGGCCGCCGAGCTGCGCACCGCGATCGAGTCCCAGCTGGTCACCCTGCTGCGCGGGGTCGCCGCCGAGGCGGCCGAGAACGCGTACACCGGGTGGAAGGCGCACCCGTCCGGGGCGGCGCTGCTCGAACCGGCGCTCGCCCACCCCGCCGACGACCTGCCCGAGCGGGCCGAGCGGATGGTCCGCGACTGGCAGCGCGCGGTGCTGGAGCTGGTCCGGGTGGAGGGCGGCGACAAGCGGTTCGTGGCCCGCACCGCCGCGTACGCGGTGAACGCCACCGGGCTGGCCGTGATGATCGCGGTGTTCGCCTCGACCGCGTTCATCCCGACCGGGCTGGAGGTGGCCACCGGGGCCGGCACCACGGTCGCCGCGCAGGCCGTGCTCCAGGCGATCTTCGGCGACCAGGCCGTGCGTACGCTCGCCAACCGGGCCCGGGCCGACCTGCTGGACCGGGTGCGGGCGCTGCTGGACGACGAGGCCGCCCGCTACCTGGCCCGCACCGAGCAGGCCCGGCCCGCCGCCGACACCGCCGCGGAGCTGCGCCGGGCCGCCGGTCGGGTGGAGGTCGCCCGGCACCGCAGCGGGTTCGCCGAGCCGACCGGGCCGGCCCTGCCCGCCGAGAAGGACCAGGCGTGAACAACATCGTGGGGCGGATGCGCGAGGCGTTCCGCGGCGACCAGCGGGTGGACGCGGACGACCTGATCGCCCGCCTGGAGGCGGTCCGCCGGTTCCTCGGCCTCGTCGACGGTCACCTGCCGGACGCCCAACTCGTCGCGGCGCACACCCTGGTCGAGCGGGCCGGCACCCGGCTGGCGCTCTCCCGCGACCACACCGTGGTGGCCCTTGCCGGTGCCACCGGCAGCGGCAAGTCCAGCCTGTTCAACGCGCTGGCCCGGCTGGAGCTGTCGCCGGTCGGCGTGCGCCGCCCCACCACGGGCGTGACGCACGCCTGCGTGTGGGGGCCGCTGGACGGCGGCAGCCGGCTGCTCGACTGGATCGGCGTGCTGCCCCGGCACCGGTTCGTCCGGGAGAGCGCGCTGGACGGCGAGGACGAGTCCGCCCTGCGCGGGCTGATCCTGCTCGACCTGCCCGACTTCGATTCCGTGCAGCGGTCCCACCGGCTGGAGGTCGACCGGCTGCTCGGCCTGGTCGACCTGGTGGTCTGGGTGGTCGACCCGCAGAAGTACGCCGACCGGGTGATCCACACCAGCTACCTGCGCGAGTTCCACCGGCACCGGGACGTCACCCTGGTCGTGCTCAACCAGGCCGACCGGCTGCCTGCGGCCGAGCTGCCGCGGGTGCTGGCCGACCTGCGCCGGCTGCTCGACGCCGACGGGCTCGGCGGCGTGCCGCTGCTGGCCACCACCGCGATCGACCCGGCCGGCATGGTCGGGTTGCGCGAGGCGCTGGAGCGCACCGTGGCCGAACGGCAGGCCGCGCTGCGTCGGCTCTCCGGCGACGTGGACGGGGTGGTCGTCGGGCTGGCCGAGCTGGTCGGCGCGGACCCGCCGGCCGCCGGGCCGGACGCCGGGGCGGTCCGCGAGCTGAACCGGGCGCTGGCCGGCGCGGCCGGGGTGCCGGCGGTGGCGGAGGCGGTCGAACTGGCGTACCGGCACCGGGCCGGCGCGACCACCGGCTGGCCGGTGGTCCGGGGCTGGCGGCGGCTGCGCCCCGACCCGCTGCGCCGGCTGCACCTGTCCGCCGGCCCCGGCGGCGGCGACGACCCGGCGGAGAGCCTGGTGGCCGCGACCTCCGTGCCCGACCCGACCGCCGCCCAGCGGTCCGCGCTCGGGCTGGCCATCCGGGCGGTGGCCGACCGGACCGGGGGCGACCTGCCGGCCGGCTGGCCGGCCGCGGTGACCGCGGCCGCGCGGTCCCGCCTCGGCGACCTGCCGGACGCGCTGGACCGGGCGGTGGCCGGCGCCGACCTCGGCATGGGCCGGCGGCCGGTCTGGTGGCGGCTGGTGGGCGGCGTGCAGTGGCTGCTCACCCTCGCCGCGCTGGTCGGCCTGGGCTGGCTCGCGCTGGGCTACGCGCTGCGCGCGCTCGGGCTGCCCCCGCTGGACGATCCCACGGTCGGTGTGGTGCCGCTGCCGACCCTGCTGCTCCTCGGCGGCCTGCTCGCCGGGTTGCTGCTCGCGGCGCTGACCCGGCCGGTCGTCCGGTGGGCCGCCCGGCGCGCCCGGTGGCGGGCCGAGCAGCGGCTGACCGCCGCGGTGGCGACGGTCGGCGAGACGTACGTCCTCGCCCCGGTGCGGGTGGTGCTCGGCTCCTACGCCAAGGCGCGGGAGGCGCTGCGGGCCGCGGCGCGCGGGTGACGGCTCGGCTCGCTACCGCTGACCCGGGCGGCCCGGCGGCGTAGGGTCGATGCATGGCCACGCCCCAGACCCCCTACGACGCGGTGCTCCACGCCGCACGCGACGTGACCAGGCTGGACACCGCCCTCGACGCCGAGATGCTCGGCGCGGCGCTGCTCGGCAGCGTCTACGCGGTCGCCGAGACCGACCGCAGCCGCGCGGTGCGGGACTTCGTCGCCGGCTTCCTGGCCGCCACCTCCCGCCGCCGCACGGCCGCCGCCACCACCATCCGCTCGGTCTTCGCCGCCCTGGTGCCCGACGCCGAGGGCGCCGCCCGGGTCCGCCCCGGCGCCGCCGCGCCGCCCTGGTCCGGCCAGCTCGGCAAGGTGCACCTCACCGGCAGCTGGGCGTACGGCGACGTGTACGGCGACCAGACCTCCTACCTCGCGACCTTCGCCTACGACGACTCGGCCGGCGGCCCGGAGCACGCGCTGGTGGCCCTGGTCGACCACAACATCGGGATCACCAAGGACGTCTTCGTCGGCGGTCCCGCCGAGCGGATCCTCGAGCAGGTCCGGCAGATGTGCGCCGGCGACGAGCTGACCTGGTTCCGCGAGGAGGATCCGGCCCGGATGCACGGCGAGGTGAGCCGGCACCTGGCGGTCACCGACGACCTCGGCGAGCTGCCGGGTGAGGGCTCGCTGGCCACCGACCGGGCGCTGGTCGGCGCGCGGCTGGCGTTGCTGCCGCACGGTGCCGTCCCGCCCGCCGCCCCGGACGCCGTCGAGCCGCTCTCCAACGCCGAGCGTACGGAGCTGGTCCGGCGGTTCCTCGCCTCGCCGGAGGCGGCCCGGTTCGGCCTGGACACCATCGACGGCCCGGAGCTGGCGTCCCTGCACTTCTGCCTGAGCCTGCTGCTGGACCACGCCGCGAGCTTCCCGGACGCCGACCCGCTGCGCTGGAGCCCGGCGGTGGCCGGGTTGTTCCTGCTGGACTGGGTGCACCGGCGGGCCGTGCTGGACATGGACGACGCCGCGATGCTGCCCCGGGTGCTGCGCGGCTGGGCCGCGTACGCCGCCCGCCAGCGCGGGCTGCCCGAGCCGGCGGCGGCGCAGACCGACGCGGCGATCGAGGAGATGGTGCCGGAGTTCGCCCGGCTCTACACCACCGGCGAGCGGCGCAGCCCGGCCACCGCCGCGGTCGCCCAGTTGATGGCCGACGGCGTCGACCCGGACGACCCGGCCGCCCTGAACGCCTGGATCGAAGCCAACCGCCACCGCCTGGCCGACGACGGCGCCTGACCACCCACCCCCCCGGCGCCACCACCCGGTTGATCATGAGGTTGGCGGCACTCGAAGAGATCGACACCGACGCCAAGCTCATGATCAACGGGGCCGGACCGGGCGGGGGGTGGTCAGGGGTCGACCAGGGTGAGGTGGGTGGGGGCGGTCGAGAGGGTGAGGCGCTGGCCCCAGTCGAGGGTGAGCCGGTCGGCCTCCAGGCCGTCGGCGAAGGCCACCAGCCCGTCCGACTCGGCGACCAGGTCCAGCCGGTCGGCCGCGGCCAGCCGGCCCGCGGTGAGGCCGACCCCGGTGACCGGGGACGGCCACGCCTCCCGGACGAACCAGCAGAGCGCGGCCTCCTCCGGGGCGGGCGGCGGCGGCGCACCCGGACGGTCGCGCGCAATGGACGCGCACCAGCCGGTCGCCCCCGTACCGCTGCCGACCACCACCCCGGAGGAGGAGTGCCGCTCCCGCCGGGTCCGCCCGCTCTCGCGCACCGAGAGCAGGTAGCGGGCGGACTGGTGGGAGGCGTGTCCGACGTAGACCTCGTTGAGGCCGACCAGTTCCTGGCCGTCGTCCAGGGTGGCCCGGACCATGGTCCGGGGTCGGGTGCGGGCCGCGCCGGCCACGACCGCCGGCAGCAGGCCGGCGAGCGACCCGGCGCGGTGCCGGACCAGCACCCCGGCGTTGCGGCCCGGTTCGGGGTCCACTCCGATCACCGGCTGCCCGGCCAGGTACTTGGCGACGTTGGCCACCAGGCCGTCGGGCCCCACCGCGACCACCACGTCCTCCGGTCCGAAGAGGAACCGCGGCAGGTCGTCGCGGTCCACCGCGCCGCGCCGCCAGTCGACCGGCACGGCCGCGCCGACGGTGGTCAGCGCGGCCTGGAGGGCCTCGTGCCGGTCCACCACCTCGGCCAGGTCCCGGCCGCGTTCCCGCAGGTACCAGGCCGCCGCGGCCCCGGTGCCGTGCCGGGCCAGCAGCTCGTCCAGCTCCCTGCGCCGGCTCACCACCACCACCCGGGGTGCGAGCGTGCCGGCCCCGCCGGCGGTCGCCCGGCCGCTCACCGGGCCGGCCGCCGGGTGAGGGCCGGGCGGCACGCCGGGCCGGGTCCGATCGACGCGGGCGTCGCCCGCCGCCCGATGCCGCTCATCGGGCCGGGGCCAGCCGGGCCAGCAGGTCGGCGACCAGGTCGGGGGTGACGGTGAGCTGCCCGATCTGCGGCAGCTGCCCGGCCAGGTCCCGGACCGTCAGGGCCCGTAGCACCTCCGGCGGCAGGTCGGCGTACGCGGCCAGCTTCGCCGCCTCCGCCTCGGCCTCGGCGAGCCCGACCGCGCGCACCCCGTCGGCCCGGGCGGCGGCCAGGACCCGCTCCTTCTCCGCCTCGGCGCCGGCCAGCACCCGGGCCCGTTCGGCGGCCGCCGCGCCGGCGACCTTCTCCCGCTCGGCCTTGCCCTGCGCGGCGGCCAGTTCGGCGGCGGCGTCCAGCTCGACCCGGCGGCGGGAGTTCGCGCCGTGCTGCTCGACCAGCTGCTGCTCCCGCCGGGCCAGCTCGATCTTGTTCTGCAGCTCGTTCTCGGCGATCGAGCGTTCCTGCTCGACGGCTTGGGCGCGGCGGGCGTAGGTGGCCCGGTCGGCCTCGACCTGCACCGCCTCCCGGGTCGGCGTCTGCAGCGCGCGCTCCAGCTCGGGCTCGGGCCGGATGGCGACCACCCGGGCACTGACCACCGCCACGCCGACGTCGGCGAGCCGGGCCTCGGCCGCCAGGGCCGCCGAGACCGCCTCCCGGACCGGCGCGATGGTGGTCAGCGCCTCGGCCAGCGGCACCCGGGCGAGCAGGTCGAGCGCGGGCTGCTGGGCCAGCTCGGCGAGGAGGGTGGCCACCTGGTCGAGCGGGCGGGACCGGGCCCGACCGGTACGCGGGTCGACCGAGAAGTCGAGCCGGGCGGCGGCGAGCGCCGGGTCGGCCACCCGGTAGGTCACCGTGGCCTGCACGGTGATGTCGGCGAAGTCGCCGGTGCGGGCGTGGAAGAGCAGCGGCAGTTCCCGGTCGTCCACCGGCACCTCGCTGAGCACCGCGCGCAGCGGCCGGTACCAGAAGGAGAGCCCGGTGCCCTCCCGGCGGACCCGCCCGCCCACCTGCAACCGCACCCAGCTGGTCGGCGTCCCGCGCAGGTGGCGCAGGAAGAACCGCCTCGTCACGTCGGCCATCGCCCCCACCTCTCTCTTTTTTCGTCTCCACGACGATAAACCGTCTGCTAGATTCTCGTCAAGGTGGTGATAAAGATGGCCGAGTACCCGCCCTTCGCGGTGACCGTCGACCTGGTGGTGCTCACCGTGCGGTCCGACGAACTGAACGTGCTGCTGGTCCGGCGCGGCGTCGAGCCGTACCGGGGGCGGTGGGCGCTGCCCGGCGGCTTCGTCCACATCGACGAGGACCTACCGGAGGCCGCCGTCCGCGAGCTGACCGAGGAGACCGGCCTCGCCGAGCCCGGCGGGCACCTCGAGCAGCTCGGCACGTACGGCCGGCCGGACCGCGACCCGCGCGGCCGGGTGGTCACGGTGGCCTGGCTGGCGCTCCTGCCCGACCTCGGCAGCCCGGTCGCCGGCACCGACGCCGCCTCGACCGACTGGCTGCCGGTCGCCCGGCTCACCCCCGGGCAGCTCGCCTTCGACCACGACCGGATCCTCGCCGACGGCGTGGAGCGGGCCCGGGCGAAGCTGGAGTACACCCCGCTGGCCGCCGCGTTCTGCCCGACCGAGTTCACCGTGGCGCAGCTGCGGGCGGTCTACGAGACGGTCTGGGGCACCCGGCTCGATCCGCGCAACTTCCACCGCAAGGTGACCGGCACGCCGGGGTTCGTGGAGCCGGTGGGACGGTCCACCGAGGGGGAGCGGGGCCGCCCGGCGCAGCTGTTCCGGCGGGGTGCCGCCACGCTGCTGCATCCGCCGATGCTGCGCCCGTCCTGACCGCCCGGTTCGGGCGGGCCGGCGGCTCAGCGGAGGGTGGCGAAGACGACGCCCGCGATCAGCCCGCCGAGCCCGCCACCGGCCAGCACCTGGGCCACCGTGTGGTCCCGCAGCCGCACCCGGGACCAGCCGACCAGGGCGAGCAGCGGCACGGTGACCAGCAGCCGGGCGCCGAACGTCAGCACCAGCACGACCACCGTGCCGGCGGCAACGGCGGCGTGGATGGACATCTTCCACCAGTGGCTCACCGCCACCGCGACCACCAGGCCGAGCAGCCCGGCGGCGGTCAGCGCCAGCATCGGGCGGGGCGCGCCGAGCACCGCGAGCAGGGCCAGCCCGGCGGCCACCGAGGAGAGACCGAAGAGCAGCGGGACCCGCCGCTGCTCGCGGACGCCCACGTGGTGGTCGGTGAGCCGGCCCCGGCGCACTCCGCCGACGATGTACGCGAACGGGATGCCGCTGACGAAGAGCGTGGCGAGCAGCCCCCAGGCCAGCCCGTGCGCCGCGCCCCGGCTGCTGTGCCAGCCGACCGCGACGGTCAGCGCGGTGACCAGCACCGCGGGCGCGGTCACCTCCGTGACGATCCGGGCCAGCCGCAGCCCCGGACCGGGCCGGGCGGCGTCGGCCGGCGGGACCTCCCGGTTCACCTGCCGTGGACCGTACCCGTGGCCGGGGTCGGCGAGGTCCGCGGCGCGGGGACCGGAGCGGGCGGCTCGGCGACCGGGGAGCCGGTCCGCAGCGACGGGGTGCGCGCCGGGCGGGCGCCCGGGGGCGGCGTGCCGACCGCCGGACGCGGCCCGGGCACGGGCGACCCGGTGGACGTCGGGGCGGGGCTGCCCGCCGTGGTCGGCGTGCCGGTCGGGGTGACCACCGGGGAGGGGGTCGGGTTGTCGGGGGACGGGGTCGCGTCGTCCGGTGACGTGGGCGAGGTGGGCGACCGGGTGGCGCTGGGGCTGACCGACGCCGACGGCGAGGGCGAGGGCGACGGGCCGGTGCTCGGTGAGCTGGACGGCGACGGCCGGGGCGGCGGAGCCGTCGTACCACCGGACGGCCGCGACCGGGTCGGCGCCGGAGTCCGGGTCGGGACCGGATCGGCCGGGAACCCGGCCGGCCCCGACGGCCGGCGCGCGGCCGGCCGCCACGGGGTGGTGGCCGCCGGGCCCACGGACGGCGAGGCGGGCGGGGTGACCGCCGGCTGGCTGGTCACCGGCAGCGGGATCACCACCGGGCCGACCGACGGCGTCGGGATGAACGGGGTGCTGGTGTCCGGCAACGCGGTGCTGCCGACGGTGGCCGACCCGGTGCTGATCGCGGCCAGGATCGGCATCGACGCGGTACCGGCCAGCAGGGCCACCGTGAACAGGTAGCCCCGCGACGGGGCGGCGGAGCCGGGTACGCGGTGCGCGCCGACCACCCGGCGGTAGCCGCCGGCCGAGCGGTGCCGGCCGAGCAGCGGAGCACCCGGTCCCTCAGCTGGCTCGGACACCGCACACTCCTCGTCGTCGTCGGTCCACCGGAGACGCCGGACGGGTTGGCCCGCCCGGGAAGCGGCAAACCACTCGATCGGTGGCGATCCGCCCGCACCAGGGTGGCCCAGTGACGGTGCGTCGGCCAACCCGCTACAGCGTGTCGCCACGCGTATCTGGCCGAACGGTGACGAACCATCGCCGGATCGGTCGGGCGGCGATGGATGCGACACCGGGCGATCTGTGTAACGAAGTGGGCGGCCACGTGGGTGCGGGGCGGGCGTACTGTGGGCCCGCTCACCCTTGATGCGAATATGGACCACGACGGCAACGCAGCCGCGACCTCCGCGCACCCTCGCGGCAGGCGCGGCTCGACGCCGGCGCTCCCGAACCGGGTTCGGCCAAGAATCCGGCTCACGCCGCGCGGCAACCCCCACCGGGGCTAGGCGCGGCCGCCAGGAACCCGTCCGGCACCAGCCGGACAGGCGCACGAGTTGCGCGGCCGGGTGACCCCCCGGTGCCGACGCAGACATGACAGGGAGAGACGGATGGCAAAGGGCGACCCCGGGGTCACCACCCGCGGCCGGCGGGCCGCACCCCGGTCGAAGAAGGCCGGGGCCGGCACGGCCGGCGACCCGGAACTGGTGCAGCTGCTCACCCCGGAGGGTGAGCGGATCGAGAGCGTGACCGGGCCGGACGGCATCGAGTACCGCGTCGACTTCACCGACGAGGAGTACCGCGGGCTCTACCGCGACCTGGTGCTGGTACGGAAGCTGGACGCCGAGGCCACCGCCCTGCAGCGGCAGGGTGAGCTGGGCATCTGGGCGAGCCTGCTGGGCCAGGAGGCGGCCCAGGTCGGCTCCGGCCGGGCCCTGCGTACGCAGGACATGGCCTTCCCGACCTACCGCGAGCACGGCGTGCTCTACTGCCGGGGCATCGACCCGATCATGCCGCTCGGCCTGTTCCGCGGCGTCGACCAGGGCGGCTGGGACCCGAACGAGTTCAAGTTCAACATGTACACGATCGTGATCGGGGCGCAGACCCTGCACGCGACCGGGTACGCCATGGGCATCGCCATGGACGGCAAGACCGGCACCGACGACGGCGAGGCGGTGATTGCCTACTTCGGCGACGGCGCCACCAGCCAGGGCGACGTGAACGAGGCGTTCGTCTGGGCCGGCGTCTTCAACGCGCCGATGGTCTTCTTCTGCCAGAACAACCAGTACGCCATCTCCGAGCCGCTGGAGCGGCAGACGCGCATCCCGCTCTACCAGCGGGCCGCCGGCTTCGGCTTCCCCGGCATCCGGGTGGACGGCAACGACGTGCTGGCCACGTACGCGGTCACCCGGACCGCGCTGGACAACGCCCGGCACGGGCAGGGCCCCAGCCTGATCGAGGCGTACACCTACCGGATGGGCGCGCACACCACCTCCGACGACCCGACCCGGTACCGGATCGCCAGCGAGGTCGAGGCGTGGCAGGCCAAGGACCCGATCGCCCGGATGAAGGCGTTCCTGACCAAGCAGCAGCTGGCCGACGCGGACTTCTTCGCCGACGTCGACGAGCAGGCCCGCCGCGAGTCGGTGCACCTGCGCGAGCGGGTGCTGGCGATGCCGAACCCGGAGCCGGCCACCCTGTTCGACCACGTCTACCCCAACGGGTCCCCCCTGCTCGACGAGCAGCGGGAGCAGTTCAGCAAGTACCTGGAGTCGTTCGAGGGGAGCGCGCACTGATGGCCACGGAGACGCTCACCCTCGGCAAGGCCCTCAACACCGGCCTGCGCAGGGCCCTGGAGAACGACCCGAAGGTCGTCATCATGGGCGAGGACGTCGGCAAGCTCGGCGGCGTCTTCCGGATCACCGACGGGCTGCAGAAGGACTTCGGCGACCAGCGGGTGATCGACACCCCGCTCGCCGAGTCCGGCATCATCGGCACCGCGATCGGCCTCGCCATCCGCGGCTACCGCCCGGTCTGCGAGATCCAGTTCGACGGCTTCGTCTACCCGGCGTACGACCAGATCGTGTCGCAGGTGGCGAAGATGCACTACCGCTCGCGCGGCAAGCTGCGGATCCCGATGGTGATCCGGATCCCGTTCGGCGGCGGCATCGGCGCGGTGGAGCACCACTCGGAGTCGCCCGAGGCGTACTTCGCGCACACCGCCGGCCTGAAGGTCGTCTCCTGCGCCAACCCGCAGGACGCCTACGTGATGATCCAGCAGGCCATCGCCTCGGACGACCCGATCGTCTTCCTGGAGCCGAAACGGCGCTACTGGGAGAAGGGTCCGGTGGAGCTGGACGCGCCGCTGGCCGACGCGTACCCGCTGCACGCCTCCCGGGTGGTCCGGCCCGGCACCGACGTCACCCTGCTGGCGTACGGGCCGATGGTGCGCACCTGCCTGGACGCGGCGACCGCCGCCGCCGAGGACGGCCGGGAGCTGGAGGTCATCGACCTGCGCACGCTCTCGCCGCTCGACCTCGGCATGGTGTACGAGTCGGTCAAGCGCACCGGCCGAGCCGTGGTGGTGCACGAGGCGCCGTCCAACGTCGGTCTCGGCGCGGAGCTGGCAGCCCGGATCACCGAGGAGTGCTTCTACTCCCTGGAGTCCCCGGTGCTGCGGGTGACCGGCTTCGACACCCCCTACCCGGCCGCCCGGGTGGAGGAGGAGTACCTGCCCGACCTCGACCGGGTGCTCGACGCCGTCGACCGCACCTTCGGCTGGTGATCGGCATGTCCCGGATCAAGGAGTTCAACCTGCCCGACCTGGGCGAGGGTCTCACCGAGGGCGAGATCCTCAGCTGGCTGGTCAAGGTGGGCGACACCATCGAGCTGAACCAGCCCATCGTCGAGGTGGAGACGGCCAAGGCGGCCGTGGAGATCCCGGCGAAGTGGGCCGGCCGGGTGCAGGCGATCTTCCACCCGGAGGGCACCACGGTGGAGGTCGGCACCCCGATCATCGCGATCGACACCGACCCGGGCGCCGGGCCGGTGGAGACGCCGGACGCGCCGTCGACCGGCGACCTGCCCACCCCGTCGGCGGCCTCGCTGGCCGCGGTCGAGGTGGCGCCCGCCGAGGGCATGGTCGAGCCGGGCCTGATCGGCGGTCCCGCCCCGGGCGGCCGGACCGCCGTGCTGGTCGGCTACGGCCCGCGTACCACCGCCGCAAAGCGCCGCCCGCGAAAGGGCGACGTCCCGGCGCAGGCCCAGCCGGCCACGGCCGCCGCGGCGCCGGTGCAGCCGGCGCCGCCCGCGCCGGTCGAGGCCACCCCGCCCGCCGGCCGCAACGGCCACCCCGGCGCCGCCCCCGGCGGGCTGGTGCTGGCCAAGCCGCCGGTGCGCAAGCTCGCCAAGGACCTGGGCGTCGACCTCGCCACCCTGACCGGGTCGGGCCCGCTGGGCTCGATCACCCGGGAGGACGTGCAGCGGGCGGCGGCCGACGCCACGGCGGCGGCCGAGCCGGTCGCGGCGACGCGGCCGGCCAGCGCGGCCGCGAGCTTCGGCGCGGACCGCGAGCAGCGCATCCCGGTCAAGGGGGTACGCAAGCTCACCGCCGAGAACATGGTCCGGTCGGCGTTCACCGCGCCGCACGTGACGGAGTTCCTGACCGTCGACATGACCCGGTCGATGAAGGCCCTGGACCGGCTGCGCAACCGGCGGGAGTGGCGGGACGTGCGCGTCTCGCCGCTGCTGCTGGTGGCCAAGGCGGTGCTGCTGGCGGTCCAGCGGCACCCGATGGTGAACTCCACCTGGGCCGGCGACGAGATCGTGGTCAAGGAGTACGTCAACCTGGGCATCGCGGCGGCCACCGAGCGGGGGCTGATCGTGCCGAACATCAAGGACGCCGGCCGGCTCTCGCTGCGCGAGCTGGCGGACGCGATGACCGACCTGGTGCAGACGGCGAAGGCCGGCCGCACCTCGCCGGCCGACATGTCCGGCGGCACCCTGACCATCACCAACGTCGGGGTGTTCGGGGTGGACACCGGCACGCCGATCCTGCCGCCGGGCGAGTCGGCGATCCTGGCCTTCGGCGCGGTCCGCGAGATGCCCTGGGTGCACAAGGGCAAGGTCCGCCCGCGCCAGGTCACCACGCTGGGCCTGTCGTTCGACCACCGGATCATCGACGGCGAGCTCGGCTCGAAGTTCCTGCGCGACGTCGGTGACTTCCTGGCCGACCCGGAGGCGGCGCTGCTCGCCTGGACCTGACCGTTCCGACACCAGGCCACGGCCGGTGTGCCCGGGGTTGACGCCCGGCACACCGGCCGTGACCGTTAGGGAAACGGAAACGTCGGCGAGAGCGCCCGCCAACCTTTGATTGTTAGGCAGGTGTCTCAGCTCACCTAAGAATCGATGGAAGTTGGCGGCGTTCTGCGGTTCAATAGAGACACGACGGGCTGACAACCGAATAGCCAGGAGGAGACCGCCATGAGCATGATCGACCGAATCCGGAACCGCCGCGACGCCCACCGCCGCGCCCGTGCCATCGAGCACGCGCTGCGCTCGGCCAACTCGCCCGCGGTCCGCAACGAGATCCTCGCCATCGCCCAGCGTCACATGAGCTGACGACGCTCCACGACTTTCCTCACCTCCTCCAGATCGATGACCCGCCCGGTCCGCCGGGCGGGTCATCGGCGTTTCACACCCCTCGGCACCGGGATTCCACCTCGCCGCAGCGCCCGGTACGGTGGGGCTCGGTCATCGCCCGTCGACCCGGACCGGGTCGGGCCGATAGAAGCTGCTCGACACCGTACGGCGACGCGGAGTGACGACCGAGTGCTCCCCGGGCGCCCCTGGGCCGCCACCGGATACGGTGCGGGGAGCCGGCACGGCCGGTACCGCCGGCGACGCCGGCAGCCCTGCCGAGCAGACCGATCGGCACCGGCGGCCGACATGTGATGGAGGAGGCGCACGCATGACGTCCGAGGGCCCGCACCACCCCGGCCAGGAGCCGGACGAGGTGTCGCCGGGCGCCGGCGGACCGGCGCCGTACGGCGACCGGCCGGCGCAGCAGCACACCGGATACGGCGTGGCCACGCCCGACCTGGGCTGGGCGCCGCCACCCCCCGCGCAGCCGGGCCCGCCCGCTCCGGCCTGGCCCGCGTCCCACGAACAGCCGCAGCACGCCCGCGGCACCGCCCAGCCGCCGCAGCAGGGCGAACCGGGCGCCTGGAACCCGCCCGGTGACGCACAGCCCGGCTGGCACGCCCAGGGTGAGCAGCCCGGCCAGCAGCCCTGGGCCGCCGGCGGCTCCCCGGAGCAGCCCGGGTGGCCGCAGGGCGAGCAGTCGGCCCCGGCCTGGGCACAGCCCGGCCCGGCCGCCCGCGGCGCCGCCCAGGTCCCGGCCCCCGACGCCTGGCCCGCCCACGACGGCGGCACCGCCGGCCAGGAATCGGCGCAGTCCGGCGGCTGGCACACCGACCCCGCCCGGCAGGACGACCGCCCGCAGCAGCCCGACTGGGCCGCCGCGCCGCAGCAGGACGACCCGGCCCGCTCCGGCGGCTGGGCCGGCACGCACCAGGACGAGCAGCCCGCCTGGGCGCAGCCCGAGCCGGCCGCCCGGGGTGCCGCGCAGGTGCCGCCGGCCGCGCCGGCCTGGGCCGGGCAGGACGAGCCGGCCCCCTCGGCCGGCTGGAACGCCGAGCCGCGGCCGGAGCAGTCCGGCGGCTGGGCCACCGGGCAGCAGGACGACCACCCCCGGCAGCCCGACTGGGCCGCCGCGCCGCAGCAGGACGACCCGGCCCGCTCCGGCGGCTGGGCCGGCACGCAGCAGGACGAGCAGCCGCGGCAGGCCGACTGGGGAGCGCCGGACGACCGGTCCCCGGCCGGCTGGGAGGCTCCCGCCGAGCAGCGCCCGGGCGGCGCCTGGGATGGCCCTGCCGACGACCCGGCACCCGACGAGCCCGGCGGGTGGGGTGCCACCACCGCGCCGCCGCCCGCCGACCGGCCGGAACAGCACGGCTGGACGCCGGCCGAGTCGACCTCCACCCCACCGGCGCGGGCCACCGCGTCCGTGCCCGGCGACGGCGGACCGCAAGCCTGGTCCCCGGATGCCGGGCAGCCGCCGCAGTGGAACGGTGCCGACCGGCCGGCCGGCCCGGACGTCGACCTGCCCTCCCGCACGCCGAGCATCCCGAACGTCGAGCCGTGGGACGCCGCCGAGGCGTGGGGCCGAGCCGGGGCCGAGCCGGCCCGGGGCGGCAACGACCGGGAGACCGACCGGCCCGAGCAGCCCCCCGTCTACCAGCCCGCCCCCGGGCCCGGCATCTCGCCGGCCAACGCCGTGCCGCTGCCCCCGCAGGAGCAGCGGGTGCCGGGCGCCAGCCTGGCCGCCGCGCCGCCGGCCGACTACTCTCCGCCCGCCCAGTTCGCCCCGGAGCAGCCGGCCTACGCGGAGCAGTCCGCCCGGGACGGCGGCGCGCCGGCGTACGAGCGGGATCAGCCGGGTTGGGGGCCGGCCGGATCGCGGCACGAGGAGCCGCAGTCCCCGGCCGGTCCGGTGGTGCCCACCCCGCGTACCTCCCCGGAGGCGGCCGAGCCCGCGGCCGGCGCCGTCTCGGCGAGCGCCTCGGTGCCGCTGGCCAGCCGGGTGATGCCCCCGACCGACCAGGCGCTGCGCCCGACCGGTACGCCCACGCCGCAGCCCCGGGTGTACGGCCGGCCGGCCCGCCCGGAGCAGTCGGACGAGCCGGAGCCGGTCGAGCAGGACGCGTCCCGGCCCGAGCACGCCCCGCCGCCCCGGTTCGACCAGGCGCCGGAGCCGCGCTTCGACGACCGGTCGCCGGTCGGGCCGAACGGCTTCGACGACCGGCGCGCAGCCGGCCCGAACGGCTTCGCCGGTGCCGCGCCGGTGACACCGGCCTCCCCGGCGCCGCCGCCGGCGTTCCCGCCCGGGATGCCCTCCTTCGTCGACGCGCCGGCGAACAACCGGCCGGTGAACGGGGTGCGGCCACACCCCGGCGCCGACCGTCCGGCCGACCACTTCGGCGGTCCGGCCGACCACTTCGGCGCTCCGGCCGGCGGTGGTGCCGCAGTCGGTGGCGCCGCGGTGGGTGCCCCGCCCGGTTACGGTCCCGTCCCCACTTCCGGTGCGGCCCCGGGTGGCGGCTTCCCACCGTCGTTCCCGCCGCCTCCGCAGCAGCCGGCCGGCCCGTCCTGGGACCAGGCTCCGGCGGAGCAGAACCGGTTCGACACGTTCAAGCCGGAGGCGGAGCCGAAGACCGAGGCGCCCACCCCCAAGGTGCGCAACGGCCGGGTGCTCGCCGCCGTGCTGGTCGCCGCCGTGCTGATCCTGGCCGTGCCGCTGGGCCTGCTGACGCTGCTCGGCAAGGTCGGCGGTGACGAGCCGGCACCGGCCTACGAGGTGGGCACCTGCGTCAAACAGGCGGGCACCGGCGCCGCCGAGGTCGACTGCGGCGAAGCCGGCGCCTTCACCATCGTCTCCAAGGTGGACGCCAAGGAGAAGTGCGACCCGGCGCAGCCGCACGTCGTGCTCGCCGGCGACGGGCCCAACCGGGTGCTCTGCCTGAAGCCGGCCGGGCAGTAACCGCACGGACACGACCGGCGGCGGGGCCACGGGTGACCGTGGCCCCGCCGCCGTTTTCCGGCCCGGACGCGACCTGGCCGTCCGCGGGCCGGATGTGACCGAGCCCGCCCGGGGTACGGGCCGAAACAACGGGTGCCGTCCGGCAGACTGCGATATGAGCGGCAAGATCGTCATTGCCGGCTTATGGCGTACCGCATGGTCTAACGACCTCTGCTACCTTCGCGCTCATGACCGCCATGCACGGGCCGCTCGACCCGTCCCGTTGCGCCGCGCTCTAGTCGAGGTCGGGAAGCTGCTTGACGAGCACGCCGACGGCTCTCGCCGGATCGTCGGCGCGGACGGCACCGACGATCCGGCGACCCGCGCCGGCGGCTCGAGCTGACCATCCGCGCCGAGCTCGCCCGCGAGGAGGTCGAGAACCTCTCCCGGCGCGTGAGCCGCGCGAAGAAATACCGCCGCGCCGAGGGCGTACGGCTCGGAGGGGCAGCCCCGTACGGCCTGTGTATCGCCGACGGCAAGCTCGCGCACGACGCGGAGGCCTACCCGGTCGCCCGGCGCATCGCCGACGAGCTACTCACCGGCTCGACGTTCTGGGCCGTCACAAAGCGGCTCAACGCCGAGGGCGTGCCGTCGCCGCGTGACAGGACGTGGGGCGTCGGCAGCGTCTCTGCGATGGTCCGCTCGCCCGGCTTCGCCGGCCTGCAGTCGATCCGTGAGAAGACGCCATCCGGCCGATGGCGGCACACGGCCGAGGTCTATCGCGACGAGCACGGGCAGACCGTCAGCGTCGGCGAGGGCGTGATCACGCCCGACGAGCGCGCCCGCATCCTGCGCTCGCTCGAGGAGCGTTCGACGACCGTCGTCCGCGAGTCCGGCTTCGTCCGGCGCACGGGCGCAATGCTCGGCGAGGTACTCCGCTGCACCGACTGTGGCGCAGGAACCGTTCAGAGCGGAGCCGTCGGAAAGAAGGTCTACCGCTGCGGCGCGTACGGCAACGGCAAGGGCTGCGCCGGCTTCACCGCGCCGACCGCCGAGACCGACGACGCCGTCTCGCACCGCGCCGACCGTCGGCACCGCCGCGACCATCCTTGTCGGCGACGACGCCTACCCGGCCGTTGTCGTCCGCTCGACGCCGGCCGCTGTGACCGTCCGGCGCGTCGAGGCCGTCCGCGAGCGGCGCAACGCTGAGCGGACCGCGATCGTCGGCGTCGGTGACCTCTCGCGCCCGGTCGGCCCGCCGGAGGTGTACCGCCTCCGCGACGGCCGCTACCGCACCGCCTCGGCGTCGCTGGTGCTCGGCGAGGCCGCCTCCCGCGTGCCGTTGCCTGCGCCACGTCGGGCCGGATGGTCGCCGCTTGTGCGGCAGGATGGGCCTATGAGTGCACGCGTGCGAGCGCCCGAGCTCCGAGGTCGCGGGTGGTTGAACACCGGCGGGAAGACCCTCAGCTTGGCCGACCTTCGAGGTCGTATAACCGTTCTAGACTTCTGGACCTTCTGCTGTATCAACTGCCTGCACGTACTCGACGAGCTGCGCCCGCTGGAGGAGAAGTACGGCGACGTGCTCGTCGTGATCGGCGTGCACTCACCGAAGTTCGAGCACGAGAAGGACGCGGACGCCCTCGCGGCGGCGGTCGAGCGGTACGGCGTGCACCACCCGGTGCTCGACGACCCGGAACTCGGCATGTGGCAGCAGTACGCGGCCCGGGCCTGGCCGACCCTGTCGGTGATCGACCCTGAGGGCTACGTGGTGGCCACCATGGCCGGCGAGGGGCACGCCGAAGGGCTGGCCCGGCTGATCGACGAGCTGATCGCCACCCACGAGGCCAAGGGCACCCTGCACCGCGGCGACGGCCCGTACGTGCCGCCGGCCGAGCCGGAGACCACGCTGCGCTTCCCCGGCAAGGCGGTGCTGCTGGAGAACGGCAACCTGCTGGTCTCGGATTCGGCCCGGCACTCGCTGGCCGAGCTGGCGCCGGACGGCGAGACGCTGGTCCGCCGGATCGGCTCGGGCAGCCGCGGCCGGGCCGACGGTCCGGCCGAGGCCGCCGGGTTCTCCGAGCCGCAGGGGCTCTGCCTGCTCCCCACGCACGTCGCCGAGCTGGCCGGCTACGACCTGGTCGTCGCGGACACCGTCAACCACCTGCTGCGCGGCGTACGCCTGGCCACCGGCGAGGTGGTCACCGTGGCCGGCACCGGGCGGCAGTGGCGCGCCACGGTCGACGACCACGCCCACGACGCGCTGGCCGTGGACCTCTCCTCCCCCTGGGACCTGGCCTGGTACGACGACAAGGTGGTCGTCGCGATGGCCGGCATCCACCAGCTCTGGTGGTTCGACCCGGTGAAGCGGACCGCCGGCATGTACGCGGGCACCACCGTCGAGGCGCTGCGCGACGGCCCGCTGGCCGACGCCTGGATGGCCCAGCCCTCCGGCCTCTCCGTCTCCGCCGACGGCACCCGGCTCTGGGTCGCCGACAGCGAGACCAGCGCCATCCGCTACGTCGAGGGCGGCGTCCTGGGCACCGCCGTCGGCCAGGGCCTCTTCGACTTCGGCCACGTTGACGGGCCGGCCGCTTCGGCGCTGCTCCAGCACCCGCTCGGGGTCTGCGCGCTGCCGGACGGCTCGGTGCTGATCGCCGACACCTACAACGGCGCCGTCCGCCGCTACGACCCGGCGAGCGACCAGGTCTCCACCGTCGCCGACGGGCTCGCCGAGCCGAGCGACCTGGTGCTCACCCCGGAGGGCGAGGTGCTGGTGGTGGAGTCCGCCGCGCACCGTCTGACCCGGTTGGCTCCGGGTGCGCTCACCGCCGCCGGGGCGAGCACGGTGGACGGCCCCCGGCACCGCGCCGAGCGGCAGCCGACCGACGTCGCGGCCGGCGAGCTGACGCTGGACGTCATCTTCACCCCCGCGCCGGGGCAGAAGCTGGACGAGACGTACGGCCCGTCCACCCGGCTGGTGGTCTCGGCCTCCCCGCCGGAGCTGCTGGTCGAGGGGGCGGGCACCGGCACCGAGCTGTCCCGCCGGCTGGTGGTCAACGGCGACGTCGGCGGCGGTGTGCTCCAGGTGACCGCGCAGGCGGCGACCTGCGACGCCGACGTCGAGCACGCGGCCTGCCACCTGACCCGCCAGGACTGGGGCGTGCCGGTCCGGGTGGTCGACGGCGCCGCCACCCGCCTCCCCCTGGTCCTCCGCGGCCTCGACAGCTGACCCCGGGCGAGGGACCTGGGTCAGGCGAACGGCTCGAGCGTGACCCCGGCGTCGATCAGGGCGGCGCGGACCAGCTCGGCGGCGGCCACCGCACCGGGTTTGTCGCCGTGCAGGCAGATCGACTCCACCTGGCACGGGATCACGGTGCCGTCGATGGCCACGACGGTGCGCTCGGTGGCCATCCGGACGGCCCGGGCGGCCACCTCCTCCGGGTCGGTGATCAGCGCACCGAAGGCGGTGCGCGGCACCAGCGAGCCGTTCGGCAGGTAGCCCCGGTCGGCGAACCCCTCGGCCACCGCCCGCAGCCCGGCGCCGACCGCGAGCTGGGCGAGCACCGAGCCGGGCGAGCAGAGCACCGGGAGGTCGTGGTCGTACTCGCTGACCGCGGCGACCAGCGCCGCGGCCTGTGACTCGTCGCGGGCCGCGGCGTGGTAGAGCGCGCCGTGCGGCTTGAGGTAGCGGACCCGGGTGCGGAACGCCCGGCAGAACGCGTCCAGGGCGCCGAGCTGGTAGGTGACCTCGTCGCGCAGGTCGGAGAAGGCGTACGCGATGTGCCGGCGGCCGAACCCGGCGAGGTCCCGGTAGCCGACCTGGGCGCCGATCGCGACTCCCCGCTGGACGGCCGCGGCGCAGACCCGGCGCATGGTGGACGGGTCGCCGCCGTGGAAGCCGCAGGCGACGTTGGCGGAGGTGACCAGACTCAGCAGCGCCTCGTCGTCACCGAGCCGCCAGATGCCGAAACCCTCGCCGAGGTCAGCGTTGAGGTCCATGAAATGTCACCGTAGTGCCTGGCCGGGCCTGCGCGAGCGGGGTCACGTCGTCCACCACCCCGACGACCGGGTACCCGCCGGTGGTCGGATGGTCGGCGAGGAAGACCAGCGGCTGGCCATCCGGCGGCACCTGCACCGCGCCGAGGACGAGCCCTTCGCTGGGCAGTTCCGCGGCCACCGCGCGGGGCAGCGGCGCGCCGGTGAGCCGCGCGCCGACCCGGTTGCTCAGCGGGCTCACCGCGTACGCCGTGCGGAGCAGCAGGTCCAGCGCCGCCGGAGTGAACCAGTCGTGCCGGGGGCCGAGCCGCAGTGTCAGCCGCAGTTCGTCCGGGGCGGGCGGGCCGACGGTCAGGTCCACCGGGGCGGGTGGCCCGAGCGGGGTGCCCAGCGGCAGCCGGTCCCCGTCGCGCAGCGGCGGCGGGCCGAGCCCGGAGAGGGTGTCGGTGGACCGGCTGCCGAGCACCGGTTCGACGGCGATCCCGCCGCCGACCGCGAGCCAGTTGCGCAGCCCGTCGGGGGGCGGACCGATCCGCAGCACCGCGCCCGCCGGCAGCGACAGCGGCCGGCCCACGTCGCCGGGGCGCCCGGCGACCCGGACGGCAGTGCCGGCGCCCGTCACCGCGACCGTGGCGGCCCGGGTGAACCGGAGGTCGCAGCCGGTCAGCGTGATCTCCAGGCCGGCCGCCGACTCCGGGTTGCCGACCAGCCGGTTGGCCAGCCGCAGCGCCGCCGGGTCGAGCGCGCCGGACCGGGGTACGCCGAGGTGCGCCCAGCCGGGCCGGCCCAGGTCCTGCACGGTGGTGAGCGCACCGGCCCGGAGCACCTCGACCGCCGCGGTCATCCGGCCACCAGGCGCACCTCGGTGCCGGGGGTGAGCCGGGCCGGCGGATCGGCCCGCACGTCGAAGAGGGCCATCCCGGTGCGCCCGACCAGCAGCCAGCCGCCCGGTGACGCGCTCGGGTAGATCCCGGCGTACGGGCCGGCCAGGGCGACCGAGCCGGCCGGCACCCGGGGGCGGGGAGTGGGCAGCCGGGGCACGGCCAGCTCGGCCGGCAGCCCGGTCAGGTACGCGAACCCGGGCGCGAAGCCGCAGAAGGCCACCCGGAACTCGGTCTCCCGCAGCCGCCGCACCACCGCCGGCACGTCCAGGCCCCAGTGGCCGGCGACGACGGGCAGGTCCTCCCCGTCGTACGTCACCGGGACCTCGACCGGCGCGGCGGCGGCCGTGGTGGTGGCCGGTCGCGGGGTCCAGCCGGCGATCAGCGCGGCGGTCGCCGCCGGGTCGGGCACGCCGTCGAGCAGGACGGTGGCGGCCGCCGGCACGATCTCGACGGCGGCCAGCTCGCCGCGGTCCCGTCGGCGCCACAGCTCGGCCCGCCACCCCTCCACCTGGTCGGGGTGGTCGCAGTCGAGCAGCAGGGCGTGCGCCCCGACGGGTCGGATCCGCATCCCGTCATCCTCGCGGATCCGGGCCGGACGGCGGGAGGGTGCCGGCTCCCGCCAGGGAGTGACCGGTCACACTACCAACAAGTAACCTACGGTGCCGTAACCTGTTGGCGTGACCACCTCCGCACCGCTTCGGCTCAAGCCGGTCGACATCGGTAAACCCCGGATGCGCGGCTGGCTGCACACCTACGCGTTCTTCGTCGCGCTCGTCTGCGGGATCGTGCTCTGCTCGATCGCCGCCACCCGGCCCGGCTGGGCGCCGCTGGCCAGCTGCCTCGTCTACAGCCTGACGGTGTGCGGGCTCTTCGGCACCAGCGCCCTCTACCACCGTCGGGTGTGGTCGGAGCGCGGCTACCAGCTCATGCGCCGGCTGGACCACTCGATGATCTTCTTGTTCATCGCCGGCACCTACACGCCGTTCTGTGTGCTGCTGCTGGACTTCCGGCCGGCCGTGATCATGCTGTCGCTGGTCTGGGGTGGCGCCCTGGCCGGGGTGGCCCTCAAGCTGGTCTGGCCGCACGCGCCCCGCTGGGTCTCCGCGCCGCTCTACCTGGCCCTCGGGTGGGTGTCGGTCGCGATGCTGCCGGACATCCTGCACGAGGGCGGAGTGGCCGCGCTGGTGCTGCTGATCGTCGGCGGCGCCAGCTACAGCGCCGGCGCCGTCTTCTACGCGCTACGCCGACCCAACCCGTGGCCCACCGTCTTCGGTCACCACGAGTTCTTCCACGCCTGCACCCTGCTCGCCGCGATCTGCCACCACATCGCCATCTACTTCGCGCTCTTCGCCTAGGCGGACGCACACCGGGGGCCCCGCCAGGTGGCGGAGCCCCCGGACGAGGGGTTGGCGTGGAGCCCTCAGACCGTCCGGCCCGGCCGGCGCACCTCGCGGTACTCCTGCACGACCCGGTCGTCCTGCACCGGCACGACCCGCTCGGCGACCACCCGGTCCTCCCGGGCGGGGGTGGCGACCACGGTGCGCCGCCGCGAGTTCCAGACGTAGAGGGTGACGAGCAGGCCGGCGACCCCGGCGAGCATCAGCACCCAGCCGACGACGCTCAGGTCGAGCCAGCCCAGATCCGCCTGCACGGCGAACGCGAAGATCGCACCCAGTGCGATCAGGAAGATGCTGCCACCAATGCCCATTTCGTCGCCTCCTCGGCTGTAGCTGGCGTTTCCCTCCGCCGCGGCCATCGGTGAGGTTGCGGCATCCATCGACTTACCCCGGCGCTGTGATCGCCAATCGGGCAAGCTGTGGACATGACGGACGCGCACGCCGAGGAACGGACGCTGGTGCTGCTCCGGCACTCGAAGGCCGAGCCGCCCGACGAGGACGGGCCGGACGTCAACCGCCCGTTGTCCGCACGTGGGCGGGCCGACGCCGCCGCGGCCGGCGCCTGGCTGGCCCGGCACGGCCTGCTGCCGGACGTGGTGATCTGCTCGGCCGCGCGGCGTACCCGGCAGACCTGGCACCAGGTGGCGATGGGCATGACCGGCACCCCACCGGAGGGCGGTCCGGCCGGCCCCGCCCCCGCGGTCCACTACGAAGCCGACGCCTACGAGGCGCAGCCGGAGGACCTGCTGGCCCTGGTACGACGGGTGGACCCGGCCGCCCGGACGGTGCTGCTGGTCGCCCACAACCCGGGCGTCTCGCTCTTCTCCGCGCTGCTCGACCCGGTGCGGGCGGAGCAGGACGGGCTGCGCACCAGCGACCTGGTGGTGCACCGGACCGGCGCGCCGTGGGCGGAGTTGGGCCGGGGTTCGGCCGCGATCGCCGACCGGCACACCGCCCGCGGCTGAGCCGGTCGACGCCGCGGGGCGACTCCGCCGGATGCGTGGGCGAGCTGGCCCGGTGCGTGGACGTGGACGAGCCACCCGCCCGGTGCTCGGCGGGTGGCTCGGGGCCGCTGGTGGCGGCGTTCAGGAGGGCTTGCCGTCAGGTGTCTGCCGGCCGGCTCAGGAGGGCGGCGCGGTCGGCGGCGGCGGATCGGGTGGGGGCGGCATCATCGCGGTCGGATGCGACAGCCGGTTCTCCTCCACGATCAGCGTCCGCGCCCGCTTGCGGCGGTCCTGCCAGAACCAGAGCGTGGTGAGCAGTACGGCCAGCCCGGCCAGGATGAACACCCAGCCGACCGCGCGCAGGTCGAGCCACCAGACGTTGGCCCTGATGGCGAAGGTCAGGATCGCACCGACGGCGATCAGGAAGATCCCGCTACCAATGCCCATGTGCGCTGCACTCCCCCGTGCGGTGGCTCTGGGCGTCCTCTGACGTGGTCCCGCGACGGTTACCCGCGAGGCCCGAGCACTATCCGGCCCGACGTCCTCGAATAGCCGTGAGCAGCGCCGTCGGCGAGCGCTCGCCGACGGCGCAGCGTGACGGACACACCCCGGGTCCCCCCTGCACGATCCGTAATCATCCAGGGCGACCAGCGAACCACCCGGCGGGAGCCGAACCGGGCATCCGGGCCTTCAACGGGCGATCAGGAGCGACTGTCGGCCGCCTCCGACGCGAAGACGCCGACGGCCGGCGGGCTGGTGCCCGCCGGCCGTCGATGCCGGGGTCAGTGCCGGGTCGCACCGGCCGCGCCGGGGCGCGGCACGGCGTGCCTCAGAAGGCCTCCTCCGGGAGGTCCATGATCTCCAGGTCGGCGCCCTCGATGATCCGCCGGTCGGCGCCGATGCGGGGCAGCACCTCGCGGGCGAAGAACCGGGCGGCGGCCACCTTGCCGGTGTAGAACGCCTTGTCGGCCGCGGACACCTCGCCGTTCAGCGCCCGCAGCGCCACGTCGGCCTGCCGCTGGAGCAGCCAGCCGACCACCAGGTCGCCGATCGCCAGCAGGAACCGGCGGCTGCTCAGGCCGACCTTGTAGAGGGCCCGGGTGTCGCCGCCCTGGGCCTCGCCCAGCCAGCCGGTCATCACGCCGAGGATGTTCTGGATCTCGGCGAGCGCCTTGCCCAGCGCCTGCCGCTCCTCCTTGAGCTGGCCGTTGCCGCCCTCGGTGGTGATGAACTCCTGGATCTCGCCGGCCACCGCCATCAGGGCCTTGCCGTTGTCCCGGACGATCTTCCGGAAGATCAGGTCCAGGCTCTGGATCGCGGTGGTGCCCTCGTAGAGGGTGTCGATCTTGGCGTCCCGGACGTACTGCTCCAGCGGGTAGTCCTGGAGGAAGCCGGAGCCGCCGAAGGTCTGCAGCGACTCGTGGCCGAGCAGCTCGTACGCCCGCTCCGAACCGACGCCCTTGACCAGCGGCAGCAGCAGGTCGTTGACCCGCTTGGCCAGCTTCGTGGCCTTCTCGTCGCCGGCCGCCTCGGCGATGGCGACCTTGTCCTGCCAGGAGGCGGTGTAGAGGACCAGCGCGCGCAGACCCTCGGCGTACGACTTCTGCAGCAGCAGCGAGCGGCGCACGTCCGGGTGGTGGGTGATGGTCACCCGCGGCGCGGTCTTGTCGGCCTGCTGGACGAGGTCGGCGCCCTGCACCCGGTTCTTGGCGTACTCGAGGGCGTTCAGGTAGCCGGTGGAGAGGGTGGCGATGGCCTTGGTGCCGACCATCATCCGGGCGTACTCGATGATCATGAACATCTGCCGGATGCCGTCGTGCTTGTCGCCCAGCAGCCAGCCCTTGGCCGGCACGCCGTGCTCGCCGAAGGTCATCTCGCAGGTGTTCGAGACCTTGATGCCCATCTTGTGCTCGACGTTGGTGGCGAAGACGCCGTTGCGCTCGCCAAGCTCGCCGGTCTCCTCGTCGAAGTGGTACTTCGGCACCACGAAGAGCGACAGGCCCTTGGTGCCCGGGCCGCCCACGCCCTCGACGCCGACCGGACGGGCCAGCACGTAGTGCACGATGTTGTCGGTCAGGTCGTGCTCGCCAGAGGTGATGAAGCGCTTCACGCCCTCGATGTGCCACGAGCCGTCCGGCTGCGGGATGGCCCGGGTGCGACCGGCGCCCACGTCCGAGCCGGCGTCCGGCTCGGTGAGCACCATGGTGGAGCCCCACTGCTTGTCGATGAAGAGCTTGGCCCACTTCTTCTGCTGCTCGGTGCCTTCGACGTGCAGCACGTGCGCGAAGGACGGGCCGGAGGCGTACATCCAGACCGGGGCGTTCGAGCCGAGGACCAGTTCGGCGAGCGCCCACCACAGGGCCCGCGGGGCGTTCGTGCCGTCCAGCTCCGGCGGGAGGTCGAGCCGCCAGAACTCGGACTCCATGAAGGCCCGGTACGACTTCTTGAACGACTCCGGCAGCGGCGCGGTGTGCGCGGCCGGGTCGAAGACCGGTGGGTTGCGGTCGCTGTCCGTGTAGCTGGCGGCCAGGTCCTCGCGGGCGAGGCGGTCGACCTCGGCGAGGAAGCTGCGCGCGGTGTCGATGTCGAGATCCGAGTACGGCTCCTGGCCGAACGCCCGGTCCGCTCCGAAGACCTCGAAGAGGTTGAACTCGAGGTCCCGAAGGTTGCTCTTGTAGTGGGTCATGCTCGCTGGCCCCGCTTCCGGACAGGTGTTACCGATCAGTAACCCCGACTCTATTACTCGCGGGTAGGGACGACAACCCGCTTCCGGAAGTGACAGCGATTACACACTTCCGGTTCAGCTGTCGGTCACGTCCCCGCAGCCGGGCTCGGGGCGGCCCTCGCTCAGCCCTCGGCCGCGCCGACCTCCCAGCTCGGCACGGCTGCGTCCGGGCCGCCCCGGGAGCCGGTGTACTCCATCAGCACCAGGGCGATGTCGTCGTCGAGCCGGCCGTGCACCCACTCCACCAGCGCCGTCTCCAGCGAGGCCAGCCCGTCGGCGACCGTGCCGTGGCCGAGCAGCCGCCAGGCCCGGTCGGCGGTCGGGAAGAACTCACCGTCCCGGCGGGCCTCGCCGAGCCCGTCGGTGAAGAGCAGCAGCCGGTCGCCCGGCTCCAGCCGCTCCACCCGGGGCCGGACCACCGGCATGAAGCCCAACGGCGGGGCCGGAGCCGGCGGTTCGAGCGGGATCACCGCGCCGCGCCGCAACAGCAGGGGCGGCGGGTGGCCGCAGTTGACGATGGTGAGCGTCCCGCCCCGCTCCTCGACCAGCGCCGCGGTGACGAAGTCCTCGTCGCCGACGCTGCGGGCCACCGCCCGGTCCAGGTCGGCCACGATGGCGCGCAGGTCCGCCCGCTCGTACGCCACGTGCCGGTAGGAGCCCAGCACGATGCTGGCCAGCCGGACCGCCTCCAGCCCCTTGCCCCGCACGTCGCCGATGATCATCCGCACCCCGTACGGGGTGTCGATCGCCTCGTACAGGTCGCCGCCGATCTCGGCCGTGGCGGTGGAGGAGATGTACCGGCCGGCCACCGAAAGCGTGCCGACCTGCGGGCCGAGCGGGCGCAGCACCGCCTGCTGGGCCACCGCCGCCAGCTTGGACAGCTCGGCGATCTGCTCGGCCTGCCGCTGCCGTACCGCGGCCACCGCCGCCGCGATGCCGGTGCCCAGCGCGATGCCGACCACCGCGACCGTGGTGGCGAGCGAGACGGTCTGCTCGGCCAGCGCGAAGCTGGCCCCGAGCACCGTCGCGGCGGCGCCCACGCCGAGCACCACCCGCCAGGACGCCAGCGCCGCGGCGAGGAACGGGGCCGCCACCATCAGCGCGATGTAGTTCGCCGCGCGGCCGTCCGCCAGCTCCACCGCGGAGACGATCGCGAGCAGGACGAGGGCCGCGCCGAGGCCGGCGCGGGATCCGGGGCTCAGCGGGCCGCGGCCCGACTGGAAGGGATGCGTGCGTACGAAGGACAGCATGCCTGATGGACGTGAACGGGTGAATGAACCTGGCCCGTCGACTGAGGAGGTTCTGACCGCCCGGATCCCGTCGTCGGGCCGATCGCCGTCCGGCACTGGCTCAGCCGAGCACCTCGTAGCGCACGTCCACGTGCCCGAGGTCCAGCGAGGCGATCTCGGCGAACGCGGCCCGGGACAGGTCGATGCAGCGTCCCTCGATGAACGGGCCGCGGTCGTTGATCCGTACGGTCACGGACTTGCCGTTGTCCGGGTTGGTCACCCTGACCCGGGTGTTGAACGGCAGCGTCTTGTGCGCGGCGGTCAGCGCGTCCGGGTTGAAGTTCTCGCCGTTGGCGGTGAGCTGGCCCTCGGAGTAGAACGAGGCGCCGCACGAGCCGCTCTCCACGACCTTGGGCGTGGCGGTCCTCTTCGCCGTCGCGGTGGGCTTCGGGCTGGCGGTACGGGGCTTGCCCCGGGACGGCGCCTGCGGGGACCGGGTGGCCGTGGGGCTCGCGGTCACGCTGGGCGACGGGCTGGCGCTCGGTGAGGTGGGGGCGGCGCTGGTGGGCGAGGCGACCGGCGAGAGGTCGACGGCGGCCGGCCGCGCCGACTCCGAGCCGGCGGTGAGCCGTACGGCGCCCACGGTGCCGCCGACGGCGAGCGCGACGGCGAGCCCGGCGGTGGCCGCGAGACCGGCCGGCGAGGAGAACCTGCGGGTACGGGAGTGCCTACCAGCCACCAGACCGGTCCTTTCCTGATCTGAACAAACCGGCTCGGACCGTAACGAGAGAAGCACTTCCGAAGTCAACGTGATCATTGTGGTATGCCCGTAATTGCGGTGATACGTGTAGCCGATCATCCGACCCGAGGTGGGCCGCCCGGCCCGGTCACCGGCCGCCCCGCACGGCGTCGCACCGATCCCGCAGGATGGGTGCCATGCCCGCTGAGCTGAGCGAACGTCTGGTCGAGCTGTTCCGGTGGATCGATCCCGGTCCCGGCGCCAGTCACCTGGTCAGCGACGTCTCCGGCTGGTGGCGGGATCCGCACCTGCTCGCCCGGCTGGGCCCGGCCCTGGTGGAGCCGTTCCGGGCCACCCGACCCACGGTGGTGGTCTCGCCCGCGGTCACCGGCTTCCTGCTCGGTCCGCTGGCCGCGACCGCCCTCGGTGTCGGTTTCGTGCCGGCGCACAAACCGGGCGACGGCCGCCTGCCGGCCGGGCCGCTGACCTGGGCGCAGAGCCCTCCGGACTTCCGTGGCCGGCGGGTGGACCTGGCCGTCCGGGACCGCGCCCTCGACCGGGACGACCGGGTGCTGGTGGTGGACGACTGGGTGGCCACCGGGGCGCAGGTGCGCGCGCTCTACGAGATCTGCGCCGCGCGGGGTGCCCACCCGGTCGGCACCGCCACCGTGGTGCTCGACTGCGCCCCCGAGGTCGCCGCCGAGCTGGGGATCCGGGGCCTGGTGACCGCCGACGCGCTGCACGCCTGACCGGCGCCGCGCGGTCCGGGCGCGCCGGCGTCAACTCAGCGCACGAACTCCTCGACGGCGGTGCAGACCTGGCCGAGCGCCTCGGCCGAGCGGGCCAGCGGGCCCGGCACCATCAGCGCGTGGTCGGCCTCCTCGATCTCCACCAGGTGAGGGGTGAGCCGGCGGGCGACCGAGCCGTCCCAGGACGGGTCGGCGGTGCCTCCGACCAGCAGGAACGGTGCGGTGGCGCGGCGCAGCGCGTCGACCACCTCGGGCATGTGCAGCAGGGGCGTGAGCCAGACGGCGGGCAGTCCCCGATCGGCGGCGAGCGGCGCGGCCAGCGTGCCGAGTGACTTGCCGACCAACAGGTCCATCCGCCCGGTGAGGGTCGGGGCGACCTGCCCGGACACCCAGTCGACCGCCGGGTCCGCCCCGTCCCGCTCGGGGCCGAACCGCTCCGGCACCTGCCAGGAGATGGCGTGCAGGGCGAAGCCGGCACGGCGCAGCGCCTCGCCCAGGTAGAGGAAGAGCGGGAACCGTGTGTCGTAGCCTCGGCCGGGGATGAGCACCGCACGCCGGTCCGCCATTTGCCGCCTCCTGATCGTCGATCCGCCCACCGTAGCGCCGGACGGTCCGCCCGTGGGCGGCAAATGTCGCGACCCCGGACCGACCCGAGCGTAGCCTCGGCAGGATGTGGCCTCGCATCGGTGGACTGCGCACGCTCGCCCTCGGCACCCCCGGAGAGCTGCGGACGAAACTGAACACGCTGGTGCTGGCCGGGGTGAAGACGGCGACCGCCGGCCTGCTCACCGAGTACGCCGAGGAGGGCGAGGAACTGGAGCACGTGGGCGAACGGCTCGTCCTCGTCGACGACCAGGACGCGCTGGCCGGTGTGGTCGAGGTGACCGGCGTCGACGTGGTCCGCTTCGCCGAGGTGCCCTGGGATTTCGCCCGCTCCGAAGGGGAGGGTGACCGTTCGATCGAGGAGTGGCGGTCCGGCCACGCGGCCTACTGGGCGCGCATCGGCACCCCCGTCACCGACGACACCCAGGTCGTCTGCATCCGCTTCCGGCTGGTCTCCGGCGGCGAGGGCGGGGTCGCCACCGGAGACCTCGGTCCGTAGCCGCCGGGCCGCCGCCGACCGGGCAGTCGGGAACGGTCAGGCCCGGCGCAGTTCGGGTAGCAGCCGGGTGGCCACGTCCACCAGCACCTCCTCGTCGCCGGCGTACCAACTGCTCGCCCGGGGCCAGTGGGTGACCACGTCGGTGAAGCCGAGCGCGGCGGCGCGGCCGACCTGGTCGGCGAAGAACTGGGCGCTGCGCAGCGAGAAGACCGGCGCCGAGTCGAGCGAGAGGTAGCGGTCCAGGGTGGCCGGGTCGCGTCCGGCCGCGGCCAGCGTCGTGTCCAGCCGGGCGGAGACCTCGGTGACCCCGTCCCACCAGCTGTCCAGGTCGTCGCCGCCGGTGCCGGTGGTGACCCAGCCCTGACCGAACCGGGCCACCAGCGTCATCGAGCGGGGCCCGTTCGCCGCCACCACGAACGGCACCCGGGGCGTCTGGACGCAGCCCGGGTTGTTCCGGGCGTCCACCGCGGCGAACCAGTCCCCGCGCCAGGTCGTCCCGTCCTCGCGGAGCACCAGGTCGAGCAGTTCGGTGAATTCGCCGAACCGGTCCACCCGCTGGCGCGGCGGCAGTGTCTCCCCGCCGAGCACGGTGGCGTCGAAGCCGATGCCACCCGCGCCGATGCCGAGCAGCAGCCGGCCGCCGGAGACGTCGTCGAGCGCGGTCACCTGCCGGGCGAACGCGGCCGGGTGCCGGAAGTTGGGCGAGGCGACCAGCGTGCCGAGCCGGATCCGGGAGGTCACCGTCGCGGCGGCGGTCAGCGTGGTCATCGAGTCGAACCACGGCCCGTCGACCAGGTCCCGCCAGCCCAGGTGGTCGTACGTCCAGGCGTGGTCGAAGCCCCACTCGTCCGCCTGCCGCCAGCGGCGCTGCGACTCGGACCAGCGCTGGTCGGGAAGGATCACGATGCCAATCCGCATGATCAGCAGCCTAACCGCCGGCGGCGGGCCAATCGGCCGCGACGACCGGCACGGCGGTTCCCGGCCGTGCCGCGAGTTGGCCGGAAACCCGGTGGGCGGCGCCGCCGGCGTCTCGTACGCTGCGCCGCGTGGAGCAGTCAGCGCCGCACACCGTGGACACCCTGGCGTCGGAGCTGCGCGTCCTCGGGCTCGCCCCCGGCGACGTGGTGCTGGTGCACTCGTCGTACCGGCGCCTCGGGTTCGTCGCCGGCGGCGCCCAGGCGGTGGTGCAGGCACTGCTGGCGGCGGTCGGCCCGGAGGGGACCCTGGTCGTGCCGACCCACACGCCGGACAACACCGACCCGGCCGGCTGGCGGCATCCGCCCGTACCGGAGGCGTGGTGGCCGGTGATCCGGGAGCGGACGCCCGGCTTCGACCCGGCGCGGACCCCCAGCCGGTACATGGGGCTCCTCGCCGAGACGGTCCGCACCTGGCCCGGGGCGCTGCGCAGCGACCACCCGCAGGTCTCCTTCGCCGCACTCGGCCGGCACGCGGCGGGGGTGGTGGCCGGGCACCGGCTGGACGACGCGCTGGGCGAGCGCTCGCCGCTCGGCGCGGTGTACCGGCTGACCGGCAAGGTGCTGCTGCTGGGCTGCGGGTACGACTCGAACACCTCGTTGCACCTCGCCGAGTACCGGCAGTCGGCGCCACCGCGCGCGGCGACCGGGTCGTCCGTGCGCCGGCCGGACGGCACCAGCCGGTGGACCACCTGGGTCGACGTCGTGACGGAGGAGAGCGACTTCGAACGGCTGGGCGCCGACTTCGACGGCACCGGGCGGGTGACGGTCGGCCGGGTCGGCGAGGCGACCGCCCGGCTGATGTCGCAGCCCGCCCTGGTCGACCACGCCACCGCCTGGATGGCCGCGCACCGGCGCTGACGGTCCGCAGCGGCCCGCGCGCCGCCGGCCGGGCCGACGCTGTCGCGGGGCGGCTCACGCGGAGAGTTCGGCGGCGCGGTCCAGCAGGGCGCGCCGCTCGGCATCCGCCCGGCACATCGCGGCGGCCCGTCGGAACAGCGCGGCGGCCCGCCCGCGGTCGCCGTCGCGGGCGGTCAGCTCGGCCTCGGCCGCCACGGCCGGGGGGTAGCCGTCCAGCGCCCCGCCGGCGCGGGCCGCGGCCAGCAGCGCCAGCCCGGCCGCCGGGCCGTCCGCGAAACCGTGCGCGACCGCGCGGTTCAGCTCGATCACCGGGGACGGCTGGATCCGGGCGAGTTCGTCGTACGCCCGGGCGATGGCCGGCCAGTCGGTGGTCGCGGCGGAAGCGGCGGTGGCGTGGCACGCGGCGATCCGGGCCTGCAGGGCGTACGGGCCGGCCGGGCGCACCCGCGCCAGGATGTCGACGCCCTCGGCGATCGCGGCGTGGTCCCAGCGCGCCCGGTCCTGCCGCTCCAGGGTGAGCAGGTTGCCGTCGGGGTCGCGCCGGGCGTGCCGGCGGGAGTGCTGGAGCAGGAAGAGCGCGAGCAGCGCGGCGACCTCGGACTGGTCGGGCATGAGCCGGTCGAGCAGGCGGGCCAGCCGGATCGCCTCGTCGGCGAACGCGGGTTCGCCGTCGGCGTCGTACCCCCGGGTGAAGAGCAGGTAGAGCACGGCGAGCACGCCGGGGAGCCGCTCGGCGAGCATCGGTCCGGTCGGCACCCGGTAGGGGATGCCGGCGGTGGCGATCCTGGTCTTCGCCCGGGTCAGCCGCCGGGTCATCGTCGACTCGCCGACCAGCAGGGCGCGCGCGATGTCGGCGGTCGGCACGCCGCAGACGACGCGCAGCGTCAGCGCCACCCGCGCCTCCAGCGAGAGCGCCGGATGGCAGCAGGTGAAGACGAGACGCAGCCGGTCGTCCACGATTTCCTCCGTGCCCGGGCGCTCGGTGTCGGGCAGCGTGAGCACGGCCAGGTCGTGCAGCTTGCGGCGTTCGACGGAGGCACGGCGCAGCACGTCGAGCGCGCGGTGGCGGGCCACCGTCATCAGCCAGCCGCCCGGGTTGGCCGGCACCCCGTCACCCGGCCACCGTTCGAGGGCGAGCGCGAGCGCCTCCTGTGCGCAGTCCTCGGCCAGCGTCCAGTCCCCGGTCACCCGGATCAGCGCGGCGACGATCCGGGCGTACGAGTCGGCGCAGGCGGCCGCGACGGCGTCCGCCGTCGCGGCCGTCGGTGCGTCAGTCACCCGGGCGGTCGTCCAGGTCGGCGAACGGCCGCAACTCGATGCGACCCGCCCGGGCCATCGGGTGGGTACGCGCCACCTCGATCGCCTCGTCCAGGTCGGCGCACTCCAGCAGGTCGAAGCCCACGATCACCTCCTTGGTCTCGGCGAACGGACCGTCCGACACGAGCAGCTCGCCGTTGCGGACCCGGACCGTGGTGGCGGCCGAGGTCTCGGCCAGCACGTCGCCGGCCAGCCGGCGGCCACGCGTGTCGTTCTCGGCCACCCACTCCTCGATGTCGGGCCAGTTCTCCTGGTCGGTGTCCGGCTCGGTGTCGCTACAGACGAACATCATGTACTTCATCTCGGCACTCCCTGGTTCGTGATCTCACCAGGGTGACGAACGGGCGGCCCCGTTCCGGACAGGCCGACCAAGATTTTTCCGGCGACGGGCCGGCGACCTCCGGGGGTCGCCTGGCGGCGACGCCGGCGGATGGGGCAAGCTGGGTGGGAACGCGACTGGCGGCACGGGGATGGCACCAACCATCGGGGAGCTCGCCGTGGGAGTCGACCGCCTGGGCGCCCACGTTGGGGGAGCCATGCCCATCGCACCCGACACCGTCGCGACGCCGCACACCGCCCGGCTGCTCTCCGGGCGGCCGCTGGCCGACAAGGTCTTCGCCGAGGTGGCCGACCGGGTGTCCCGCCTCCGCCGGGCGGGCGTCGTACCGGCGCTCGCGACCGTGCTGGTCGGCGACGACGACGCCAGCGCCGGCTACATCCGGATCAAGCAGCGCCAGGCGGCGGAACTCGACTTCGACTCGCCGCACACCCACCTGCCCGCCGACGCCACCCAGGAGGACCTGCACCGGGTGATCGCCGGCTACAACGCCGACCCGGGGGTGCACGGGCTGCTCGTGCAGTACCCGGTCCCCGCCCACCTGGACTACGACCGGGCGTTGCAGACCGTCGACCCGGACAAGGACGTCGACGGGATGCACCCGCTCAACATCGGGCGCCTGGCGCTCGGGCTGCCCGGCCCGCTGCCCTGCACGCCGGCCGGCATCGAGGCGCTGCTGGCCCACTACGACATTCCGGTCGCCGGGCGCGAGGTGGTCATCCTCGGCCGCGGCGCGACCCTCGGCCGGCCGCTGTCGATCATGCTGGCGCAGAAGCGGCCCACGGCCAACGCCGCCGTCACCGTCGTCCACACCGGGGTGCCGGACTGGTCCCGCTACACCCGGCGGGCCGACATCCTGGTCGCGGCCGCCGGCGTACCCGGGATCATCCAGCCGGAGCACGTCAAGCCGGGCGCGGTGGTGGTCGGGGCCGGCGTCCGGTACGAGGGCCGCCGGCTGCTGCCCGACGTCGACGAGTCGTGCGCCGAGGTCGCCAGCGCGATCACGCCCCGGGTCGGCGGGGTCGGCCCGACCACCGTGGCCATGCTCTTCCGCAACGCCGTCGACGCCGCCGAGCGGCTGAGCGGGCGCGGCTGAGCCGGGACCGGCCGGGGCCCTGCGGCCAGCAGGGGCCCGGCTAGGGCTCGACCCGCCGGACGAGGGACTTCGGCGCCCGGGCGGCACGCGGCGCGGACCAGCCTGTCGAGGCGTACGCCGTCCAGCGCGGCCAGGTCGGCGATGCCGTGCACTCGGTGCTGCGCGGCCGTCAACCGGGCCCGCAGGGTCCCGTACGGCCTGTCCAGCCGCACGAGTCGCCGACCCGCAGGCTCTCTGCTGCAACGGTCCGGTCCATTACGGCATCCTGTCGCCTCCGGGCGACGTGGCGCACCTGATATGTGGGTATGGACGGTGGCATGACTGATCGGCCTCGGTTGACGTTGACCGCCACGGTGCTGGACTCGCCCGACGCCCGGGAGCTCGCCGCGTTCTACGAACACCTGCTCGGGTGGTCGCGCCACGACGACGAGCCGGACTGGGTCACGCTGCGCGCGCCGGACGGCGGCGCCGGCCTGTCGTTCCAGACCGAGCCCAACTACGTACGGCCGGTCTGGCCGGCCGGTCCGCAGGATCCGCCGATGATGGTCCACCTCGACATCGAGGTCGACGACCTCGACGCGGCCTCGGCCCACGCGGTTGCCGCAGGCGCCACCCTGGCGGACTTCCAGCCCCAGGACGACGTACGGGTGCACCTCGACCCGGCCGGCCACCCGTTCTGCCTGTTCATCTGAGCTCGAATCGTCGGGTTCAGCTGACGGCCCGTTGGCCTTGAGGTCAGTCCTCCGGGCCGATCACCCGCTCCCGGCGCAGCCAGTCGGCGAACCCGTCCCCCTCGACGCCGCCGGTGATGTCGCCCACCGCGGCGAGCACCTCCGGGTGCGCGTTCGCCATCGCGACGCCGAGCCCGACGACGGCGAACATCGGCAGGTCGATCGGCAGGTCACCGAACGCGACGACGCACTCGGGTGGCACATCCAGCGCGGCAAGGGTCCGCAGCACCCGCTGGCCTTGTCGATGCCGGCCGGCGCCACCTCGACGACCCGATCCCCGGCCTGGCCGAAGGTCGCGACGACCGGCGTGGTGCCCACGGCGGAGAGCGCGGCGATCAGTGCAGGCGGATCGAGACCGGGATGACAGACCGCTGCCACGCACGCGTCGACGTCGTGCAGCCACCGGCGCTCCACTACCGCTCGTGGTCCGAAGTGGTCGACGCCCCGGACGGCCCGGTAGGCCGCGGTCATGAACCAGGCCCGGCCGTCGTAGACCGCCAACTCCGCCTGCGGCAGCTGCCCGGAGAGCCGGTCGAGCAGCCCGGTGAGGGTCGTACGCGGCATCCGTTCCCGCCAGAGGAACTGGTCACCCACCGGGTCGTATCCGATCGCGCCGGTGCTGCAGACGGCGACGGTGACCAGCGGTGCCAGGCTGCCCAGCGCGCGGATCCCCGCCGGAGTCCGGGCGGTGGCGGCCACCAGCGGGATCCCGGCCGCCCGCAGCGCCTGACACGCCGCCAGAGTCCCCTCGCTCACCGTGCCGTCAGGCCGAACGACCCTGCCGTCCAGATCGGTCACCACGGCTCGTACGTCGCGTCGCCCGTCCACCATCCGGATCCTGTCACGTCGGCACGCAGCGCGGTTGCCCCGATACCGGGGCGGTATACGGCTAGGTTTTCGGCGGCTCCGTCCATGGCGTGGAGAGCATCGCGATCGGTTGGTAGGCACTGGCTCGGTCGACAACCTCGGCCGGCGTCAACTCCGGCGTGACCGTGAAGATCAGATCCGAGATGTCCGGGTAGCTCAGGTCGCGTTCGAGTCGGTCCAGCCAGTCGTTCAGCTCGGCGTCGTCCGCGTAGTCGAGCCGCATGGTCCGCTCGACGAGGTCGACCGCCTCGTCCCGGGTCAACTTCGCAGGCAAGCCGCCCTCCTTCGACCGTGGCTGTGGCACGCCGCATGATCCGGCCTCGTCCGGCCTCCGGTCGCCCAGACTCATGGCCCGTGGGTGGCCCGCAACTTCCGGGCGAGGAAGACCACCGGCGCGATCAGGATCACGATCACCCACTGGAGGGCCATGTACATCGCAACCAGGATTTGAACGAGTACGTAGTCAAGCGCTAGCGGAACGTCTGGGCTAGCCTGCGGCCCGGCAAGCGGTACCCAGCGGGGCTCTCGGGGCCGCCGCAGGAGCCAACGGGACGATGGGCTGCGCTGGGGGTGCGCGGCATCACTGGAACCTTCGTCCATGGGGTGATTGTGTCGGACGTGCGATGGCGGCACGTGACGCTGTTGGCGGATCTCGGGCCAGGTGGAGATCACTGGCCCAGGGGTCGCCATTCGGAAGCAATGACCGCCCAGAGCTGCTTGTCGTAGCGCACACCCTCGTACGGCCATGCCTCGCGGCGCACGCCCTCCAGCGTCATGCCGAGCCGCTTGGCCACCGCCGAGCTGCGGTCGTTGTCGGCCCGGCAATGCCACTCGGCCCGGTGCAGCCCCCGGGACGTGAACGCCCAGTCCAACAACACGCCACACGCCTGCGTGACCAGACCGTGGCCCTCAGCGGACGGCTCCAGCCAGCAACCGATCTCACACGAGCCGACAACGGCATTGAAATCGGTGAACATCACACCGCCGACCAACACTCCATCCCGCCAGATGCCATACAGGCGGGCACCGTCGCCGGCCTGGCGTTGGGCGTACCGCTTGAGCGTGGCCCGCGCCCGGTCCACATCGGCGGTGACGAACGCGGCACCGACCCAGGGGCGAATGTGCTCGCGGGCCCGGTCCAGATGTTCGGCGAACTCCTCGGCATGCCAGACCTCCAGCGGCCCAAGGCGAGCACCGTCGCGCAGCGGCAGCGAGAACATCAGAACCTCCCATTTACATAACAAGTGTTACGGGAATGTACCGTGGCAGCATGCCACGCAACAAGGGAGATCACGAGGCCCGCCGGCGCGATGTCTCCGAAGCGGTCTGGCAGGTCATGGCCACCCGCGGCTTCGCCGGCCTGACGTTGCGCGCCGTCGCCGCCGAACTCGGCGCGACCACCGGCCTGCTGACGCACTACTTCCCCACCAAACACGCCCTGGTGGAGTACGCCCTCGACCTACTCGAACAGCGCACCATCTCCCGCCCCCGCCGCCACACCGGCGAAGGTCTGGCCGCCCTCAGGGACGCACTGCTGGACATCCTGCCGCTGGCCCCCGAGACCACCCACATCAACCGCATCTGGGTCTCCTCATGGGACACCGCGCTCTCCGATGCCAACCTGGGCACCGACTACGCCCGCAAGTACGCGAGAAGTCGCGACAGGCTGACCGAGCGGGTGGCCGCAGCCCAGGAGCTCGGCGAGCTGCCCCCTGGCAACCCCGCCAGCATCGCGGCTGGCGCTCAGTCCTTCATTCTCGGCCTGGTGGTCCAGGCCCTGTTCGACCCGGCGGCGTTTCCGCCGCAGCGACAAGTCGAGTTCCTGGACGACTACCTGGCCACCCTGACCGTCGCGCCCCCCGTGACCTGATGGCGCGGATGGGCCACGACCCGCCGCGGGCTGCCATGATCTACCAGCACGCCACCTCGGAGGCGGATCGGGCCATCGCCCAGGCGGTGAGCGACGCGGTGACGGCCGAGCGCAAGAAGGCCAGGAAGCCGGCGGCCGGCGCGTCGGGCGAGCCGAAAGGCAAGGGGAGGAAGCGTGGCTAGTGGCCCGTGGCTGGCCCGTCGAGCGTTCGGGGCCGGCGGAACGTCGAAGGCCCCGGCTCGGACGCGCGTCCTGACCAGGGCGTTCGGATCGGAGCGGGTGACGGGAATCGAACCCGCACTGTCAGCTTTGGGAATCAGGTTGATCTACACGGAGAGCGACCGATATCACCCGGGGGGCCAGCACAGAGCGTTGATGCAGCGTGCAGCGGACTACTGCTGATGACTGGTGTTGACCGTTGCGTCGGGCACGGAACGGGCACGACCGAGGTTGGGAGGGAATATGGAGATCACTCCTGGCGGTACCCCCGGGCCGCGTCTTGCCGACCATCTAGCCGTTCTCGACAACAACGTCTATGGCCGCCTCCCCCATGCCCCGAGGGCGAAGGCCTTGGCTGAGATGTTCGTGCGTGCAGGCTGGCATGCCCGTGCAAGCTCGTGGACTGAGTATGAGGTCGAGCACGAGTGGGTGTGCATCGAACTGGTCGAGCCGTCACCTGATGAACGCCTTTTCAGCGGCGTCGTTGATCCTTCCCGCGTAGACGAACTCGGTGCCGTCCTCGCGGGTTTCGGCCTGCACTACTCGATCGAACTGTGGAGCGACGACCGAACAAGCCTTCTGCGAGAACTCGCCGGATGACTCGTTCGGTGTGAAAGAATGATCGACCGTCGATGAGTTGGGCGAGTAGCCGCGGTGAGCTGCCGGAACAGTCCACCATCGTCCGTGGGCGTCCGGTGTCGGACGTTCCGGTCGTCACCCAGTTGGTCACCCAGCCGGGTGTCAGACGTTGAAGCGGAACCTAGAGCCGCTGACTCGCCATCAGGAAGAACCGCCGGCGATACCTGCTCACACGGCGTCTCGGGCTGCCACTGTTGGTGGTTGGTTGACGACGTTTGACGTCGTCTTGTGCCCCCTGTGTGCCCCACGCTGTTAGCGGTCCAAAGACACGCTCGGCCTCACACAGCCGGCCATGGCTCGCCGCCATGCAGGCCAGCAACCTCGCGTTCCGGGATTCGCGCGACGAGAACGATCACCCGCTCGGGGTCAGCCGGCGCTCGTCCGAGCACCCGCACCTCGGCCTGCTCAGCGATGGTTGCCTCGGCCAGGATAGAGAACAGGAGGTCGTCAAGCCGGAGAAGACCGCCTGGCAATTCGACCACCGGATCGACTGGGCCACACCCGTGCGGTGAGGCGGGCAGCCCCGGCTCCTACTTCCAACGGTATTGATCTAGGGCAGGCGTCATCGTGGCAGCAGATCCACGTGTTCCGGACTCCGTGAAGTAGGCGGCGCTTTCGGGGTCGGCCGGGTAGTACGACTCGATCGCGACCTCGTCCAGCGTGATGTCCATTGGGGTGCCGAACGTTGTGATGGTTGAGAACAGCCGTAGCTCTCGTCCATCGACGCGAAGGATCATCGGAATCACGACGTCGGATTCGATCCGTTGGCTCGACGTGTCGTCAGGGTCGGGTGTCAGTAGTTCCTCGTAGATTGCGGTGAGTTCAGGGTCGGGAGCAGTGGCGAGTTGGCGCGGGAGCCGGGTGCGGAACACGGCACGCACGTCGGCCAGGTTGACGACCATGCGAGCGAACCCGCGCGGGTCCAGTCCGAGCCGCACCAGGTTGACCGGCGGCTGCAGCAGCTCGGGAGCCACCTGTGCCAGGAACGGGTCGACAGCGCGATTGGTCATCACGATGTTCCACCGGCGATCGAAGACCAGCGCCGGATACGGCTCATGCGCGCGGAGCACCCTCCGGACCGCATCGCGGGCCGCCGATAGCGCGTCGTCGTCGAGCGGACGCTCCGCGTACCGGGGCGCGAAGCCAGCGGCGAGCAAGAGCCGGTTGCGATCACGCAGTGGCACATGCAGCTGATCCGCGAGTCGGAGGACCATGTCGGCGCTCGGCCTGGATTTGCCCGTCTCGACCAGGCTGACGTGACGAGCCGAGACGTCCGCAGCGATCGACAGGTCCAGTTGGCTGAGTCCCCGGCGATGCCGCCACTGCCGCAAGAGTTCCCCGACCGTGTACACGATCTTGAAGCGTACTCACCGCTGAGCCAGACGCCATGAAGTCCGAGTTCATCGACAATCGAAGCGGCCCGCGGAAACACTGCGCCCATGACCACCGAGAACAAGAGCATCGTCCAGAGGGCGCTGGCAGGACTGATCGAGACGGGCGACGTCGATGCGCTCGCACGGTTCCTCAGCGACGACTTCGTCCACCACCGGCCGGGTTCCACCACATCGACCAAGGCGGAATGGCTCGCCGCCGTCCGCGCTGCGCTGGTGCCGCTCGCCGGTATGCAGGTCGAGATTCATCAGATGCTGGCCGACGGCGATCACGTCGTGGTGTACTCGCGGCGCTGGCTTCCCGATGCAGGACCGGAGATCGCGGTCGTCGACATCTGGCGGGTCGACGACGGGCTGATCGCCGAGGGGTGGAAAATCATCGAGCCGGTGGCCCAGGCGGCTGCCAATCTGAGGTGGTGGGAATCGACTCAGCGCTGACCGGTACCAGCACACCGCCCGCGACCGCGACGAGCACACCGCCGACCCGCTCAGCTCCCAGATCAAGCAGAGCAGGGATCGGGCACGTAGCGGGCACGGCCAACGCCAGAAGCGGTAGCAACGATCAAGGCCCCAGCCAGGAAACCTGTCCTGAGCTGGGGCCTCTCGTTGGAGCGGGTGACGGGAATCGAACCCGCACTGTCAGCTTGGGAAGCTGATGTTCTGCCATTGAACTACACCCGCAAGCGGGACCACTGTACCTGAGTCACCGCCCGGGTGCACCCAGGTACCCCCTCCGCCCGGCCACTCCGGCACGCACCCTCCCGGCGATCCAAGATCGCCGCGCAACACCGCGGCCACCCGGGGGCAACACTCCGCGCACCGGGCGCCGGCGGCCAGCCGCGCCGCCAGGAAAAGTTTCACCACGGCAACATATGGTCGTTCTCAAATCTGTCGATCGGTTGTAACGTCTGGCCCACGTTCTCAGCCACGGCGTGACATACCCCCTGTCATGCCGCCAGAAAGAGGTGGGCCCATGGGACTTCGTCCCGACCTGCTGACCCGGCGCGCCGCCGGTGTCGCCTCGACGACCCTCGCGCTGCTGCTCAGCACCGCCGCGGTGGGCGTCGTACCGGCCGCTTCAGCCTTCTCCGCCGCCCCCGGTGAGGTGTGCGTCGAGCCGGCCGACGTCCACGCGGACGCCCGCGTCAAGGCGGGCGGCGCGGCGAAGCACGAACCGAACGAGCTGACCCTGGCGGAGACCCGCGAGCGGGAGGCCGACCTGGCCGCCGCGCTCCGGGAGCGCGCCCGGTTCCGCACCGGCGCCGGCGCGACCACCCTGGCCACCGTCACCATTCCGGTCGTGGTGCACGTGATCCAGCGGGACAGCACCCGGGCCGGCGGCAACATCCCGGACTCGATGATCACCTCGCAGATCACCGTGCTGAACCAGTCGTACAGCGGAGCGACCGGCGGCGCGGCCACCGCGTTCAGCTTCCAGCTGCAGAAAATCAACCGGGTGACCAACCCGGCGTGGTACCCGATCGTGCAGGGCTCGTCGGCGGAGCGGTCGATGAAGACCTCGCTGCGGGAGGGCGGCAAGAACACGCTCAACGTGTACCTGGGCGAGCTGAGCGACGACCTGCTCGGCTGGGCCACCTTCCCCCAGCGGAAGCTGAGCAGCATGGACGGCGTGGTGGTGCTCAGCGAGTCGCTGCCGGGTGGCACCGCCGCCAACTACAACCAGGGCGACACCGGCACCCACGAGGTCGGCCACTGGCTGAACCTCTACCACACCTTCCAGGGCGGCTGCTCGGGCCAGGGTGACGGCGTCAGCGACACCGCCCCCGAGGCCTCACCGGCCTTCCAGTGCCCGACCGGGCGGGACACCTGCACCGCGCCGGGCGTGGACCCGATCACCAACTTCATGGACTACACCTACGACTCGTGCATGTACCAGTTCACCGCCGGCCAGGCGAGCCGGATGCTGACCGCGTGGAACGCGTACCGCGCGGCCTGATCTGACGTACCACCCACCGGTGCCGGCTCCGAACAGACGGAGCCGGCACCGGCGTTCGCGGCTCAGGCCGCCTCGCGGTGGGCGTCGGGGACGGGCCGGCGTGCCCGCGGCGCGGGCTCGGCGTCCCGGGCGTCGGGCGCCGCCGGATCGAGCCAGACCTGGACGGCGGGCCGGCCGTGCCCGTTGCCGGGGCCACCCACGGCGCCCGGGTCGCGGCGGGCGAGCATGGCCACGTCGACGGTGAACTCGAACAGCCGCCAGTCGACGTGCGTGGCGGCCCGGAAGCTGCGGGCCAGCCGGGCGACCCGGGCCGGGTCGGTGACCGGCCGGGCGCGCCCGGCGACGTAGGCCTCGTCGTCGCTCTCCTCCGGCGGGAAGGAGTGCAGCGCGTAGCGCCCGTCACGCTCCAGGTCGCGCCGTTTGGGCGAGTCGACCACGAAGCAGAACAGGCCGTCGTCGGTGATCACGGGGGAGACCGGGTGCACCCGGGGCCCACCGTCGGCGCGGACCGTGGCCAGGTAGCCGAAGCCCGGCCCGTACTGCTGCATGAGAAGGCGGATCCCGTCGGCGAGTCGGGGCTCGTCAGCGGCGAATTCGGACCAGGAAGCCATGCGGACATTCTATCGAACACGTGTACTAACACCTAGTCCGACACGCAGGTCACCCCGGCCGCTTCGCTATGGTGTTCCGATGCTGCTCTCCGACCGCGACCTGGTCACCGAGATCAAGGCGGGCACCCTCGCGCTGGAGCCGTTCGAGCCCACGCTGGTGCAGCCCTCCAGCATCGACGTACGCCTGGACAAGTTGTTCCGCGTCTTCAACAACCACCTCTACACGCACATCGACCCGGCGCAGCAGCAGGACGAGCTGACCTCGGTGGTCGAGGTGCCCGACGGCGAGCCGTTCGTGCTGCACCCGGGCGAGTTCGTGCTCGCCTCGACGCTTGAGGTGATCTCGCTCGGCGACCAGCTCGCCGGCCGACTGGAGGGCAAGTCGAGCCTGGGCCGGCTCGGCCTGCTCACCCACTCCACCGCCGGCTTCATCGACCCCGGCTTCTCCGGCCACGTGACGCTGGAGCTGTCCAACGTGGCCAACCTGCCGATCACCCTCTGGCCGGGCATGAAGATCGGCCAGCTCTGCATCTTCCGGCTCTCGTCGCCGGCCGAGCACCCGTACGGCTCGGCCGTCTACGGCTCCCGCTACCAGGGGCAGCGGGGCCCGACGCCGAGCCGCTCCTGGCAGCAGTGGCGCACCTGGCCGACCCGCTGACTCGCGCGGAAGGGGCCCGCTCCGGCGTCGGACCGGGCCCCTTCCCGTGGTACGCGGTCGTCAGTCCGGCCGGCCGAAGCTGTGGATCGGGCCGTCGTCGAGGCGCTTCATCTTGACCGGCACCCCGGCACGGGAGGCGTGCACCACCCAGCCCCCGCCGACGTACATCCCGACGTGGTGCAGGTCGGCGTAGTAGAAGACCAGGTCACCCGGGCGTAGCTCGCTCCGGCTGACCGTGGCGGTGACCCCGCGCTGCTGCGCGGCGTTGTGCGGCAACGAGACCCCGGCCTTCGCCCAGGCGGCCAGCATCAGCCCGGAGCAGTCGTACGAGTTCGGGCCCTCGGCACCCCAGACGTAGGGCTTGCCGATCTGGGCGCAGGCGAACTTGACCGCCACCCCGGCCGGGCCGCCCGGGTAGCCGGCCGGGCACGGGGCGGGGCGCAGCGGTCCGCCGCCGCCGTTGCCGTACACCCGCAGCCGCAGCTTCTGCAGCCGGTCGATCTCGGCGTTGATCTCCTTCTTCTTCGCCGCCAGCTGGGCCTCGGCCCGGGCGAGCTGGGCGACCATCTCGTCCAGCGGCGCCTTCTTGGCGGCCAGCTGGTCGCGCAGGTCGGCAACCTGCTGCACGTCCCGCTGCTGGCGCTCGGCGAACCGGTCGAGCAGTTCGAGCTGCCCGACCACCTCGCCCGGCGAGCTGCTGCCCAGCACGGCGTTGATGGTGAGCACGTTCTCGCCCTTGTAGGCGCGGACGGCCAACGCGCTGACCTTCTGCATCGCCGCGTCGACCTGAGCCTGGAGGGGTTTGATCTGGGCGGCCAGGGCATTGGCCTGCTTCCGCTTGGCGGCCAGGTCCTGGCGGGTGGCGTTGTGCCGTTCGATGATCGGTTCGAGCTTGTTCCAGTCCTCGTCGATCTGGCGCTCGATCTCGGCGACGGTGGGCTCGGCGTGGGCCGCCGTGGCGCCGCCGGTCAGGATAACGGCGAAGCCGACCAGGGCGGCGAGTGCGGTGGTGAAGCGGGACCAGCGTGGGCGCGGCGCAGCCGTCGTCGGGCCGGCGGACGCCGACCGTGCCGACGGTGGCCGCGGGGCATGGTGTGCCACCGGGCTCCGTACTCCTTCTTCCGGTACCGCCTACCGGGTTAGCTGACGGGTTCGGGCGGGAAGGGGTCGCCCTACCGCAGTGGCTGCGGATTCACCCCGGGTTACCTGGTTCCCCGGTTCGCTCGCGAGCGATTCGGCGGTGTCGGACCGTTACCGCCCGGGTTGGACGGAGCTGCTGCGGGCCGACGAATGACCAGAGTAGAGAGGCTCGTTATCAATCCGCAACCCGTGTCGCCGTGACACTCCGTACCCGAAGGAATCGACGACCCTCCGGATGGACGGTTCGAAGGTTTTCTTCTTCTTAGGTTGATATATGGAAAGGTATTGACGGCGGACCGGCGCCGGGGTGAAGGTGGCCGCATCGTCCACCCGTCTGACCAGGGGGTCCGATGCATCTGTCCACGAGATCGAGGAGCAGGCGCGCCCTGCTCGCCGCCGCCGCGGCGCTCGCCATGGCGGTCACCCCGTTCACCGCCGCCGGTTCCGCCACCGCCGACCCGATCGACCGGCAACAGCAGTACGCCGCCGCGGCCGCCGAGTTCGGCGTGCCGGAGGGCGTCCTGCTCGCCGTCTCCTACCTCGAATCCCGCTGGGACACCCATCCCGGCACCCCGAGCACCAGTGGCGGCTACGGCCCGATGCACCTCACCGACGCCGCCCACGTCACCTCGCTCCCCGCCGGGGGCCACATCGACGAGGGCGAGGACCCGCGCGGTGACGAGTCCCGGCCGCTGGCCGTCGCCGCGCCGGCCGCGGCCGAACCGCCGCCGGCCGCTCCCGGCGACGCCGCGCTGCAGACCCTCCAGGCGGCCGCCGCCCTCACCGGCGCCAGCGCGGAGGCGCTGCGGTCCGACCCGACCGCGAACATCCGCGGCGGGGCGGCGCTGCTCGCCGCGTACCAGCGGGAACTCGGCGGCCCGGTCGGCGCGGCCAGCGACCCGGCGGCCTGGTACGGCGCGGTGGCCCGCTACTCCGGCGCCGGCACCGAGGACACCGCGGCCGCCTTCGCCGACGAGGTGTACGGCCAACTCCGCGAGGGCGCGAGCCGGACGACCGACGACGGGCACCCGGTGACCCTGCCGGCCCGGGAGGTCGATCCCGACGAGTCGGCCCTGCACCGGCTCGGGCTGCGGCGCGCCGAGCGGCCCGACGGGCTGGAGTGCCCGATCGGCATCGGCTGCGAGTGGATCCCGGCGCCGTACCAGAAGTACGGCCCCCGGCCGGGCGACTACGGCAACTACGACCTGGGCAACCGCCCGGCGCAGCAGAAGCTCGAGTACATCGTCATCCACGACACCGAGGGCTACTTCTGGCCCAGCGTCAACCTGGTCAAGGACCCGAAGCGGGTGGGCTGGCACTACACCCTGCGCTCGGTGGACGGCCACGTCGCCCAGCACATCAAGACCAAGGACGTCGGCTGGCACGCCGGAAACTGGTACGTCAACGCGAAGTCCATCGGGCTGGAGCACGAGGGCTTCGCCGGCCACGGCACCTGGTACACCGAGGCGATGTACCGCACCTCGGCCAAGCTGGTCCGGCACCTGGCGCTGCGGTTCAACATCCCGCTGGACCGGCAGCACATCATCGGCCACGACAACGTCCCCGGCACGGTGGCGGCGAACGTCGCCGGGATGCACTGGGACCCGGGGCCCTACTGGGACTGGTCGCACTACTTCGACCTGCTGAAGGCGCCGTTCCGGTCCACCGGCACACCGGACACCGGCCTGGTGATCATCGACCCCGACTTCGCCGGCAACCGGCCGGCCTTCACCGGGTGCTCGCGGCAGCCGCCGGGGGTGCCCACCCCGCTGCCCCCGGTCACCGACCCGTGCCCGCTGCGCGGCTCGTCCGCGGTGCTGCTGCGCAGCGCGCCGAGCCACGACGCGCCGCTCGCCGTGGACCTGGGCGAGCACCCGGACGGCTCACCGGGCACGATGTACGTCCCGGACCACAGCGCCCGGGGCTCGGCCGGCCAGACGTACGCCGTCGCCGAGGTACGGGGGGACTGGACGGCGATCTGGTACCTCGGTCAGAAGGCCTGGTTCCACAACCCCGCCTCGGCCCCGACGGCGAAGTGGGCCACCGGCTTCGTGGTGACGCCGAAGCCCGGCAAGGCGACGATCCCGGTCTACGGGCGGGCCTACCCGGAGCAGGACGCCTACCCGGCCGGCGTGCCGTACCAGGCGATCTCACCGCTGCAGTACACGCTCGCCGCCGGCCAGCGGTACGCGGTGGGCGGGGTCCTGCCGAGCGAGTACTACCGCGCGGTCACCTTCGACGGGTCGTCCCCAGGCGACTGGACCGTGGTCAGCGGCGACCTGCGCTACGTGCAGGTCCAGTTCGGCCACCGGATCGGCTACGTGAACCTGGACGACGTGTGGCTCCTGCCGTCGGCGGTCGGCGCTCCCTGATCGCCCGCCTGAGTCAGGGGCTCCCCGCCGAGCCGTTGACCTGACACGCCGAGGGCCCCCGGTCAACCGACCGGGGGCCCTCGTGCGTACGGCGACCGATCAGCCGGGTCGGCGGAACCCGGCGACCGGCATCGTGTTGATGCTGGAGACGTTGACCGGCTTGCCGGCCCGGGCCGCGTGCACCATCGTGTCGTTGCCGAGATAGAGCCCGACGTGGTGCAGGTCACTGAAGAAGAAGACCAGGTCACCTGGGCGCGCATCGGAGCGCGAGATGGCCTTGCCCTCGTTCCACTGGGCCCCAGTGAAGTGGGTCAGGTGGATCCCGGCCGCCTTGTAGGCGTACTGCGTCAGGCCGGAGCAGTCGAACGAGTTCGGGCCGGTGGCACCCCACACGTACGGGTCGCCGACCTGGGCGCAGGCGGTTCTGATCGCGATCCGCGCCGCCTCGCTGACCACGCCCTCGATGGTCGGGCAGTTCGTCGTCTTGACGACCGTCACCGGGAGCATTTTCTCCAGCCGCTTGATCTCGGCGTCGATCTGCTTCTTCTTCGCCGCCAGTTCGTTCTGCTGCTTGACCTGGTCCGCGATCAGCGTGTCGAGCTTCTGCTTCTGGTCGTCGTACTTCTTGCGGACCGCGAGCACGCCCTCGATCTGCTTGCGCTCCTCGGCGGCCAGCCGGTCGAGGATGGTGAGCTGCTCGGTGAGCGTGCTCGGCTTGGCGCTCATCAGCAGGGCCGCGACGTCCTGGGACGGGCCGGTGATGTAGTAGCGGGAGGCGAGGTCGCCCACCCGGTTCATCGCCAGCTCGCTCTCCAGCGCCAGCGGCTGGATCTTCTTCTCCAGGTCCGCCGACTTCTTGCGGTTGTTCTTCAGCTGCGCCCGCACCTTGTTGTACTGCTCGATGGTGGGCTCCAACTGCTCCCACTGCTTGTCGATCTGCCTCTCGATCTCGTCGACCGAGGGCGCGGCGTGCGCCGGTGCGGCGAGCAGACCGGCACCGACGGCCGCGGCCGCGACCAGGGTGAGCAGACGGTGGGCGACCCGGCGCAGGCCGCCCGGACGAGCAGGCCGTCCCGGTGCGTGACGATGAGGGGGCATGGTTGCCACCGGCACCGACTCCTTAGCGTCCGACCGCCGGGCGCCTCGCAGAGGGGAAGGGGCGAGGCAGACGACCCACAGCGGCCGGTGCCCCACATTAGGGAAGCCCCGGTGCGGAATCAAGGCGACCAACGGCCACATCACGCCTGCGCAACCGCTTGTGTACCAAGGGTGTGCGCCTTTCAGCCGACGATGGCCGTCAATACGTCGTCGAGCGTCACCACGCCGAGGGGGCGGCGGCCGTCGCTGACCAGCACCATGTGCCGCCGCTCGCGGCGCATCGCCAGCAACAGGTCGGCGAGCGTACGCTCCGGCGGCACCACCGCCAGCGGCCGGTACACCGCCGCCGGCACCGGCGCCCGCCGGCTCACCCCGGCGTACCCGAGCACATCCTTGACGTGCACGAACCCGAGCACCCGCCGGGTGGACCGCTGCACCACCGGAAACCGGGACCGGCCGGTCCGGGTGGCCAGCACCTCCAGCGAGGCGGGCGAGACGTCCTCGGCGACGGTGGTCACCGTCGACCAGGGCTGCAGGGCGTCGGCCGCGGTTCGGCTGTGCAGGGCGAGCGCGCCGGTGATCCGGGCGTGCTCCTCGGCGTCGAGCAGCCCCTCGGTACGCGCCTGCGACACCAGGCCGGCCAGCTCCTCGGCGGTGAAGACGGTCTTGACCGCCTCGGTGGCCTCGATCCGCCACAGCCGCAGCACCCGCCGGGACGCCCACTTCATGGCCAGCAGCAGCGGCTTGGTGGCCAGGCAGAACGCCAGCATCGCCGGGCCCAGCCAGAGCGCGGACACCTCCGGCCCGGCCAGCGTGATGTTCTTCGGCACCATCTCGCCGACCACGGTGTGCAGGAAGACCACGATCCCGAGGGCGAGCACGAAGGCCACCGGGTGCACCGCCTGAGCGGGCAACCCCAGCGCGTGGAACGGCGACTCCAGCAGGTCGGCCAGGGCCGGCTCGGCGATCGCGCCCAGCCCCAGCGAGCAGATGGTGATGCCGAGCTGGGCGCCGGCGATCATCAGAGGGATCTGGTTCATCGCGGACAGCGCCCAGCGGGCCCGCTTCGAGGTCGCCGCCAGCGGTTCCACCACCGTGCGCCGGGACGCGATCAGCGCGAACTCGCTGCCCACGAAGAACGCGTTGCCGAGCAGCAGCAGCACCGTGACCAGCAGCTCAGCCATCGTCGTCCGAATCCTCGGGACGGACCACCCGAACCTGTTCGATCCGGCGCCGCTCCACCTCGACGACGGTGAACTCGTACCCGGCCTCCTCGACCGTCTCACCCGCCACCGGGATGTGCCCCAGCCGGGCCATCAGGAACCCGGCCAGCGTCTCGTACGGCCCCTCGGGCAACCGGAAGCCGGTCTGCTCGGCCAGCTCGTCCGAGCGCAGCACGCCGTCGGCCAGCACGGTGCGTTCCCCGCCGGGCACGGTCAGCTCGACCGGACCGGCCTCGGCCACCGCGGCCGGGTCGAACTCGTCGGCGATCTCACCGACCAGCTCCTCCACCAGGTCCTCGACGGTCACCACGCCGTCCGTGCCGCCGTACTCGTCCACCACGATGGCGAGGTCGGCGTCGGCGGCCTTGAGCGCGGCGAGCACCCCGTCGAGGTCGAGGCTCTCCGGCACGTAGACCGGTTCGCGGGCCACCGAGCCGACCGTGGTCGAGCCGCGCTGGGCCAACGGGACGCCGAGCGCGTCCGGCACCCCCGCGACGCCGGTGACCAGGTCGAGGGTCTCCTCGTAGACCGGGAACCGGGTCCGGCCGGTGCGCCGGGCGAGATCGAGCAGCTCGGCCACGGTGGCCGTGGCGCGCAGGGCGATCACGTCCACCCGTGGCGTCATCGCCTCGGCCGCCCGCTTGTCGCCGAAGCGGATGGTGCGGCGCAGCAGCATCGCGGTGTCCGGCGGCAGCGCTCCGGCCCGGGCCGAGATGGCCGCCAGCAGGCCCAGCTCCTCCGGGGAGCGGGCGCTGGCCAGTTCCTCCTGCGGCTCGACCCCGAGCGCCCGGACCAGGCGGTTCGCCGACCCGTTCAACCCCCGGATCAGCCAGCCGAAGGTGCGGGAGAAGGCCCGCATCGGACCGGCGGTGGCCAGCGCGACGGGCATCGGCCGGGCCAGCGCGAGGTTCTTCGGCACCAACTCACCGAAGAGCATGGAGAACAGGGTGGCCAGGGCGAGGGCCAGGAACGGGGTGATCCGGTCGGTGGCCGGCCCGGCGAGCGGGTCCAGCAGCGGCGCGAAGAGCCGGGCCAGCGCGGGCTCGGCGAGGTAGCCGGTGAGCAGGGCGGTGATGGTGATGCCGAGCTGAGCTCCGGAGAGCTGGAAGGAGAGTTCCCGCAGCGCCCGCCGGACGGCCGCGGCCGGCCCGTCGCCCCCGGTGGCCCGCCGGTCGATCTCCACCCGGTCCACGGTGACCAGCGCGAACTCGGCCGCGACGAAGAACGCGTTGCCGCCGGTCAGCAGCAGGAAGCCGACCAGGGGCAGCAGCGTGGTCAGGAGCAGGCCGTCGATGGTCGCCTCACCTCGGCGCGATTCTCGCACGGGCGAGTCGTCCCGGCACGACCCGCGCGTCGCGGGTGGAGCTGGCCCGGTCGGGCTACCGTCGGGCCATGGCCGAACTCACCCTCGCGCACGAACTGGCCCTGCTGGCCTACGACGACAAGGGGAACCTCCAGCTCAACCGGCCCGCCCTCGACCACGGACTGGCCGGGGCGCTGCTGCTGGAGCTGGCGCTCGCCGGCCGGGTCGACGTGGTCGACGACCGCCTGGTGGTGGTCGATCCGACCCCGCTCGGTCAGCGGCAACTCGACGACGCGTTGACCCGGATCGGCACCGACGAGAAGCGCCGCCGGCCGAAGGACTGGGTCGCCCGGCTCGCCCGGGACCTGCCCGAGCAGGTGCTGGACGGGTTGGTCACCGCCGGGGTGCTGCGCCGGGAGTCCGACCGGGTGCTGTGGGTCTTCCCGCGTACCCGCTATCCGTCACAGAGCGGGGCGGAGCCGGCGGCGGAGACCCGGGCCCGGCAGCGGATGACCGCGGCGCTGGCCACGGACGGCCCGGTGGAGCCGCGCACGGCGGCCCTGATCGGCCTGGCCCGGGCGGTCCGGCTGGACCGGCACCTCTTCCGGGAGCTGCCCAAGGAGCGGGTGACGCACCGGCTGGCCGAGATCGCCGCGGGCGACTGGGCGTCCGCGGCGACCCGCAGGGCCATCCAGGAGACCGAGGCCGCCGTCCTGCTGGTGGTCACCTCGGCCGCCACCGCCGCGACGGTGACCGCCGCGGCCTCCTGACGGGACGGGCGCGGCGCCACCTCCCGGCGGCACCGCGCCCGCGGCGGTACGCCTCAGCCGGCGACCGGCTCGGTCTCCTTGTCGCCCTGCGTCTGCTCCGGCTTGACCGAGCGGAGCAGCACGCTGGCCACGTCGACCACCTCGACCTGCTCGCTGGCGCCCTTGCCGTTCACGCCGTCGTTGAGCATCGTCGAGCAGAACGGGCAACCGACGGCGACCGTCCTCGCCCCGGTGGAGATGGCCTCCTCGACCCGCTCCACGTTGATCCGCTTGCCGATCTTCTCCTCCATCCACATCCGGGCGCCGCCGGCGCCGCAGCAGAAGGAGCGCTCGCTGTTGCGCGGCATCTCGGTGAGCTCGCCCTCGATGGCGGTGCCGAGCACCTCGCGCGGCGGGGCGAAGACCCGGTTGTGCCGGCCCAGGTAGCAGGGGTCGTGGTAGGTGACCCCGCCGTCCACCGGCTGCACCGGGGTGAGCTTGCCGGTGGCGACCAGGTGGGCCAGCAGCTGGGTGTGGTGCACGACCTCGAACTCGCCGCCGAGCTGTCCGTACTCGTTGCCGAGGGTGTTGAAGCAGTGCGGGCAGGTCGCGACGATCTTGCGCTTGGCCTTCTCCCGGTCGCCGAACGCCTCGTTGAGCGTCTCGACGTTCTGCTGGGCGAGCATCTGGAAGACGAACTCGTTGCCGATCCGCCGGGCCGGGTCGCCCGAGCAGGTCTCGCCCTCGCCGAGGATCGCGAACTTTACGCCCGCCTCGTTGAGCAGCGTGGCGACGGCCCGGGTGGTCTTCTTGGCCCGGTCCTCGAACGCGCCGGCGCAGCCGACCCAGAAGAGGTACTCGAAGTCCTCGACCTCGCCGACCCGCGGCACCTCGAAGTCCAGACCCTTGGTCCAGTCCTCCCGGGTGTTCTGCGGGGCGCCCCACGGGTTGCCCTTGTTCTCCAGGTTGCGCAGCATCACGCCGGCCTCGGACGGGAAGCTGGACTCGATCAGCACCTGGTAGCGGCGCATGTCGACGATGTGGTCCACGTGCTCGATATCCACCGGGCACTGCTCGACGCAGGCGCCGCAGGTGGTGCAGGACCAGAGCACGTCCGGGTCGATGACGCCGCCCTCCTCGGCGGAGCCGATCAGCGGCTTCTCCGCCTCGGCCAGGGCGAGCACGTCGACGTGGGCGAGCTGCGCGGCGGTCGCCTTCTCCTCGCCGGTCAGGTCCTTGCCGCCGCCGGCCAGCAGGTAGGGCGCCTTGGCGTACGCGTGGTCGCGCAGGCTCAGCACCAGCAGCTTCGGCGACAGGGGCTTGCCGGTGTTCCAGGCCGGGCACTGCGACTGGCAGCGGCCGCACTCGGTGCAGGTGCTGAAGTCCAGCAGGCCCTTCCAGGTGAACTGCTCCACCTGGGCGACGCCGAACTGGTCCTTCTCCGGGTCGGCCTCCTCGAAGTCGAGGGGCTTGCCGGCGCTCATCATCGGGCGCAGCGCGCCGAGGCCGGAGCCGGCCCGGCCCGGGTTGCGCTTGAAGAAGATGTTCGGGAACGCCAGGAAGCGGTGCCAGGCGACACCCATGGTGACGTTCAGCGAAATGACGATGAGCCAGGTCATCGAGATGACGATCTTGATGAGAGCGGCGACGCTGACGCCCGCCTCCCAGTTCGGCAGCGCAGCGCCGAGGGCGTGGCTGACCGGGGTGGCCCAGACCGGGTACTCGAAGTGGTCGGTGGCGACCTTGAAGCCCCGGATCAGGAAGCCGAAGATCAGGACGAGCAGCACGACCCACTCGACGAAGTAGCCCTGCCACATGGTGGAGCCGGTGAACCGGGAGCGGCCGCCCGGCCGGGTCGGCCGGTTACGCAGCCGGATCGCCATCAGCACCAGGATGCCGACCAGGCCGAGCACCCCGATCACCTCGGTGGCCAGGCCGAAGATCGTCCAGTGTCCGATGATCGGCAGCTCGCCGGTGGTACTGACCACCTCGAAGTACGCCTCCAGCACCAACAGCGAGAGCACGATGAAGGCGATCATCACGAACCAGTGCGCGGCGCCGACCACGCTCCACCGGAGCATCCGGGTGTGGCCGGCGGTCTCGACCAGCATGGTCTTCGTCCGGCTGCCCTTGTCCCCGAACCGCTCGGGGTCGGGCTGACCCAGCCGGATCACGGCCGTCATCTGCATGACCGCGCGTACCGCAAGCCCCACCGCCACCGCGGTGATGGCGAACGCGAGGATCGTGGTGACGATCTGGACGCTGCCCATCGAGTTGGCCTCCCGGTCTGCTGCCTGTCGAGCCGCTCGGCGACCGGGGGCCGGGTCCGGGCGCGATCGGCGAGCCGCCGCTACCGCACCCTCGACCGGACCGGTCGATGACCTCGCTCCGCTCGGTCATGCAGTGCAGCCTACGCGCAAGGTTACCCATCGGTAACGTGAGTCTTCTCGCACCCGGCCACGCCGCCCTGCGCACACCATAGGTCGCCCCGCCCGCACGTGCCGGGCAGGGGCCGCGTCGAGTGATGTGGATTGCCGCACAGGGCATCGGCGGGCCGGTTCGGGCCCGCGCCGCCGCACGGTCGGCGTCAGCCGCCGCCGCGGCGGCGGACCGTCAGCGCCAGCGGGAGAGCAGCAGGAGCGAGGCGACCATCGCGCCGAAGCCGACCGCGAGGTTCCAGTAACCCCACGACATGACCGGGTACTCCTGCTCGGAAAGGTAGTAGACCACCAGCCAGCCGATGCCGGCGACGATGAGCGCGACCGCGGTGACCGGCAGCCACACCGGGCTAGGCTTGCGCGTCGCCGCCGTCGCCGTCGGACGCACGTCCGTCGGCGGGGTGTACACCTTCTTCTTGCGGACCTGAGACTTGGGCACGACGCTCTCCAGAGGGGATGACTGACCTCGTCCGGCCTGACAACCGGGCGCGGGGGCGACGGTCCATGGCCAATAATGTTCGACAGCTAGCGTAGTCCCGAAGACCCGTCCGGGCCACGAATGGGGTCAGGCCGGTGCACCGAGTGACCGAAAAGTGTGGGACGAACCGGTCACCGCACCGCTCGCACGGTGCCGGGCGGAAACCAGACGACGCGGAAGGAACGCTCGGTGGAGTACACATCCGGCGCCGCCTCCTGGCAGAAGGTGCTCCGGCGGGCCGTCGCCGGGCTGCTGCCCCGGCGACCGCGGCAGCGGCGACCGGGCTGGTCGATCGGCGTACCGCTGATCGCCGCCGCGGCCGGACTGCTCTTCACCACCACCGCCACCACGGCCGGCGGCACCGCGCTGCGCGAGGACCGGCGCCCCCAGCTCAACCAGCTGATCGAGGACCGCCGCGAGCAGGTGGCGGCGAGCGAGCGCCGGGCCGCGACCCTGCGCCACGAGGTGGAGGAGCGGACCAGCACGCTGGCCGACACGGACGGCCCGATCAGGGAACAGCAGGAACGGGCGGCCGCCACCCGCGAGGCCGCCGGCTTCACCGCCCTGACCGGGCCCGGCGTCACGGTGGAACTCAACGACGCGCCCCGGCGCACCGAGCAGAACCTGCCCGAAGGGGTCAGCAACGACTACCTGGTCGTCCACCAGGGCGACGTCCAAGCGGTGGTGAACGCGCTCTGGGCCGGCGGCGCGGAGGCCATGTCAATCATGAACGTCCGCGTGCTCGCCACCAGCGCGGTACGCTGCGTCGGTAACACCCTGCTGCTGCACGGTCGGGTGTACTCCCCGCCATTCAAGATCGTAGCAATCGGCGATCCCGCTGCCCTCCAGCAGGCCCTCGCCGGCTCTGAGGGAGTCCGGTTGTTCAAGGACGCGGTCGACCACTACCAGCTCGGTTACAAGGAGACCGTCTCCACGGTGACCGTCCCGGCGTTCGAGGACTCGACCGCCCTGCGTTCGGCGACGGTGCCGCGGTGAGTCGCGCGCCGGAAGACTGGTGGGAGGACCGGGACGGGCGTCACCGCGACCCGGCCGACGAGCCGACCGCGTTCATCCCGAAGACCGACCGGCCCGCGCCAGCGACCCGCCCGGCGGGTGGTTGGCCCGAGCCGGTGCTGCCGCGCTCCGCGGCGGCCCAGCCGTCGTCCGGCGGCAAGGCCCCGGAGCGCGACCCCGGCGACCTGCCCCGCTCCGCCGAACCCACCGGCTCCGCCGGCCTGGCCTGGCCTGGCGATTCCGCACGCCCCGCCGAGCCCACCCGCGCCACCGGCCCGGGCTGGTTCGCCGATCCGGCTTCGGCCGCCGAGTCCGCCCACTCCACCGGCCCGGCCTGGTCGCCCGACCCGGCACGCTCCACCGGCCCGGCGTGGTCGACGGATCCGGCGCGCTCCGCCGAGGCGCGATCTCCGGGGGCGCCGCAGGAGCCGAACTGGCCGGCGAACCCCGGCCGCTCCGGCCCGGCCACCGACCCCCGGCCGGGCACACCCCGCAACCCGGGCCACGCCGGTAACCCGGCCGCTACGGGTCCGGGCCACGCCGGTAACCCGGCATCCACTGGTCCGGGCGCGCCGCCGGCGTGGCCGGGCAACGCCGCGCTCCGGCCGGCCGTACCCAGCACGCCCCGCGGTCCGGCCGCACCCACGACGCCGCCCGGCCCGGCCGCGTCCCTCGACGCCGACCGGCCGGTCTCGCCCGCCCGGGCCGCCGCCGAGCCGGCCGGGCGCCCGCCCGTCGACCGCGCCGCCGCCCAGGCCGGACGGCCCACGCCGACCGCGGACGCGCCGACCGCGTTCCTCCCGCAGATCGGTGGCCCGGCCTCCGCGAGCGCCGGATCGGCCGTCCCGGTCTCGCCGGCCGGCCCGGACCGCACCGCCGATCCCGCGGCCACCGCGCTGATCCCGGCCGTCGGCGGGCGTACGCCGGGCGGCCCGCCCGCCCTCGATTCGACCGCCCTGATGGGTGCGGTCCCGCGCACCGAGCCGACCGGCGACCCAGAGGGCGTCGACGAGCCGCCCCGTCCCCGCCGGGGCGAGCGGGTGGTGCAGCTCCGGCCGGAGCAGACCGGCGAGGGCTACCGGAGCGTCTACTCGGAGCTGACCCGGCCGTCGCTCGCCTCCCGGCTGCGCACCGGCATCCGGGTAACCGGAGAGGTACTGATCACGTTCGGGCTGGTGGTGCTCCTCTTCGCCAGCTACGAGGTGTGGGGCAAGTCGGCGATCGTCGACGCCCACCAGGACGACCTCAGCCAGCAACTGGCGCAGGCATGGGGCCCGGACGGCGACCCGACGGTGGCGCCGTCGGCCAGCGCCGCCCCGAGCGCCAAGCCCAAGCCGCCGGTGCAGGGCAAGCCGATCGCCGGCCTCTACATCCCCAAGCTGGACAAGAACTGGGTGGTGGTCGAGGGCGTCACCCAGAAGGACATCCGGTACGCCCCGGGCCACTATCCGAAGAGCGCCCTGCCGGGCGACGTGGGCAACTTCTCGGTGGCCGGGCACCGCAACCGGGCCACCTTCTGGCGGCTGGACGAGCTGCACGACGGCGACGCCATCGTGGTCGAGGGCAAGGACACCTGGTACGTCTACAAGGTGACCCGCAACCACATCGTGAAGCCGACCCAGGTCGAGGTGGTGGCGCCGGTGCCGGGTAAGCCGGGCGAGAAGCCGACCAAGCGGATGCTCACGCTGACCACCTGCAACCCGAAGTTCGACAACTACCAACGCCTGATCATCCACGCCGAGCTGGACCGGTCCCAACCGAAGTCGGCGGGTCGCCCGGCGGAGCTGGGAGGCTGACCCGTGTACGCCTGGATCTGGCGGAAGCTCCCGTTCGGGCTGCCCGGCAAGCTCGCCGGCAGCGTCCTGATCGCCGCCGCGATGGTGGCCCTGCTCTGGTACGTGGTCTTCCCCTGGGCGGAGCCCCTGCTGCCCTTCGACGACGTGCAGGTCACCCAGGACTCCGGCGTGCCCGGCGACCCGGGCGGCGACGTGGTGCCGGGGGACGCGCCCCCCGGCGACGAGCACGACCTGCCGTACGACACCGACCGGAACAACACCCCGCCCCCTTCTCCGGACAGGTGAGTCGATGCGCGTCCTGGTGATCGACAACTACGACTCGTTCGTCTTCAACCTGGTGCAGTACCTGGGCCAACTCGGCGTGGAGTGCGAGGTACGCCGCAACGACGAGATCGACGTGGCCGAGGTGGGACGGGTCGGCGCGGCCGGCGTGCTGCTCTCACCTGGGCCGGGCAGCCCCGACCGGGCCGGCATCTGCCTCGACGTCATCCGCACCTACGCCGGCGAGCTGCCGATCTTCGGGGTCTGCCTCGGCCACCAGGCGATCGGCGAGGCGTTCGGCGCCACCGTGGCCCGCGCCCCCGAGTTGCTGCACGGCAAGACCTCGGAGGTGCGGCACGGCTCGGTCGGGGTGCTCGCCGGCCTGCCCGACCCGTTCACCGCGACCCGCTACCACTCGCTCGCCGTGCTGCCCGAGACACTGCCGGGCGAGCTGGAGGTCACCGGCTGGACCGGCTCGGGCGTGGTGATGGCGATGCGGCACCGGACGCTGCCGATCGAGGGCGTGCAGTTCCACCCCGAGTCGGTGCTGACCGAGGGCGGCCACCTGATGCTGGCGAACTGGCTGGCCGGCTGCGGCCACCCGGAGGCCCTGGACCGGGCCCCGGAACTGGCCGCCGAGGTGGACGCGCGCCGCCGCGCCGCCTTCGCCACCGCCTGAGGTCACGCCGGCCGGATTCGGCGGAGTCCGCCGACCGCTGACGACCGGGCCACGCCCTACGCGGGCCGGTCTGCCCTGTCGGCCCGGAGGAGCACCACCGCAGCGGTCCCCAGCCGCGCGACCCGGGACGGCGTCACCAGGTGGCGATCTTCGTGGCGGTGCGCGTCACTCGCCGGAGAGCCGGGCCGGTGGCGAGGTGGTCGGGAACAACGGGAAGCCGCCACCGTTGCCGTCGGACGGCGTGTTCGTCGGCGTCGGGGTCACCGATCCGGTCGGCGTCGGGTCGACCACCTCGGGCACGCTGACCACGATGGTCACCGTCTTGCCCCTCGCGAGGTTGCTGCGTGCCTTCGGGTTCTGTGACTGCACCCGGCCCGCCTCAGCCGCCGGCACCTCGTCGCCCTCGTCGACGTTGACCTTGAAGCCAGCGTTCGTCAGCGCCCGGGTGGCCTCTTCCCGGCTGAGCCCCTCCACGTCGGGCACCTCGCGGACATTGCCCTTGGAGACGGTCAGGGTCACCTTGGTCCCTTCCGGTACCCGCTGGCCCTCCGGCGGCGAGACTTCGAGAACCTCGTCCTCGCTCGCCTCGTTGTCAACTTCCTTGACCTCGTACTGGAGGTTGGCCTCCCTGAGCCGGGCTTGAGCACTCTCGAGCTTGCTGCCCTTCAGCCCGACCGGAATCTCGACCTCCGGCTTGCCGCCGCAGACCTGGACGATCACCGTGCGGTTCTGCTCAAGCCGCGACCCGGCCGCCGGGTCCTGGGCGGCCACCGCGTCCTTCTTACAGGTGGGGTTGAAGACCGGATCGCCGGCCTGGGGCACGAGCCCGGCCTGCTGGATCTGCGCGAACGCCTGCTGCTGGGTCAAACCGGTCACTGTCGGCACGGTGACCTGCTCGTTCCCCTGCTGGCTCCAGATTAGGGCGGCGACCAGGGCGATCACCGCGAGCACGCCGACCGCGGAGAAGGTGGCGATCAGCCAGGACGACGCCTTGCGCTGGCGCGGGTCACCGACCCGGGCCGGGATCTGCCGGGTCTGCGGCGCGCCGGGGGCAGGCGGGTAGCCCGCCGCGCCGGCGGCCGGCGCCATCGGCATGGTCTCGTCCTCGCGCATCACCGGAGTGGCCAGCACCGGCCGGCCGGCGGCCGCGCGGAGCAGGTCGGCGCGCATCTCACCGGCGCTCTGGTAGCGGTTGAGCGGGTTCTTCGACAGCGCCTTGAGCACGATCGCGTCGACGGCCGGGTTGACGTCCGGGTTGATGTCGCTCGGCGTCGGCGGCGCCTCCCGCACGTGCTGGTAGGCGACGCTGACCGGGCTGTCACCGACGAACGGCGGGTGGCCGCAGAGCAGCTCGAAGAGCACGCAGCCGGCGGCGTAGACGTCGGAGCGGGCGTCGACCGCCTCGCCCCGGGCCTGCTCGGGGGAGAGGTACTGCGCCGTGCCGATCACCGCGCTGGTCTGCGTCATCGTGGTGGCGCCGCTGGCCAGCGCCCGGGCGATGCCGAAGTCCATCACCTTGACCTGGCCGGTCTGGGTCAGCATCACGTTGCCGGGCTTGATGTCCCGGTGGATGATGCCGTGCCGGTGGCTGAACTCCAGCGCCGCGCACATGTCGGCGCAGATCTCCAGCGCCCGGCGCGGCTGGAGCCGCCCCTCGGCGCCGAGCACCTCCTTGAGGGTCCGCCCGTTGACGAACTCCATCACGATGAACGGCAGCGTCTCGCCGGTCGGCGCGGTCTCCTCGCCGGTGTCGTAGACGGCCACGATCGCCGGGTGGTTCAGCGAGGCCGCGTTCTGCGCCTCGCGGCGGAACCGCATCTGGAAGGTCGCGTCCCGGGCCAGATCCGCCCGGAGCATCTTAATCGCGACGTCCCGACCGAGCCGGAGGTCGCGACCGCGGTGCACCTCGGCCATGCCGCCGTAGCCGAGCAGCTCGCCGACCTGATACCTGCCACCGAGCAGGCGGGCCTGCGCTGTCATCGCGTCTGTCGTCCTTCGCTCGTCGTCGTCTCGCCGCTGCCCGGCCGGGGTCGTACCTGTCGACGGTACGACGTCTCGGCCAGATCGTCGCGTCCGTCGGGCCTGAGCGCGCCGGACGTCACTGCCTGCGGGGCGAGCGCGCCCGACTGCGTGCCCTTCCGCAGACTGTAGGAAATCACGCCGGAGCAGATGAGTACCAGTACGGCCAGGAGGATGGCGACGAACACCATGCCGGGTCGGGACCGGTGGGGGGCCGGCTGGCCGGGCTGCGGAGCGTACGCCATCGGGCGGGCCGTGGCTGGCGGGGGCACCGGGGCGGCGCCGCGCGGGAAGCCCGGCTGGGCCACCGGCGGGCGGGGTGCGGCGGCCGGCGCGACCGCGGTGGGGCGCTGCGGCGTGACCGCGACGCGCGGCGGCGCGGCGGCCGGACGGGGCTGCTGCGGAGCGGTCGGCGGCCGGGCTGCCGCCGGCGGGCGCACCTGGGCACGACCGGGCGGGGCGGCCGGCGAGGCGGGAGCGGCCGAGACCGGGGTGGCCTGACCACCGGCCCGGGCCTGCTGGGAAAGCGCGACCTTCAACTGCCGGGCCACTCCGGCCAGCGCGGCGGCGCTCGGCCAGCGGGCCGCCGGGTCCTTCGTCAGGGCCCGCTCGACCACGGCCTTGACCTGCGGCGGAATGTCGGCGGGCAGCGGCCGGGGGGCCTCCCGGACGTGCCGCATCGCGATCTCGAGGGGGTTGTCGCCCTCGAACGGCCGCCGCCCGGCGAGGCACTGGTAGGCGACCACACCGAGGGCGTAGACGTCGGAGGCGGGGGTGGCGACCCCGCCGGTGGCCTGCTCCGGGGAGATGTACGAGGCGGTGCCGAGCACCGAGCCGGCGGCGGTGAGCTGCCCGACGAGGTCGGAGCGGGCGATGCCGAAGTCGGTCAGCACCAGCGTGCCGTTCGGCCGGACCAGCAGGTTGCCGGGCTTGACGTCGCGGTGCACGATGCCCTTCTCGTGCGCCGCGTGCAGCGCGTCGGCCGCCTGCGCGACCAGCGCCATCGTCCGGGCCGGGGTGAGCCGGCCGACCCGGCTCAGCGTGGCCGAGAGCGCGTCGCCCTCGACGTACTCCATCACCAGGAACGCGATCTGCTGGTCGTTGCCGAAGTCGTAGACGTCGACCACGCCCGGGTGGTTGATGGTGGCCATGGTGCGGGCCTCGCCGCGGAACCGCTCGGCGAAACCGGGCTCGTCCAGCAGCGCGGGGAGCAGGCTCTTCACCGCGACCGTCCGGCCGAGCACCTGGTCGGTGCCGCGCCAGACGTCACCCATGCCGCCGCTGGCGATCCGCTCGTCGAGGCGGTATCGGTTGCCGAGCAGCACGCCGGGGCTGAGCATGTCAGCGGCCCCCGGAGTCGGCGATCGCCGCCCGCATGATCTGGCCACCGATCCGGGCGGCCTCGGCACTGCCGCCGCTGCCCGCCTCCTCCAGCAGCACGCAGACCGCGGAGACCGGGGTGCCGTTCTTGTCGAGCGCGAAGCCGATGAACCAGCCGTGGTCGGGGGTCTGCGGGCCGGACTGGGCGGTGCCGGTCTTGCCGCCGACGGTGTAGCCGTTGATCTGCGCGCTCTCGCCGGTGCCGTTCTCGACCACGCTGACCATCATGTCCCGCAGGTCGGCGGCGACCTGGCCGCTGACCGGCTGGCGCAGCTCGCGCGGATCGGCGGTGTAGTAGCTGGTCGTGCGGTCCGGCCCGAGCAGCTGGCGGACCAGGTAGGGGCGCATCTGGCTGCCGCCGTTGGCGACCGACGCGGCGATCATCGCGCCCTGCAGCGGCGTCATCCGGACGTCCCGCTGGCCGATCGAGGACTGGGCGAGCGCCGCCGGGTCGTCCCCGCCGTCGGCGTTCTGCATGCCGCCGGTACGGCTGGCCGCCACCTGGTGCCCGCCCTCGCCGAGCTGGCCGACGGTCAGGTCGTCCTGCTCGAAACCGAACTGGCGGGCCTTCTCCTTGATGGTGTCGGCACCCAGCCGGATGCCGAGCTGGGCGAACCCGGTGTTGCACGACTCGGTGACCGCTTCGAGCAGGGTGACCTGCGACTCCGGGCAGATGGAGGGCGCGGCGTTCTTGATCGGGCTGCCGGAGGTCGGCGGGGTGAAGCTGGCGCCGGCCGGGATCCGGGTGCTCTTGCCGACGCCGTTCTCCAGCGCCGCGGCCGCCACTACGATCTTGAAAGTGGAGCCCGGGGGCAGCACCTCGCCGAGCGCCCGGTTACGCAGCGGACGGTCCCGGTCCTGCTCGAGCCGGTTGTACGCCGCGGTGGCCGCGCTGGTGTCGTGGCTGGCCAGCGGGTTCGGGTCGAAGCTGGGCATGGAGACGAGCGCCTGCACCGCCCCGGTCCGCGGGTCGATGGCGATCGCCGCCCCCTTCGTGACCCCCTTCCTGTTGTTCCGCAGCTGGTCGTACGCGACGTCCTGGGCCCGCTTGGAGAGGGTCAGCAGCACGTTGCCGCCACCGGTCTGGTCACCGGTGAACATGTCCTTGAACCGGTCCACGAAGAGCTGGTCGCTGGTGCCGGCGAGGAAGTCGTTCTCGCTCCGCTCGATGCCGGTGTCGGCGAGGTTGACCGGCTTGTAGCCGAGCACGTGCGCGTACTTGGCGCCGCCGGGGTAGGTGCGCTGGAACCTCAGCTCGCCGTCGGTCTCCTTGCTGACCGCGAAGGCGGTGCCGCCGGCCTCGATGTTGCCGCGCTTGCGCTCGTACTCGGCGACCTGGACCCGACCGTTGTAGTCGCTGGTGCGGTATTCGTCGGCCTTGTAGGCCTGGATCCAGTTCAGGTTCGCGAAGAGCAGACCGAAGAGGATCATCACGACGACACCGACCCGGCGCAGGGGTGCGTTCACGGCCTGATCACCTCCGTGGGAGCACCGTGCAGCTGCTCCGGCGGGCCGCCGGAGGGTCGGACCGCCCGGCCGCCGCCACCAGCGACCGGCCGCCGCGCCGCGTCCGAGACCCGGAGCAGCACCGCAACGAGCAGCCAGTTCGCCATCAGCGACGAGCCACCGGCGGAGAGGAACGGGGTGGTCTGGCCGGTGAGCGGGATGAGCTTGCTGATCCCGCCGACGATCACGAAGACCTGCAACCCGAGGGTGAACGCCAGGCCGCCGGCGAGCAGCTTGCCGAACGAGTCCCGCACCGCCAGCGCGGCGCGCAGCCCCCGCTCCACGATCAGCAGGTAGACCACCAGCAGCGCGGAGAGCCCGAACAGGCCGATCTCCTCGCCGATGCCGGCGAAGATGAAGTCGTTCTGCACCTCGGGCAGCAGGCCCGGCTGGCCGCCGCCCGGCCCGGCGCCGAACAACCCGCCGGTACCGAGCGCGAGCAGCCCCTGGACCAGCTGGTAGCCGTCGTCGTGGGGGTCGGCGAACGGGTCCAGCCAGATCTGCGCCCGCAGGTAGAAGTTGGCGAACGGGCCGCCGACGGCATCGCCGAGGACGTACGCCAGGTAGGCGCCGCCGAAGAAGAGCGCCAGACCGATGAGCAGCCAACTGACCCGTTCGGTGGCGATGTAGAGCGTCACCACGAACATGCCGAAATAGAGCAGCGAGGTGCCGAGGTCCTTCTCGAAGACGAGGACCAGGAGGCTGATCAGCCAGACCACGACCACCGGGCCGAGGTCGCGCCCGCGCGGGAAGTCGATGCCGAGGAAGCGGCGGCTCGCCAGCGACAGCACCTCGCGCTTGCGAACCAGGTAGTAGGCGAAGAAGACCAGCAGGGCCAGCTTGGCGAACTCACCGGGCTGGATCGAGAAAGTGTCGCCGAACTGGATCCACAGCTTGGCCCCGTTCCTCTCGGAGAACCGGCTGGGCAGCACCGCCGGGATCATCACCAGCACGATGCCGGCGAGCCCCAGGGTGTACGCGTACCGGGAGACCGACCGGTGGTCCCGCATCAGGGCGAGCAGCCCGGCGGCGAGGATCACCGACAGCAGCGTCCAGGCGAGCTGGCGGCCGCCCTGGCCGGCGAAGATGGCCAGGTTCTCCCGGTCCGCCGGAAGCGCCTCGCCGAGGTCGAGCCGGCGCAGGAAGCCCACCCCGATCCCGTTGAGCAGCGCGACCGCCGGCAGCAGGGCCGGGTCGGCGAACGGCGCCAGGAACCGGATCACCAGGTGCAGGCCGAGGAAGACGGCGGTGAGCGCGGCGGCCGGCAGCCAGAAGTCGGGGGTGACCGTGTCGAGCACCTTCGCCTCGACCATCGCCCCGTACGCGGCCACCAGCCCCATCGCCAGCAGCAGCAACGACAGCTCGGCGTTACGCCGGGACCGGGCCAGGCGTACGCCGGGCTGCTCGCCCGTGGTGGCGGGCGAGGGTGCCGGGGCGGCCTGTGCGGTCACGATGGTCCTCGGATTCGAGCCGACGCCTACTCGGGCGACCGGCAGGCGGCCGGATCCAGCGCCGGCGCGATGGTGTCGGAGGGCGGGGCGTCGGGCGTGCTGGCCGGCGCGGCGCTGCCGCTCGGCCCGCCGGTGGCCGTCGGGCTACCACTGGCCGGCGTGCCGGTGGCACCCGGCGTCGGCGCGGCGGGCGTCGGCGTCGCGGTGGCGCTGGCGGCCGTCACGGTGGGGCTCGGCGGGCAGATCGGCTTCAGGTTCGGGTTCGTCGGGTTGTCGCTGGTCAGCTCGGCCAGGCGGCGCTCGGCGTCCGGCTCGCTCTTGGCCGGGATGCCCTGCTTGACCTGCTCCTGCGCGGCCAGGGTGAGATCGTCCAGCTCCGCCGGGCTGGTGGAGTGCACGGTGGAGAGGTCCATCCCGGCGATCTGGCCCTGGATGCCCCGGAAGACCGCCACCTGGCCGTCCTCGGTCGCCCCGACGTAGTACTGCCGCTGGGTGTAGCTCCACCCGCCGAACAGCCCGCCACCGAGGATCACCAGCAGGGCCAGCGTCATCGCGGCGGCGCGTACCGGCCGGTGCCGGCGGCGCTCCGGCTCCTCGTCGGCGGCGGCCGCCGGCTCCTCCGGGGCGGCGGGCCGGGGCGCGGAGAGGGCCGAGGCCCGGGCCGCCGGGGTGGAGACGTCGGCGGAGGTGGCCATGCCGCGATCGCGGGCGGCGGCGCCGCCGACGATCGGGGTGGCCTCGACGATGTCCTGGTCGGTGGCGTCGGCGATGATCACCGTGATGTTGTCCGGGCCGCCGCCGCGCAGGGCGAGCTGCACCAGCCGCTCGACGCACTGCTGCGGGTCGGCGTACTCGCGCATGGTGTCCGCGATGGTGTCCGCGCTGACCACGCCGGAGAGCCCGTCGCTGCAGATCAGGTAGCGGTCGCCGGGCAGCACCTGGCGGACGGAGTATTCCGGGTCGATGTCGCGGCCGTCGAGCGCCCGGGTCAGCAGCGAGCGCTGGGGGTGGCTGCTCGCCTCCTCGGCGCTGATCCGGCCCTCGTCGACCAGCATCTGGACGTACGTGTCGTCCTTGGTGATCTGCGCGAACTCGCCGTTGCGCAGGAGATAGGCCCGCGAGTCACCGATGTGGACCATGCCCAGCTTGCTGCCGGAGAAGAGGGTCGCGGTGAGCGTGGTGCCCATCCCCTCCAGCTGTGGGTTGGCGTCCACGGTGTCGCGGAGCTGCTGGTTGGCGGTACCCACCGCCGACCGCAGCGCGTCCACGAGGGCGTCCCCCGGGACGTCCTCGTCGAGTGGCGCCATGGCGCCGATGACGATGTTGCTGGCGACGTCACCGGCGGCCATGCCGCCCATGCCGTCGGCGACGGCGAGTAGCCGCGGCCCGGCGTAGACGGAATCTTGGTTACCGTCTCGGATCAGACCGCGGTCGCTGTGGGCCGCATAGCGCAGGGTCAGAGTCATGGCCGTAATTCGAGGGAAGTGCGGCCGATCCGGATCGGCACGCCGAGGGGGACGGGGGTTGGTCCGGTGACCTTAGCGCGATCCAGGTACGTGCCGTTAGTCGAGCCGAGATCCTCGACGAACCACTGCCCGTCGCGCGGCACCAGCCGGGCGTGCCGCGCGGAGGCGTAGTCGTCGGTGATGACGAGGGTGGAGTCCTCGGCCCGACCGATGGTGATCTGCGCTTCACCGAGCGTGATCCTGGTGCCGGCCAGCTGACCGGCGGTGACCACCAGCTGATGCGCCGCCCGGCCCCGCTTCACCTTCGCCGGCTTCGCCGACTGCCCGGTCGAGGCGCCGATGTTCCGGGGCGCGGCCACCAGTCGGCCCGATCGGGCGCCCGCGAAGAGGTCCCGGCGGATGACGCCGACCACCGTAAACACGAAGATCCACAGCAGGATGAGGAACCCGAACCGGGCAACGGTGATGACGAGTTCCGGCAAGGCGGGTCAGCCGTCCACGCGGAAGGTCAGCGTCGTGGTGCCCAGCTGGATCATGTCCCCGGGGTTGAGCGCGACGGCGGAGACCCGCTGGCCGTTGACCATCGTGCCGTTGGTCGACCCGAGGTCGGTCAGCACGACCTGGCCGCCGTCGAAGTCCAGCCGGGCGTGTCGCCGCGAGATGCCGACGTCCGGCAGGCGCAGGTTGGCCTGGTCGCCGCGGCCGATCACGGTCGAGCCCATCTGGAGCGGGTAGGTGCGCCCGTCGCCGGAGACCAGCCGGACGTTGCGGGTGCCGCCGCCGTGTCCCGGCGGGGGCCCGTAGCCGCCGCCCTGGTCGTAGGCGGGGTAGGCGGGCGGGCCGGCGTCGTAGCCGGGCGCCGAGACCGGGGCGACCTCGCCGCCGGTGTAGACCTCGGCGGTGACCCGGAACATGCCGGTGTCCAGCCCCTCGCCGCGCTCGATCTCGACGATCACGTCGCCGTAAACCGTCCAGGCCTGCTCGCCGATGAACTCCGCCTGCGACTGGGCCAGCTCCTGGGCCAGCGCGGCGGCGTACGGCGCCAGCCGACTGTGGTCGTAGGGCGAGAGATCGATCACGTAGCGGTTGGGCACCAACGTGCGCCCACCGGCCAGGATCGCCTTGTGCGCCTCGGCCTCCCGCTGCATGGCGTTGAGGATCTCCACGGGGTGGACCACCCCTTTGAAGACCTTGGCAAAGGCCCCTTCGACCAGGCCTTCCAGACGCTTCTCGAAGCGTTGCAGCACGCTCACCGGCTCCTCCTCGGGTCCCGAGGACATGATGGTATCCGGCCGGGGCGCGCGCAGCTCACACGCCGCTCGGCCGGCTGGCGCCCGCCCGTTCGGACGGGCCGATGTTGTCGTGCTACTCTTTCGTCCGCCACGAACGGTAACCGCCTCCACGAACGGTAACCGGTCGCGGCCGAAGACCGGAGCCGGGTAACCTGGCCGAGCCCCGCTGGAGACAGCAGGACCGGCACAGACTACAGTGTTCGAGGTCGAGCCACGGGGAAGTGGCGGAATGGCAGACGCGCACGGTTCAGGTCCGTGTGCCCGAAAGGGCGTGGGGGTTCAACTCCCCCCTTCCCCACCAGATGACGACGAGGGCTCCGCAGCGATGCGGGGCCCTCGCGCCGTATCGGGGCGTGCCGTCCGTCACGCTATGCTCCGATGGTTTCTGCCTCCGATGGACCAGGAGTGGCGTGTGAGTGTCGCGTTCGTGACCGGATCGGGCGGGTTGATCGGCTCCGAGGCGGTCCGGCACTTCGCCGGCCTCGGTCTCGACGTCGTCGGCATCGACAACGACATGCGGCAGGAGTTCTTCGGCGAGGAGGCGTCCACCGCCTGGAACGTCCGGCGGCTCACCGACGAGCTGGGGAGCGCATACTCGCACCACAGCATCGACATCCGTGACCGGGACGCGCTGGCGAAGCTCTTCCGCCGGTACGGCACCGACGTCGCCGTGGTGGTGCACACCGCCGCGCAGCCCTCGCACGACTGGGCGGTGCGCGACCCGTTCACCGACTTCGACGTGAACGCCGGCGGCACGCTCAACGTGCTGCAGAACGTGCGCGAGCACTGCATCGAGGCGCCGGTCATCCACTGCTCCACCAACAAGGTCTACGGCGACCGGCCGAACTCCCTCCCACTGGTGGAGCTGGAGACCCGCTGGGAGATCGAGCCGGGGCACCCGTACGAGCAGGGCATCCGCGAGGACATGTCGATCGACGCCTGCCTGCACTCGGTCTTCGGCGCCTCCAAGGTGGCCGCCGACGTGATGGTGCAGGAGTACGGGCGCTACTTCGGCATGCGGACCGCCTGCTTCCGGGGTGGCACGCTGACCGGCCCGGCGCACTCCGCCACCGAACTGCACGGCTTCCTCGGCTACGTGATGCGGGCCAACATGGAGCGCCGGCATTACAAGATCTTCGGGTACCAGGGCAAGCAGGTGCGCGACGCGATCCACAGCTCGGACGTGGTCTCCGCGTTCGAGGCGTTCTTCCGCAACCCGCGCTCGGCGGCGGTCTACAACCTCGGCGGCGGCCGGCACTCCAACACCTCGATGCGGGAGGCGTTCCGGCTGGCGGAGGAGATCACCGGTCACGAGATGATCTCCGAGTACGTCGAGGCGAACCGGATCGGCGACCACAAGTGGTGGATCGGCTCCAACGAGGCGTTCCAGGCCGACTACCCGGAGTGGAAGCAGGTCTACGACGTACCCATGATCATGCGGGAGATCTACGAGGCCAACGTGGACAAGTGGGTGCCGGGAGCATGACGACCCGGAAGCGGAACGTGCTCGGCGTCCTGGTGGACGCCACCGACTACGCCGCCGCCACCGAGCAGGTGGTGGCCGCCGCGCAGGAGCGCCGGCCGCTGGCGCTGACCGCGCTCGCCGTGCACGGCGTGATGACCGGGGTGCTCGACCGGGCGCACAACGCCCGGCTGAACTCGTTCGACGTGGTCACCCCGGACGGGCAGCCGGTGCGCTGGGCGCTCAACCTGCTGCACGGCGCCGGCCTCACCGACCGGGTGTACGGCCCGACGCTGACCCTGCACGTGCTGGCCCGGTTCGCCGACGAGGGGCTGCCGGTCTACCTCTACGGCTCCACCGAGGAGACCCTCGCGCGGTTGATCCCGGCGCTGGAGCGGATGTTCCCGGCTCTCAAGATCGCCGGGGTGGAGCCGTCCAAGTTCCGCGCCGTGCAACCGGGCGAGGACGTCGAGATCGCCGACCGGATCAAGGCCAGCGGGGCCCGGCTCGTCCTGGTCGGGCTGGGCTGCCCGCGCCAGGAGGTCTTCGCGTACGCCATGCGGCCGCTGCTGGACATGCCGCTGATGGCGGTCGGGGCGGCCTTCGACTACCACGCCGGGCTGCTGCACAAGCCGCCGCCGTGGATGCAGCGGGCCGGCCTGGAGTGGCTCTGGCGGCTCGGCCTGGAGCCGAAGCGGCTCTGGCACCGCTACCTGGTGCTCAACCCCGCCTACGTGACCCGGCTGGTCGGCCAGAAGACCGGCCTGTGGAAGGCGAGCCCGCCGGCGCCGGCCACCGAGCGCCCGGCCGGCTTCGCGGTCTGATCGCCCGGCGTACGCGCGAGGCCCCTCCCGGGCTGGGAGGGGCCTCGCACGGCCGCTGATCAGAGGGTCAGCGTCCAGGTGTTGATGTAACCGGTGTCGCCGGAGTAGACGTCTCGCACCTGCAACCGCCAGGTGCCGTTCGCCGCCTCGCTCGACAGGTTCACGGTGTAGGTGGTGTTGATGTTGTCCGCGCCGTCCCAGAAGCTGCTGTTCTTCAGCCGGTAGGCCGAGCCGTCCGGGGCCACCAGGTCGACCACCAGGTCACCGCGGTAGGTGTGCACGATGTTCACCGCCACCGTCGAGCTCGCCGAGGCGTTGCGGGCGCAGCCGGAGATGGTGATCGAGCTGGACACCGTGGCGCCGGTGTCCGGGATCGCCACGTCGGTGCCGTTGCTGCCGGAGCAGCCGCCGCCACCGGAGCCGGTCACCGTCAGCGTGTACGTCGCGGTCCGGGTGCCCGAGGCCGCGCTGCCGGTGACGGTCACCGGGTAGGTGCCGGGCGGCGTGCTCGCCGAGGTGCTGATGGTCAGCGTCGACGAGCCACCGGAGGTCACCGTCGCCGGGCTGAACGACGCGGTCGCGCCGGCGGGCAGGCCGCTGGCGGAGAGGCTGACCGACTGGGCCGAGCCGTTGGTGGTGGCGGTGTTGACCGTGGTGGTCACCGAGCCGCCGGGCGCGGTCGACCCGGAGGTCGGCGAGACCGACACGGAGAAGTCGTTGGTCGGCGGGGTGCCCTCGTTCACCACGTAGAGCAGCCGGTTCGGGGTGCCGGTGCCCGGATTGGTCACCACGTTCGGGGTGGCGTTGTTGACCAGGCTGTCGCGCACCTGCGACGGGCTCCACGCCGGGTTCGCCGAGAGCACCAGCGCCGCGGCGCCGGCCACGTGCGGCGACGCCATCGAGGTGCCGCTGATCGTGTTCGTCGCGCTGTTGCCGGTGTACCAGGCCGACGTGATGTTGACGCCCGGCGCCAGGATGTCGACGCAGGTGCCGAAGTTGGAGAAGCTCGCCGCCGCGTCGTTGTTCTGGGTGGCGCCGACGGTGATCGCCGAGGCGACCCGGGCCGGGGAGTAGTTGCAGGCGTTCTGCCGGTTGCCGAAGATGTCGCCGTTGCCGGCGGCGACGGCGTACGTGATGCCGGAGTTGATGGAGTTGGTCACCGCCGTGTCGATCGAGCTGTTGGCGCCGCCGCCGAGGCTCATGTTCGCCACGGCCGGCTTGACCGCGTTCGCGGTGACCCAGTCGATGCCGGCCACGACCTGGGCGTTGGTGCCGGAGCCCTGGCAGTTCAACACCCGGACGCCGACGATCTGGACGCCCTTGGCCACCCCGTACGACGAGCCGCCGACGGTGCCCGCGACGTGCGTGCCGTGGCCGTTGCAGTCGTCGGCGGAGCCGCCGTCGACCGCGTCGAAGCCGGAGACCGCCCGGCCGCCGAAGTCGTTGTGCCCGTACAGCACGCCGGTGTCGATGACGTAGGCGCGCACGTTGGACGCCGTGTTCGGGTAGGTGTACGAGTTGTTCAGCGGCAGGTTGCGCTGGTCGATCCGGTCCAGACCCCAGGACGGGGGGTTGGTCTGGGTGCCGGAGATGGTCACGGTGTGGTTCTGCTCGACGTACGCCACGGCGGGGTCGGCCGCGATCCGCGCGGCGGCCTTCGCGCCGACCCGGACCTCGAAGCCGCGCAGCGCCGCGCCGTAGGTGCGCGCCACCGTGCCGCCGTGCCGGCCGACGAGCCGCTGGGCGTTGTCGCCCACCGCGCTCCGCCCGACGGCGCTGTCCTTGAACACGACGATGTAGCTGTCGGCGACGGCGGTGTCCCCGCCGGCACTGCGGATCACCCCGACCGGTTCGGCGGCCATCGCGGGCGTGGCGGCCGCCACCATCGCCAGCGCGGCCACCCCGACGAGTACGGACCTGTGTGGAAGAGCCATCTTCCTACCTCCCTCCTCCGACCGGCACCGGTCGTCCACCCGCTCGTGGCGGGTTGATCGATGGATGCCAATCGACCTGAGGGTAGATGGGCCCGGAGAGACAGATAAACATGTCGAATCGTCAATAACACCGGAGGGATGGCCCCCTACGGGAGGCGACTACGGGCCGAACGGGGGGCGGGCCCGGATTCGCCCGGACCGGAAACGGGCAAGGCTGTCAGACATGGAGAGCCATCTCGCCGTGCTGCTGCCGCTCGCCGCCATCTGGCTGGCCGCCGGGTACGTCGCGGACGGGCTGCCCCGGTTCGACCGGGCCCACGCCCTGCGCCGGCGCGCCGGCTGGTCGCTCGCCCTCACCCTCACCGGACTGGGCCTGACCGCGGCGGTGCTGGCCGTCGGGCTGTCCAGCGGCGGGGCCACGGTGGCGGACCGGGCCGCGGGCGATCTCGCCCTCGCCGCCGGACCGGCGGCCGTGGTCGCGCTCTGCGCCGTACGCCGGCTGCGCCGGTTGTGGGCCGGCGCGGGCGCCTTCGCCGCGGCGCCGGACACCCCCGCCCCACACCGCCTGCGGGCCGCCGCGGCGCATCCGATGATCGGGTTCCCGGTGCAGGTCACCGGGCTGACCACGGTGCCGGCGCTGCTGACGGCCGGCGGTGCGGACCTGCTCGTCGAACCCGGCGTGACCGGCCCCGCGATCACCGTGGGCGCGCTCTGCGTCGCCGTGCTCGGCGTCCGGCACGCGCTGCGGCACAGCCGGCTGGTCGAGCGGGCGATGCCGGCGGAACCGACGGCACCGGCGGGATGGGCGGTGCCGGTCGAGCGGATGGCGCTCGCCGAGCCGGCCGAGCCGGCGTCAGCGCGAGCGGCCAGTCCCCTGCACGTATAGCAGTTCCAGGATCGCCCGGGTCGCCTCGAACCAGCGGTCCAGCCAACCGGGCGGGGGCACGCTGCCCTTCGGCGGCAGCTCCATCAGCAGGCCGCGCAGCAGCGGGTGGTCGACCAGCGACTCGGTCGGCTCCATCGACCAGCCGCCGGGCGGGAACGAGGGCTCGGTGAGCGGATTCGGGTCCAGCGACGGCAGCGAGAGCGGCGGTCCGGCCTGCTCGGGTGGGGCGGCGGCGGTGTCCCGGCCACCGGGCTCGGTGTCGGTCGACACCACCTCGGTCAGCACGGTGTCCCGGCGCGCCCCCCGGTACTTGCCGCCGAACCGTTCCGGCTTGCCCGGACCGTTGGTGAGGTTCTCTGAACCGATCGTCGTCATCCGTCTCGCCTGCCTAGCTCGGTTGTCGCTCCGCGGCGGGTTGTCGACCAGCGCCGTACCGAGGGGTACAACGAGACGGGACCGATGTGGCGACGGGATTCCCGGAGACGGGGTCGCGTCCGGGCGGCGGTCGTCGCCGCGCCCGGCGGACACGGGCACGGTCGTGTCCCCGTCCGGCGACCGGACGGGGACACGCCGCCACGTCACAGGGTCGTCAGTCCCGGCCGAACCCGCCGCCCTTGGCGCCAGCGACGAAGGCGTGCCAGTCGCCCGGGGCGAAGACCAGGGCCGGACCTGTCTTGTCCTTCGAGTCCCGGACCCCGACCGCCCCGGTCACGTACGCCACCTCCACGCAGTTGTCACAGTTCGGCCCGCTCTTCGAGCTCTTGAACCACGTTGCCTGCGTCAGGTCCACGGGGAACCTCTTGGTCGCCATTTCCACAACGGCTCCTCTGCCAGTTTCGCGATGTGTGCGATGGACTCCTCCGGACGAATGGCCGCCGCGCGGATGTGATCGAAGATGAAGCTGTACTTCTGCAGTTCGTCACTCTTCTCGAGGAAGAGCCCACCCGTGGCGTTCTCCGCGTACACGACATCCGGATCACCGGGCTCGGGGAAGCTGAGGATCGTGAAGGTGCCGTCCATGCCGGCGTGCGCCCCCACCTCGAAGGGCAGGATCTGCAGCGTCACGTTCGGCAACTCGGCCACCTCGACCAACCGCTTGAGCTGGCCGCGCATCACCGCGTCCCCGCCCACCGGCCGGCTCACCACCGCCTCATCGAGCACCACCCACAGATCGACCGGATCATCCTGTGTCAGCAACGACTGGCGGCCCAGCCGGACACGGACACGTTGTGCGACCTGTTCGGCGGTGAAGTCCGGCCGAGCGGCACGGATCATGGCGCTCGCGTACTCCTCGGTCTCCAACAGGCCCGGGACCACCTGTTGCTCGTACGCCCGGATCGAACTGGCCGCCGCCTCCAGCCCGACGTACGCCCCGACCAGCACCGTGCTGTACGGGTGCCACCAGCCCTTCTGCCGCGCCTCCCGGGCGATCTGCACCAGCTCGTCGCTCTCCGCGCCCACCACGCCGTAGATCCGGAGCATGTCCCGCACGTCGCGCGGGGTCGCGGTGGTGTGCCCGGTCTCGATCCGGGAGACCTTCGACGCCGAACACTCCAACTGCTCGGCGACCGCCTCGATGGTGATCCCGGCCGCCTCCCGCTGCCGGCGCAGCTCCGCGCCGAGCCGGCGCCGGCGGATGGTCGGGCTACGCCGCTCGCTCACGGGACCACCTCGGTTCGCGACTGCGGGGCTCGCAAAACCGGCCCACTCCTCGCGCTCACGGTCGCACCTCGGCTGCCGCTCCGGACCGCTGGCTGGCCCTCACCGGTACACCTCCGCCTGAACGCGCCGCTGTCGCCGCCCGCCGGGGCGCGACCGTCGGGCGGGCGAGGCGTTCGCGGCTGGGGGTGTTGCCGGTCCTCGGCCGGCCGCGACGGGCGAAACCGGCCCTCAGTGTGCCGTCCGGACGCCGACGGCTTCAAGCGCCGTTTCGCGCGAGCCGCTCGCGTATCGGCAAAAGTCGACGTGCAACTTGCATGTCGCACGTCACTGATGCACTCTGTCCGTATGGCACGGGTCACTCACCGTCAAGATCGCTCTTCCGGAGCGGTGACCCCACCGGCGCCCGGCGATCGAACGGCGACCGTGCCCGACCTCCGACAACAAGATCTGCCCCGGGGAGATGACCCCGCCGCTGCACGCCAGCAGGCTGCGGCGGTGGGAGCGGTACCCGGGAGCAACCGGGTGTTGGTCGGGTGGCGGCACGCCACCAGCGGGCACGGCCCGACCACCACCACCCGCACCCGCCGGTCCACGAGGCACGACCCCGTCGCCGGGCCGCAAACCCTCCCCCGACAGCTTCCGCCGGCTCGTCCGCCGGCCGACCCTCCCCAGGAGCCCATGTGCTTCCCCGCTCCGGTGACGTACTGCACGTGACTCGCGCGGCGAGTGTCCAGTTCCTCAGGCCCATCATGTTCCGGGTGATCCGGGTGCTCGACTGGCCGACCTACGACGGTTGGCTCTGGCTCGACGGCTACGAGTTGAACGCGGCGGGGGACGCGGTCAACCGGCGGTCGATCTACGTCCAGCGGGAGGGGCTGCGCCAGCTCCGGGCCGCCCCGGAGGCCCGCCCGCACACCGTGCGGACGGCCCGCCGCCCGGTCGTGCGCACCCCGGTCCGGGTGGGCTGACCTCCGCGATCGGCCGCCGGGGGGCGTGCCGTCGCCATAGAATTGGTACGCCCACCCCGGCATGTTTCCACCCCGCGCGTCCAGGACCCTGAACCTGGGATGGCCATGGTCTATCAGTCCGCCGCGCGGCGGCCCCACCGCTCCCGTATCGCCTATGCCTTCGGAATCCTGGCGCTGTTCGGCGCCGCGACCACACTCGTGGTCGTGGTCCGCGACCCCGCTCTGTCGTCCACCCGGCTGAACGACCCGGTCCCGGCGCCGGAGATCACCGTGATCGGCGAGGACCCGTCGGCCGACCCGTACGCCGGGTCCGAGCCGTTCGCGTTCGACGAGCCCGAGCCCGACCCCTCCACGCTCGACCCCGGTGTGCCGATCGGCGCGCCGTCGCCGGACGCGGACCCGGCGGCCGCGGCTGCCGGCGGGCACACGGCGGAGGACGTCCGCCGCTCGCTGTTCTGGTCGGGGGTCCTCGGCCTGGCCATCTCGCTCGCCGGCCTGGGGCTGGTGGGGACGAGACGCCGGATGTGGTGACCGGACGACCGGTCCACCGCCACGACGGCGGGCCCGGGCGGGTCAGTCGGTCGTGGTCGGCTCGCCGGTCGGTTCGCTCGGGCTCGCGGTCGGCGTCGGCCCGCCCCGCGACACGAACAGGGTGACCTCCTCGCCCTCCGGCACCGGTTCACCCGCCTCCGGGTCGGTGTCGATCACCGTGCCGGCGGGCCGGTCCGACGCCCGGTACACGACCCGGTGGTCCAACCCGAGCCGGTCCAGGAGCGCCTCCGCCGCCTCCTGCGGCAGGTTGACCAGTGGCGGCACCGGCACCTCGACCGGCTCACTGGTCGGCGATGCGGAGGGCGACCGGGTGGTGGGGGCGGCCGTGGTCGGCGCGGACGTGGTGGGCGAGGCGCGGGTCGGCGAGACCGGCAGCGTCGGGTCGGGATCCGTCCCGTCGTCCGCGGCCTGGAGGGCCAGCCACAGCCCGGTGCCCAGCACGGCGAGCAGCAGCAGCACGAGCACCCCCCAGAGGATGGGCAGCCACCAGCGGCGTCCACCCTCGTCGGGGTACCACTCGGCACCGCTCGACTCCCGGTAGTCGGCCGGCCGTGGCGGCGGCACCTCGGCCCGCCCGGACCAGGCCGCCGGCCCGGGTCGCTCGGCCGGCGGCAGTGGCGCGGTGCGGTCCGGCGCGGTGGGCTCGCCGGGAACCGGCGGCTGCGCGGCCGTCCGGTCCTCCGGGCGGGGCAGCCGCTGCGTCCGGTCGACGGGTTCCGGCCCGCCGGCCCGGTCCTCGGACGGCGGCAGCGGCCGGGCCCGGTCGTCCTGTTCCCCGGCGGGCGGCTCCTGGCGGTCGTCGCTCATGCCGGCACTCCGCTTCGCTGCGTGCCGACATGAGACACCACCGCACCGTGCCGATGATTCGCTCGCTGACGCTCGCTCATGGCGCGTCCTTTCCCGAACCGGGGCGGGCGTCATGGCCCTCGACCGTCAACCTAGCGGCCCGCGCCGCCATCGGCCGGGATCAGCGTGCCGACCCGCCCGTCACGGAGTCGGTGACGAGGGGAGCGAACTCGGGGTCGCCACGCCGCACCAGATCGCCACCGGGTCGTTCCAATTGGCGGTGCTGTCGCCGGCCGGCTCCTGGCGGGTGACCACACCCCGGCGACCACTCCGGTACCGCGGGTAGAACCCGTCGTCGACCAGTTCGTCGGCCGCGTCGTCGCACTCCTCGCCGACCACCTCGGGCACGGTGCTGGCCGGCGCCGGACCGGTGACGTAGAGGTGCACCGTCGTGCCCGGCCGCACCTCCGCTCCCACCGCCGGCGAGGTGCGGGCGACGGTGCGCCCGGTGCCGGTGCCGAAGACGAGCCGCCAACCAAGCCGCCGCTCCCGCAGTTCGTCGCGAGCCTCGGCGAAGTCGGTGCCGATCAGCGGCGGCACGGTGAGGCCGGTGGGCCGGGTCAACGTCGTCCGGGGTGCGGTCGGGGCGGACGCGGAGCGGGTCGGGCCGGTGCTCGGGGTCGGCGCGCCGCTGGTGGCCGAGGCGACGGGCCGGCCCGTGGGCCCGGCGTCCTCCCCGGCCAGCAGCCAGCCGCCGGTCGCGCCGATCGCGGCGAGCAGCGCGAGAGCCAGTCCGCCGCCGAGCACCAGCGTCAGCCGGTCCGGCCCGGCGTCGCCGCGCGCCTCGTCCGTCCGCACGCCCGTGTTCCCGTCCGTCATACCGCCCACCGCCTCGTTCCCGGGCGACCGTACCCGCCGCCGCCAAACCCGTTCCGCGCGGTCGCCGGGGCGGGCCGCGGTCGCCGCTGGTCACCGGGCGGCCACCCGGCGGTACGGTTCCGCGGGCGGAGATCCCCGGCGCGCCGTCAGCACTCGCCGCGCCGACCCCGGGACGCTACGCTGCCCGGCATGGCCAGACGGGGCTGGGGAGGATCGATCGCCACCGCGATCGGCGTCGCTGCCGGCGCGGGTGCCGCCCAACTGGGTTTCGGCTACGGGCTGGGCATCATCAACTGGGCACCGGCCGACCCCGGCACCGGGCCGGCGGCCTGGGTCGCCAGCCTGGTCTGGGCCACCTGGATCGCCGCCACCTCGACCGTCTTCGGCGCGGTCTGCGCCCAGCGGCTGCGGGACCGGGGCACGGCGAGCCGCCCGGCCGGTGACCTGCCGCCCGACGGCACGGCCACCGACACCGAGGCCCTACCGACCAATGTGGACGCAACGGCCGACGTCCGGCCCGACGCGGACGGCGGAGCGGAGCAGGCCGGCACGCTCCGCCAGCTCGCCCTGGCCGTCGCCGCCGGAGTGGGCGCCCTGATCACCGTGCTGCTGGTCGCCGTACCGGCCCGGGTGGCGGTGGTGGCGGACACCCCGGCGCCCCGGGAGGTCGCCGCCGGTTACGCCGCGGTCGGGGTGCTGGTCGGCGTACTTGCCGCTGGCTGGGCACTGCACTCCCGGGCCGCCGCCCGGAACGTCATCGCCACCGTCGCCTGGCTCTGGCTGCTCGCGGTGGTCGCCGTGGTCGACGGTGTGCTCGCCGGCCGTGGCCTGACCAGCGCGCAACTCGGCATCTGGCAGCTCAGCGTCGACGACGGCCGGTACTGGATCCGGGACTACTTCTACTGGCCCGGGGCGGTGCTCTCGCTGGGGTCCGCGCTGGTGATCGGCGCGCTGGCGGCCCGGGGCGCCGCCCGCCATCCCGACCACCGGGTCGGGGCGGTGGCCGCCGGCGCGGCCGGACCGCTGCTGGTCGCGGTCGCGTACTTCCTGGCGGTGCCGCGGCTGACCGCGATCAGCCCGGAGCAGGTGTCGGCGCACCTGATCGCCCCGTACGCGGTGATCGTCGGCGTCGGTGGCTCGGCCCTGGTGGCCACGCTCGCCCAGCGCGCCGCGCGCCGCTCGGCCGCCCGCCACCCGGCGACAACCGGTCCCACCGTCTCCGGTGCGGTCGAACCGGCCGCGCCGGTCGAGTCCGCACCCGCCGGGCCCGGCCCGACGCGGGTGCCCCGGCAGCGGACCGGCAAGGCGGCCCGCCCGTCGACCCCCGCCCGGGCGAGCGCCCCCGTTGCCACCGGCGGTACGGCCGGCACGCCGACCGGCGACCGGGAGGTGGCTGCGGGTCCGGGAGACGACGCGCCGGCCCCGGGACGTGAGCTCGGGGAGGGCTCCGGTGCCGCCGATGCGACGCAGAGCGACACGCCGGCCGGGCCGCGCGCCCGGTCGACCCGGCGCGCCCGCTGACCACGTTCGTCAGTCCACCGGCCAGGTGTGCACCGGCTCGTTGCTGCGCTGCAGTTCGGCGTAGCGCTGCACCATGTGGTGCAGCGCGGCGCGCCGGTCCATCCCCCGGTGCCGCTCGGCCGCCCAGACCGCCTCGGTCTGCCAGACCGCGCCGTTGCGGCCGGTACGGCAGCGCTGCTCGATGATGCCGAGCAGCCGGTCCCGTTCCGCCGGGGCCACCCCGAACCGGTCCAGCCCGGCCTCGGCGCGGGGCAGCAGCACGTCGAGGACCAGCTTGGTCACCGGCACCTCGCCCAGCCGCGGCCAGTGCAGCACGGCGTCCATCCCGCGCCGCGCGGCGGCGTGGAAGTTCTCCTCCGCCGAGCTGAAGGTGAGCTGGCTCCAGATCGGCCGGTCGGCCTCGGCCAGCCCGCGGGCCAGCCCGAAGTAGAAGGCCGCGTTGGCCAGCATGTCCACCACGGTCGGTCCGGCCGGCAGCACCCGGTTCTCCACCCGCAGGTGCGGGCGGCCGTCCATGATGTCGTAGACCGGCCGGTTCCAGCGGTAGACGGTGCCGTTGTGCAGCCGCAGCTCACCCAGCTCCGGCACGCCGCCGGCGTGCAGCACCTCCACCGGGTCCTCGTCCTCGCAGATGGGCAGCAGCGGCGGGAAGTAGCGGACGTTCTCCTCGAAGAGGTCGAAGATCGAGGTGATCCACCGTTCGCCGAACCAGACCCGCGGGCGTACGCCCTGCGCCTTCAGCTCGTCCGGGCGGGTGTCGGTGGCCTGCTGGAACAGGGCGATCCGGGTCTCCGCCCAGAGCTGCCGGCCGTAGAGGTAGGGCGAGTTGGCGCCGACGGCGACCTGCGCCGCGGCGATCGCCTGGGACGCGTTCCAGTAGTCGGCGAAGCTGTCCGGCGCGACCTGGAGGTGGAACTGGAGGCTGGTGCAGGCGGCCTCGGGGGCGATCGAGTCGGTGTGCGTCTGCAGCCGCTCGACGCCCCGGATGTCGAGTTCGATGTCCTCCCCGCGCGCGCCGACGATCTGGTCGTTGAGCACCCGGTAGCGCTCGTTCGTGGAGAGGTTGTCCGCGACCAGGTGCCGCTCGGTGAGGGTGGGCAGGATACCGACCAGGACGATCTTGGCGTCCGACTTGGCCGCCCGCTCGTCGGCGCGGGACAGGCTGCCGCGCAACTCGTGCTCGTAGTCGGCGAACCCGGCGCCCTCGATGAGCCGGGGCAGGGCGTTGAGTTCCAGGTTGAACTGCCCCAGCTCGGTCTGGAAGAGCGGGTCGGCGATGTCGGCGAGGATCTCCTCGTTGCGCATCGCCGGCTCGGCCGCCGAGTCGACCAGGTTGAGCTCGATCTCCAGCCCGGTCATCGGGCGGTCGGCGTCGAACCCGAAGTCGTCGAGCATCAGCGCGAACACGTCCAGGCAGCGCCGGACCTTCTGCCGGTAGCGAACCCGGTCCTCTCGGGAGAAGGCGCCCTGCGCGACGTCCCTGCCCATGTCGTCCTCCCGGCGCGAGGCGCACTCGGGACCGTACCGTCCCGGAAACGCATTGTGAACCATCCACGTTAAGAGCGTTGATCGCAGCGGGCCAGAGGCCGGACCCACGGCCCGCGGGCCGGGACGACCGCGACCGGTCCGCACGCGCTCCCGGCGGCATCTCTACCCAGCTGGTGGGGCCGGCCACCGTATCGAGGGCGGAACGAGCCGTGACAAATCGCACCTCCGGCGGTCGCCCCGCGCAGCGGGCGGGCCCGGCCGCACGGGCTCGGCGGCCGGGCGGGGACGGCGTCGGGCCCGTGCCGGCGGTGCGGCACGGGCCCGACGTACGTCAGATCCTCGGATCAGGCCTGGCGGACGGCCTCGCCCTCGATCTCGATCTTGATCTTCTTGCCGACCAGCACGCCGCCGGTCTCCAGGGCGACGTTCCAGGTCAGGCCGAACTCCTCGCGGTCGATTTCGGTGCTCGCCGAGAAGCCGAAGATGTCCTGGCCGAACGGGCTGCGCCCGACGCCCTCGAACTCGACCTCCAGCTCGACCGGCCGGGTGACGTCCTTGATGGTGAGCTCGCCGAGGAGGACGAACTCGTTGCCGTCGCGGGACTTCACGCCGGTGCTCCGGAACTCGAGGGTGGGGTACTTCTCCACCTCGAGGAACTCCGCGCTGCGCAGGTGGGCGTCCCGGTCGGCCTGCTTGGTGTCGATGCTGGCCGCCTGGATGGTGGCGGTGACCGAGGACTGCATCGGGTCCTCGGCGACGGTGATGGTGGCGGCGGCGTCGGCGAACTCACCGCGTACCTTGCTCACCATCATGTGCCGGGCGACGAACCCGACGCGCTTGTGTGCCACGTCCAGCACGTAGGTGCCGGCGGTCGGGATGGTGAGGCCCTCCCAGTCGCGGGTAACCGCTTCGACGCTGCTGGTCATGAAAACTGCCCTCCGAGAGAAATCGTTTAGTAGCCCAACGACTGCCTGAGCAACTATAGCGGTAACAATATTCCCCGTGTCAAGGACTGTTAGGATGTAAGGGTGAACCAGAACGTGTTGGACGACCCCCGGATCACCGCCATCGGCCTGCTCTTCGAGGCGCACGCCGGGCTGTCGGCCCGGTTCGCCGCCCAGTTCGAGGAGCACGGCCTGTCGTCGGTCGAGTTCGAGGTGCTGACCCGGCTCGCCCGCTCACCCGGCAACCAGTTGCGGATGACCGACCTGGCCGCGCAGACCTCCCTCTCCACCAGCGGGGTGACCCGGGTGGTGGACCGGATGGAGCGCGACGGCCTGCTGACCCGGCGCGCCTGCCCCTCCGACCGGCGCAGCTCGTACGCGGTCGTCACGGCCGCCGGCCTGCAACGACTCGACGAGACGCTCCCCGGCCACCTGCGCATCATCGAGCAGTGGTTCACCGGCCAGCTCGAACCGGAGGCACTGCACGCCCTGCTCGACGGCCTGCGCCGGGTGCGGGACGCCGTCCACCCCGGCGCCACCGCGGGCAGCAACGAGGCACCCGCCGAGTCCGCGGCCGGCGCGACGGGTTGCTGAGCCGCCGGCCGGCGCGACGGGCAATCCACCCGCCCCCGCCCGGCCGGAATGCCTCCGGCTCGGCGATCGGGGCACCTCGCCGGCACCACCGGTCCCGCCGCGCCCCGGCGCGCCCACACGCCGCACCCGACTCGATCTCCACCGGCAGAAAAACCGGCAGAACTGCCGCCGGCAGCGGGCGATAGTCGATCAAACCGGACGAACGCCCTTCCGCGCCGTGGCTAGTCTTCCTCGCACGGGGACCCACCGGGGGGTGACGGCGCGGGCGAAGAGCGAGGGGTAGCAACAGGGGGCTTCCTCGCCCGCGCCACCCCGGGCCCACGTTGCCGCGGTAGCCGAGCCACCGCGTCGTCCCCGAGGCCCGGCCCGGTCGCCCCGCTGAGCGACTCGGCCAGCGCGTAGAGCAGCCCCTCCTCCTGCGGCAGCAGCCGGATGCCGCTCTCCCGGCAGACCCGGTCGAGCCGGTCGAGCACGGTGTGGTCGGCCGTGCTGGCGGCCAGTCCGACCAGCGCCTCCACCACGTCACGCCGGTCCTGGCCGTCCACGCCGGCCTCCGCCGCAGCGGCGAACCACTCCGCGGCCAACTCCCGGTCGCCCCGGTGCAGGGCCAGATTGCCCTCGATCAACGCGCAGATGCCGTCCTCCGGCCGTAGGCCCGACCCGCCGCCGGCCGCCGGAGCGGAGCGCAGCTCGGTGAGCACCTCGGCCGCCTCCGCCGACCGGCCGTCCTGGGCGAGCGCCAGGCCCACCGTGCCGAGCACCCGGCGCCGGTGTCCCGGGTCACCCACGTCGGTCAGCGCCGTCACCACCCGGCGGCCCTGGTCGACCGCGTCCGCGTACCGGCCGGCGAGGCGGGCCACCTCGGCCAGGTTGGCCCGCGCGAGCACGCGCAGCCGCCGCTCCCGGCCTGCGCGGCGAGCCGGTCGACGGCAGCCAGCCGACGCCGGGCCGCGGGCAGGTCGCCCACCCGGATCTCGTGCCAGGCGAGGTTGTTCTGGGCCACCGCCATGTCCCGGGTCCGCCCGTTCCGGGCGGCCAACTCCAGCACCGCCTCGGTCTGCTCGCGGCCCTCGTCGTGCCCGCCGGTGGCGATCAGCAGCGCGCAGAGCACGGTCCGCGCCTCCAGCTCGCCGGTCACGTCGCCGGCCTCGCGGAACGCGGACAGCGCGGCCCGGGCCGCCGGCAGCTCATCGGCGCCCCCGCCGTGCTCGGCCGCGAGCCGGGCCACGCCGAGCAGTCCCCACGCCCGCAGCACCGGGTCGGCGTCGGCGGTACGCGGATCGGCGAGCAGCCGGCACAGCCACTGCCGGCCGGCGACGTCCCGTCCCCGGAACCGCCACCAGCGGGTCAGTCCGGCGGCCAGGCGCAGCGCCGTCATCGGGTCGTCGACGGCGGCGTGCGCCAGCGCCGAGCTGATGTCGCCACTCACCTCGTCCAGGCGGCGCGCGGCGGCGGGCAGGTTCGCCCCGACCAGGTCGGGGGCGGTCCGCGTCACCAACCGGGCGACCACCTGGGCGTGCCGGCGCCGGATCGCGGTCAGTTCACCGGCGCCGGCAGCCTGCTCGACGGCGAAGTCACGGACCGCGTCGAGCAGCCGGAACCGGAACGGGCCGGTGCCGCGTACGCTCAGCAGCCCGATCTCGACCAGCCGGTCCAGCAGCGGCACCGGGTCGACGGCGACCGTGCCGTCCCGGTCGGCGTCGTCGGCGAGCATGTCCTCCGCCAGCTCGACCGACCACCGGTTGCCGAACGCGGCGAGCCGGCGCAGCGCCGCCCGCTCGTCGGCGGCGAGCAGCCGGTAGCTGGTCGCCACCGCGTCCCGCAGGGTTTCCGCCACCGCCGCCCGGGTGCCCTCCGGCCGCACCGGTTCCGCCTCCCAACCCGGTCGGCCCGGCACGGTGGCCAGGTCGAGGACCCGGTCGCCGTAGCGGTCGAGCAGCTCGTTGAGGTCGAGGATCCGGCCGCGGGCCGCCATCAGCTCGATGGCCAGCGGCAGCCCGCCCAGCCGCCGGACCAGCACGGCCAGCGCCGGCAGCTCGATCGGGCCGGGCGGCTCCCGGCGGACCTGGGCGAGCCGGGCGGTGAAGAGCGCCACCGCCGGGTAGGCGGCGAGCGCGGCCGGACCGGCCCGCTCACTCCCCGGCGGCGGTACGTCGAGCGGCGCCACCGGCCGCACCCGCTCGCCCACGACGCCCACCGGGTGCCGGCCGGTGACCAGCACCCGCAGCGACGGCACCGTGGCGGCCAGCCGGTGCAGCGTCTCGGCCACCGAGTCCGGGGCCCGCTCGACCGCGTCCATGAGCAGCAGCGCCGGCCGGCCGTCGAGCTGGGCGGCGAGTTCCGGCATCCGGGCGACGCCGAAGACCGCCACCGAGGCGGCGAGCACGTCGGCGGCGTCGGAGCCCTCGCCGATCAGCACCCCGGCGACGCCACCGGGGTGGCTGCCGGCGGCCCCGTGGGCGGCCGCCAGGGCCAGCGCGGTCTTGCCGACGCCGGCCAGCCCGACCAGGCTGACCAGCCGGGGGCCGCGCTCGTCGGTGAGCAGGTCGACCAGCTCGGCCAGGTCGCGGTCGCGCCCGATCAGCGCGGCCGGTGGCGGGAGGGCGTTGCTGCCGGCGTCGGTGTCACCGGGCTCGGCGCCGGCGGTGGACCCGGCGACGCCGGGCGGCACCGCTTTCCGGGCGGCGGCGAGGAACGCCGAGCGGGCCGGCCCGGCCAGCGCCAGCGCACCGGCGAGCAGCTCGACGGTGGTGCGCTGCGGGCGCGCCGAACGACCCCGCTCCAGGTCCCGGACCGTGCGCACGCCGACACCGGCCCGGGCCGCCAGCTCGGCCTGGGTGAGGCCGGCGGCGAGCCGGTGCCCGCGCAGCAGCTCCGCCAGTGCCGTCCGGCCGGAGCTCCGCGAACGATCATGGTCCGCTGTCATCGGCTGGAAGCGTACGGACCGGGTGCGACCTCCGGCAGCGGAGCGTCGGCCTGCCGACGGCGGCGCGCGGAATATCCGACAACCCGCGGGTCAGAGACCGAGATCGCGGGAGATGACCATGCGCTGCACCTCGGAGGTGCCCTCGCCGATCTCCAGGATCTTGGAGTCCCGCCAGAACCGGGCCACCGGGTACTCGTTCATGAAGCCGTACCCGCCGTGGATCTGGGTGGCCTCCCGCGCGTTGTCGACGGCGACCGTGCTGGCGTGCAGCTTGGCGATGGCCGCCTGCCGCTTGAACGGCTCGCCGGCGAGCATCCGGGCGGCGGCGTCGTAGTACGCCAGCCGGGCGGTGTGCGCCTTCATCTCCATGTCGGCGATCTTGAACTGGATCGCCTGGTAGTTGCCGATCGGCTGGCCGAAGGCGTGCCGCTCCTTCGCGTACTTGATCGACTCGTCGACGCAGCCTTGGGCGAGGCCGACGGCGAGCGCGGCGATGGCGATCCGGCCCTCGTCGAGGATGCGCAGGAACTGGGCGAAGCCCCGACCGCGCTCGCCGAGCAGGTTGGCGGCCGGCACCCGGCAGTCGTCGAAGGTCAGCTCGTGGGTGTCCGAGGCGGTCCAGCCGACCTTGGAGTAGCCCGAGGCGACGGTGAAGCCCGGCGTCCCGGTGGGGACGATGATGGTGGAGAGTTCCTTGCTGCCGTCCGGCCGGGTGCCGGTGACCGCGGTGACCGTGACCAGGGCGGTGATGTCGGTGCCCGAGTTGGTGATGAACGCCTTGGAGCCGTTGATCACCCACTCGTCGCCGTCGAGCACGGCCCGGGTCTGGGTACCGCCCGCGTCCGAGCCGAAGCCCGGCTCGGTCAGCCCGAAGCCCGCGAGGGCCTCGCCGCTGAGCAGCTTCGGCAGCCACTGCGCCCGCTGCTCCGGGGTGCCGAACCGGTAGATCGGCATGGCGCCGAGCGAGACCGCCGCCTCCAGCGTGATGGCCACGCTGGAGTCCACCCGGGCCAGCTCCTCCAGCGCCAGGCAGAGGGCGAAGTAGTCGCCGCCCATGCCGCCGTGCTCCTCGGGGAAGGGGAGCCCGAAGAGCCCCATCTTGCCCATCTGCCGGATCACCTCGTACGGGAAGGTGTGCTTCTCGTAGTGCTCGGCGATGACCGGGGCGACCACCTCGCGGGCGAAGTCCCGCACGCTTTCCCGCAGCGCCTCTTGTTCCGAGCTGAGCCGGAAGTCCATGGTTCCTCCTGTGGGCGGAAGGGCCGCCGGGCGCTCGTGACGCCGGACGCGGCTGTGGTCAGACCGGGGTGACGCCGTGCCGGCGCCGGGAGAAGTGCCGTTCCTTGTGCCGCGCGGCGGCGAACCGGCGGACCAGCTCCGTACGCAGCTCGTGCGGCTCGACGATCGCGTCGACCACCAGCTCGCTGGCGAGCCGGACGATGTCGATGTCCCGCTCGTACTCCTCGCGCTTCGCGGTGACGAAGGCGGCCCGCTCGGCCTCGTCCTCGATCGCCGCGATCTTGTTGGCGTAGACCGCGTTGACCGCCGCCTCGGCGCCCATCACCGCGATCTTGGCGGTGGGCAGCGCGATGGTCGCGTCCGGCTCGAAGCCCGGACCGGCCATCGCGTAGAGGCCGGCGCCGTACGCCTTGCGGACCACCACGCAGATCTTCGGCACGGTGGCCTCGGAGATCGCGGTGATCATCTTGGCGCCGTGCCGGATGATGCCCTGCTTCTCCACCGCGCTGCCGACCATGAAGCCGGGCACGTCGGAGAGGAAGAGCAGCGGCACGTTGAACGCGTCGCAGAGCTGCACGAACCGGGTCGCCTTGTCGGCCGAGTCGACGAAGAGCACGCCGCCCTTGAACATCGAGTTGTTGCCGACCACGCCGACGACCTCGCCGTTCAGCCGGCCGAAGCCGATGGTCAGCTCCTTGGCCCAGAGCGCCTGGATCTCGAAGAAGGAGCCGTCGTCGAGCAGGCCCTTGACGTACCGCCGCATGTCGAACGCCTGCCGCTCGCTGGCCGGCACCAGCGCGGCCAGGTCGGCCTTCTCCGGCGCGGGCACGGCCTCGGCGGCCGGCGGCGCCTGAGTCCAGTTCGCCGGCAGGTACGACAGGTAGCGCCGCACCACGTCGAGCGCGTCGGCCTCGGTCTTGCAGAGGAAGTGCCCGACCCCCGACTCGGCGCAGTGCACCTTGGCCCCGCCCATCGCCTCCAGCGTGGTCTTCTCACCGGTGACCATCTCGACCATCCGGTCGGAGCCGAGGTACATGCTGGCGTTGCCGTCCACCATGGCCACCACGTCGCAGAACGCCGGGATGTACGCCCCGCCGGCCGCGCTCGGCCCGAACAGCGCGCAGACCTGCGGGATCGACCCGGAGGCGCGGACCTGGTTCCAGAAGATCTTGCCGGCGCCCCGCCGGCCGGGGAAGAGTTCGACCTGGTCGGTGATCCGGGCGCCGGCCGAGTCGACCAGGTAGACCATCGGCACGGCGGTCGAGTAGGCCCGCTCGATGATCCGGATGATCTTCTCGACGGTCCGCGCGCCCCAGCTGCCGGCCTTGACCGTGGAGTCGTTGGCCATCAGGCAGACCGGCCGGCCGTCGATGGTGGCGGTGCCGGTGACCACGCCGTCGGCGGGCAGGCCCTCGGCCATCGCGTTGGCGTAGAGGCCGTCCTCGACGAAGCTGCCCTCGTCGACCAGGAGCGCCACCCGCTCGCGGGCGAAGAGCTTGCCCTTGGCGGCGTTCGCCGCGTGGTACTTGTCCGCACCGCCGGCCCGGGCCCGCTTGCGCAGCTGCTCCAGTGCCTCACCGTCGAGCGTCACGCCGACTCCCTCGCCGCCTGAGCCGGCCACCTCGTGAGCGGACCGACTGACCTGAACGATCGTTAGGCTAGCGCATCCGCGCAGCACTCGGCGACCCATGGTCTCGGTTCCCGCCCCCACGGGCGGGCCGTCGGCGGCCACACTCGGGAGGCGTGACGGCTCCGCCCGCCACCCGGCGTCCCGGGTCAGGTCGGCAGCGGCGTCAGCCGGGTACGGGGGCCGGCGCGCAGGACGCCGGAGGGCAGCTTCTTGCCGACCAGTTCCTCGGCCAGCTCGGCCACCTCGACCAGGGCGTCCAGGTCGATGCCGGTGTCGATGCCCATGTCGTGCAGCATGTGCACCGCCTCCTCGGTGGCCAGGTTGCCGCTCGCCCCCGGCGCGTACGGGCAGCCGCCGAGGCCGCCGACGCTGGCGTCGAACTCGGTCACCCCCAACTCAAGCGCGGTGAGCATGTTGGCCAGCGCGGTGCCCCGGGTGTTGTGGAAGTGCAGCAGCACGGGGATGTGCGCGTTGCGGTCGCGTACCGCGGTCAGCAGGTCGCGGACCCGGCGGGGCGTACCCATGCCGGTGGTGTCGCCGAAGGCCACCCGGTCCGCGCCGTCGCGGACCACCCGGTCCACGATGGCGGCCACCCGGGCCGGGTCGGTGTCCCCCTCGTACGGGCAGCCGAAGCTGGTCGCGATGATCACCTCGGCCTGCGCACCGGCGCCGTGCAGCAGGTCGATCAGCTCGGCGATGTCGTCCAGCGACTCCTCGGTGGACCGGTTGACGTTGCGCCGGTTGTGCGTGTCGCTGGCCGAGACGACCACCTCGATCTCGGTGAACCCGGCCGCGAGCGCCCGCTGCGCGCCCCGGGTGTTCGGCACCAGCGCCGAGTAGCGCACCCCGTCCGCCTTCGCCGCCCGCTGCCACACCTCGTCGGCGTCGGCCATCTGCGGGATCGCCTTCGGGTGCACGAACGACACCGCCTCGATCCGCTTGACGCCGGTGCCGGAGAGGGCGTCGAGCAGGCGCACCTTGGCGTCGGTCGGAATCGGGTCCTCGTTCTGCAGCCCGTCGCGGGGCCCGACCTCGCGGATCGACACGGAGTTCGGCAGGCTCGTCATAAGGGGTCACCTCACTGTGACGCGGTGCTGGGTGCTTGGTACCCCCAGCCTCCCACCCCCACCACCCAACCCGCACCCACCCGCCCCAGCCGGGTCGATCATGAAGTTCTTGCTGCGACACGCCGATGTGGCGGGCGACAAACTTCATGATCACCGAGGCCCGGCGGGGGCGGGGGCCGGGGATGGGTCAGCGCATGCGGGAGACGATGGCGGTGTCGTAGTCGCCGGAGAGGAACTCCTCGTTCTCCAGCAGCTCGGCGAAGAAGGGGAGGTTGCACTTCGGGCCGGTGAGCTCGAAGGACGCGACCGCCGCCCGCGCCCGCTCGATCGCCTCGGCGCGGGTGGCGCCGCTGACGATCAGCTTGGCCATCAGGCTGTCGTAGAACGGGGTCACCGTGTTGCCGGCGACGTAGCCCGAGTCGACGCGGACGCCCTCGCCGGTCGGCTCGGTCCACGCGGTGATCGCACCCGGCCCGGGCAGGAAGCGCTTCGGGTCCTCCGCGTTGATCCGCAGCTCGATGGCGTGCCCGCGCGGGGCGAGCGCGTCCGGGTCGAAGGTCGGGGCTAGCCCGGCGGCGACCCGCAGCTGCTCCTCGACCAGGTCGACGCCGTAGACCAGCTCGGTGACCGGGTGCTCGACCTGGAGCCGGGTGTTCATCTCCAGGAAGAAGAATTCTTCGGAGCCGGGGCCAGCGTCCTCGAAGTCCCGTTGACGCGGGACCAACAGGCACTCCACCGTGCCCGCGTTGCGGTAGTTCACCGCCTCGCCGGCGCGGACCGCGGCGGCCAGGAAGCGCTCGCGCAGCTCCGGGGAGACCGCCGGGGACGGCGACTCCTCGACCAGCTTCTGGTTGCGCCGCTGCACCGAGCACTCCCGCTCGCCGAGTGCCACCACCCGGCCGTCGGCCAGGCCGAGGATCTGCACCTCGACGTGGCGCACCCGGGGGAAGTACCGCTCGATCAGCACCGAGCCGTCGCCGAACATCCGCTCGGCGAAGGAGCGCACCTTGTCGTACTCGGTGCGCAGCGCCGCCTCGTCGGCGGCCACGCCCATGCCCATGCCGCCACCGCCGGCCGCCGCCTTGACCATCACCGGGTAGCCGATCTCCGCGGCGGCGCTGACCGCCGCGGCCATGTCGGCCGCCGGCTCGGTGGTGCCGGGCGCCACCGGCACGCCGGCCGCCGCCATCAGGTTGCGGGCGTTGATCTTGTCGCCCATCGCGGTGATCGCGTCCGCGCCGGGCCCGACCCAGATCAACCCGCTCGCCTCGACGGTACGGGCGAAGTCGGCGTTCTCGGACAGGAAGCCGTAGCCGGGGTGGATGGCCTGCGCACCAGTCGACTTGGCGGCGGCGAGGATCGCCTCGACGTTGCGGTAGCTCTGGGCCGGGTTGGCCGGGCCCACGCAGACCGCCTCGTCGGCCTCGGTCACGAACGGCAGGCCGGCGTCGGCCTCCGAGTGCACCGCGATCGCGCGGATGCCGAGCCGCCGGGCGGTACGGATGATCCGGCGGGCGATCTCGCCCCGGTTGGCGACCAGCAGCGACTCGATCATGTTTCCTCCCAGCGTCCAGGGGTCAGGACGGATCACAGGGAACCATGCCACTCCAGTTACTCACGAGTCGCCCACCCCACCGACTCCGCCCTTCCCCACCCGCCAACGTGTTGACCATGGAGTTCGCATCAGGAATCGCGCGTCCTCGGACGCGAGCTTCCTGATCAACGCGGAGGAAGGAGGGTGGGAGCGGGGTCAGACACCCCAGGAGCTGAGGTGTCAAGCAGCAGTGGGTAGGGCGGTGCGGTGTGACCAGGCGGTGGCCTGGT